>JAZRAA010000022.1:0-7442 GCA_045634325.1 Acutalibacteraceae bacterium | reverse complement strand
GTATCAGCGCGGCATTCCGATAGACCTGATTACGTTCGCCGACACGGGCGGCGAACAACCGCATACCTACCAGTTCATTGAGACTTTCGGCGCATGGCTGAAAGAGCGCGGACTTCCTGAAATCAACGTCACGCGCTATTTCAACAAAGACGGGGAGCGGATGACGCTGGAAGCGGAAAGCCTGAAATCCAACACTTTGCCGTCGATTGCGTATGGTTTCAAAAAGTGTTCCTTGAAGCATAAGATAGGAACGCAAGAAAAGCTGTGCAACAACGACCCGCGCTGTCAAGCAATTTGGGCGGGGGGGGGCAGAGTGGATAAATACATTGGTTATGACGCCGGAGAGAAACGCCGCGTAGAACACGCGGCGGAGGCGGACGCGCTGAATAAGAAGTACGCCCACCATTACCCGCTCTATGATTGGGGCTGGACACGCGCCGATTGCGTCCGCGTGATTGAGGCGGAAGGACTTCCAAAACCCGGAAAGAGCTCTTGCTTTTTTTGCCCGTCGATGAAGAAAGCGGAAATCCGGGAACTGTGGGAGAAATACCCGGAACTGTTTGACCGCGCAATCGCTATGGAGCGTAACGCCGCGCCGACGCTGAAAACCGTCAAGGGCTTAGGCCGTAGCTGGTCATGGGAGGAATACCGTGAAGAGTATTTGCGCAACAAGGCCTTTGAGGACGCGCAAATCTCTTTCGACAGTCTCTTTCCAGATTCGCCGGGTTGCCTTTGCGGGGCGCCGTGCGGATGTTATGACGGATAGGGGGGCATGTTGGGATTTTCTTGTGCAGAAAGTGCGCCGCAAGTTGGAGAATGGGAAATAACCGCCGCCACAAGGCGAACGCTTTGCCTTAGACGCGCTTTTCAGTGTGGAGCGTAACAAGAGCCGCGCAAAGAGAAAGGCGCGTCAAGGCGGCTTAAAAACGGAATTGAGGTGAAGAATATGCGTGTAAGCAAATACAGGAACCGGAAAACCGCCGTGAACGGAATCACATTTGACAGCGCAAAAGAAGCGGAACGGTACCAACAACTTCTGCTTATGCAACGCGCCGGACATATCCGCAATCTGCGCTTGCAACCGCATTTCACGCTGGAAGAGGCGTACAAAGCCGCAGACACGGGCGAGACTGTACGCGCCTTGCAATATGTCGCTGATTTTAGCTATGAGGAACCGGTAGGCGGGAGCATAGCTTTACCCGATTATTGGCGGCTTGTTGTGGAAGATGTGAAGGGCAAAAAAACGAAAGAGTATGAAATCAAGCGGAAACTCATGCTCAATCGAAACGGAATCCGCATTTTGGAGACGTGACGGAAATGCCGAAACACGGAATCCGCATTCCACGGGCGAAAATGCGCCAGATTCCAGCCGATTTTTCGGACGTTGCGCCGTTGCACAGTTTGAACGAACTGCGCAAAAAATACAAGTGCGGCGCGGAGGCTGTGAAACGCTGGTGTCTGGAATCCGGCGTTGAATATCGCCGCACTCCAACGAAAAACGGCGCGGAAAAAGAACGCAAGAAAAAGCGGTTGGAAGCTCAGGAGCGCATGAACCGCGCCGAATGCGACGCTTGCTTGAACTGTACGTTCAAACGTTGCCAAAACGCGGCTAAATGCCATATTCCCGTGGAAGCGCGGAAAATGGCGGCGAAAGTTAAGACGGAAAGCGCGTAAAGGAGGAAACACTATGAAAATCGTTGAACCGTATGCCCGTTTGAAATCCGACTTGACCGGACGGGAAATCATTGAGAAAATCGCCGACGCCGCGAGAATTTCCCACAAGAGCGCCGGAACCGGGTTTGAATCTGATTGCGCCCTTGTGCGAAAACTCATTGATTGGGGGCATGAATCCGTATTGGAGCACGTTTCCTTGTCGGCGACTATCCGCACCGACCGCGCAATCGCAAATGAACTGACGCGCCACCGTATCGGCGTAGCGTTTACTCAGGAATCAACGCGCTATGTCCGCTATGAGGCCGGAATTGAGGTTATCCGTCCGCATGAATTGCCGTGGGATTCATCATCCGAATTTAAATGGAAGTCCCTCTGTGAGACAGCCGACGAAACATACAGATTCATGCTTCAAAGCGGCGTATCGCCTGAAACCGCCCGCGCCGTGTTGCCGCTTTGCACTGCTACAACGCTGTACGTGACCGCTAATCTCAGGGAATGGCGGCATATTTTCCGTCTGCGTTGCGGCAAGGCCGCGCACCCGGATATTCGCCGCCTGTGCGCCGACCTGTTGCGTCAGGCGAAAGAGATTGTTCCCGTCGTGTTTGATGATTTGGAGGCCGCGACATGACGAACGTTGAACGACACGCCGCGCTTTGCAACGAAATCCACGCGCTGTACGAGCGCAAGAACGCCGACTACGGCGATAGCTTTCATAAAACGTGGCTTGAAGAAGGCGCGGCTATGGCGAGAATCCGCCTTTCGGACAAACTGAACCGTTTCAAGACGCTGACACGCAACAATGCGCAATCCGTCCATGATGAGAGCGTCCGCGACACGTTGGTTGATTTGGCGAATTACGCTATTATGACGGTTATGGAACTGGATGTGGAGAAAGCCGCCGCGAATTAGCCAATCAGTCACAAAAAATCGCATGATTTTCGGGAAATTCCCGTGAATTATGCGATTTTTCGCTTGACAAAGTTTCGGTTTCGCGCTATAATTAGCGATAACAACCGCAAGTTGTTCATGTTCTTTCATCCTTCCTTTGAGACGGCGCGGAATGCCGGAACCGCGCCCAGCGTCTTCCGCGCTGTCCGCGTCTCAATCTTTCCGGCGTCCCGCAATGGGCTGTACATAGAGAGCATTTCAACTTGAAAGGATGTGGTTTTTATGGCTGGAAGCAAAGTTCTTTCCGCGTCGCAAGCGGCGCGAGCCGCCGTTCAATTCGTCAGCGGTAGCGGGAGAGACCGCATTTGGTACGGGGCGAGACCCAGTAGCGACGGGAAACTCCGCATGGGCTTTTACCAGACGAATGACGGCAGAAGTCAGAAGGGATTCAGCGTGTCTAATCGCCGCGCTGTTCATCATGACGGCGGCTAATGTCCAGCGAGCTATATGACCCTATCCGCACAATGTCCAAAATCACGCGGGAAGTGATTGTATCATTTTCCACGGGGAAAGATTCCTGCGTTGTTATGGATTTGTGCGCCCGGTTCTTTGACAGAATCGCGCCGTTTTTTATGTATCCATGCCCGGGATTGAGTTTTCAGGAAAAATCCCTGCGCTGGTACGAGCGGAAATACGGCGTGGAGATTATCAGACTTCCGACATTCGGAATGTCCACGATGATGAGATACGGGGCGTTCCGCGAACCGGACTATGACGTGCCCATTATTTCCGTTTCCGATATTTACGATTATGTGCGGAACAAGACGGGGATTTATTGGGTATGCGGCGGCGAGAGAATCGCCGACAGCACAGTCCGGCGGGCAATGATAAAAAGCACGGGAAGCGTCGCCGTCAAAAGCGGGAAATTCTATCCCGTGGCCTATTGGCGAAAGCGCGACATATTGGACTATATGCGCGTGAAAAAGCTCTATCTTGGAGAGGACAGCAAGGTTTTCGGCGCGTCCTATCACGGATGGACAGGAAAGACGCTCTTGACGGCAAAGCGGAGATGGCCTGACGATTTCGAGAAAATCAAACGGCTTTATCCGCTGGTTGAGGTGGTAGTCAGACGCGAGGAGTTCTATGGCAGTCAGTAAGTTCCAAAACTTTGAGACGGAGACGATACGCCGCGACCAAATCCAAAACGCGGAGTATAACCCGCGTATCATGGATGAGGACGCAAAGAAGCGGCTCCGCAAGTCCATACGTGAAAGCGGCCTTGTCTCCGCGCTTACGTGGAACCGACGCACGGGAAACCTTGTCGGCGGGCACCAACGGCTTGAACAGCTTGACGCGCTGGAAAAGAGCGGAGACTACGAGTTGACCGTCTGCGTCATTGACGTGGACGAACGGGAAGAGGCAAAACTAAACGTACAGTTGAACAACCCGGACAGTCAAGGCGATTGGGATTTGGAACGCCTTGCATTGATGACGGAAGAGTTTGACTTGTCATTGTCTGAAATGGGTTTCTCCGACAACTCCGCGCAATTCCTCTTTGACGGTGACGAACGGTTTACGGCGTTGTTCGACACGCCGGAAGCCGACGCCGAAAAAGGCAAGCTCCGCGCTATTAAAGAGGATAGGGCGAATATGGAGAAACGCCAAAAATCGGAAGGTGCTGTAAACTGGTATACCGTCATTGTTTTCGCCAACGAAGAAGAGCGGAAGGCATTCCATAAGGAAATACACGTTCCGCTCTCCGAAGAGTATGTGACGCAAGAACAGGTCTACCGCTTGCGCGGCGCATAGGTGATTGGCGCAATATATTCATCATACCACGCGTTTTCCACGTCCTCCGACACGCCGTCCTCCGGGTATCGTGGCAGAAATTCAAGGTTCGCCTCAGTCACGCCTACCTTTTCCGTCTCCCACAGGTTGAGCTTGCCCTTAATCGGGAACGGCTTGATAGGCCGGATGTTGCGCAAATGCCACTGGTACGCGCCCGGAATCGGTTCATCCCGTTTCGTGTCCGTGTTATAGCCCATGCGCGGCGTGATGTCGTACAGTTCCGCAACGCACAGAGCGTAACCGCACACGCAATCCCGCACACGGCGGGAACTGGATGTTATCAGAATATCGCCGCGATAGTCCGTTTTCCACGAACGATATTCAATGTCCTTTTGCCGCGCCCATATCTGCATAGCGTAAGGCGGCATAACCGTCAAGGCCTTCATTCAAAATCCCTCCTGTTAATGATTCCCGTGCATTCCGCCAACAAAAGCCGCACATACGGCGGCGGATTTCGCTTCCCTGCTAACCACTGGTCGAGCGTAACAAGCGGAATGCAATACTTCCGCGCAAGCCCGGCGCGTGTATGGCCTGTCAGCGCGAGAAAGTCCCGGAACGGCAAACAGGCTACGTCCCACAATACGCGGGCATTGCCGCTAAAATCAGCGGCGAATGCGTCCGCGTTTGGGTATCCCGGCGCGGCGGCAAACGCCGCTTGAATAGCGATGTCCGTCATTGTCAGACACCAATAAGCGCGGCAACCGCTTCACTAACTTCCGACGCGAAATCTTCCAGAAATCCGCGCCCGTTCCAGTTTTCACGGATGAAAGCGGCCTGTTTCCGCGCTCCCATATCCTCTGCGACAATGGCCTTTGCAATTTCCTGCGCTTCACAGATTTCAGGAAGGCCGCATACGGCGTTGTGGTGTTTCCCTTCGGCTTCATAGAAGGTGTACGCTCTTTTCAGTACCAGTCCCATTTCCATTTACCTCCTGTTTGTTGGTTGGGTTCCTTGCGATTGTTAGTATACCATTCAATGAATAGTTTGTCAAGCCCTTTTTGCGCATTCTCTGAAAATTTTTCAAGGCGGTGAATCCATGGAACTCCGGCGCGTGTCTCTATCCGCAATCAAACCCTATGAGCGCAACCCGCGCAAGAACGGCGACGCAATAGACGCCGTGGCGGAATCTATCAGGCAATGCGGATACTGTGCGCCTATTGTCACGGATGAAAGCCTTGTCATACTGGCAGGTCATACGCGATACGCCGCCTTACGTCGGATTGGCTGGAAGGAATGCGAGATTTGCATTGTTCCGGGCTTGACGGATGAGCAAAAGCGGAAGTATCGGCTACTCGACAACCAGACAAACACGCTTGCGACGTGGGATTTGGATTTGCTACAGACGGAACTTGAAGGGCTGGATTTCGGGAATTTTGATTTCGGCTTTGACACGTTGATAGAAGAGCGGGAAGAACGTCACGAACAGGCGAAAGAGCGAACGCAACAAGCCGTATGCGACATTCTGAATCTTGACAAGGCGCAATTTGAGGGCGTCGGAAAGTACGATATACCCGCTCTAAAGCCCGTGTATGAGCTACCGGAAATCCGGGAATGGATAGGCTTCAATTACGTCCTGTCCGACAAAGACCCGGAAGGGAAAGCCGTGCATTTCTTTGTGGATGACTACCAGTTTGAAAGGCTGTGGAAGAATCCGCAAAAGTACGTGGAGAAACTTTCTCGCTACGTATGCGTTGCGACGCCGGATTTTTCGCCGTATGGCGATATGCCGCTTGCGGCGCAGATATGGAACCACTACCGGAAACACTGGGTGGGGAAGTATCTGCAAGACGCGGGTTTAACCGTCATTCCGACGATACGCGCAAGCACAGACCCGCGCTCTTTTGACTGGTACCTTGAAGGCGAGCCGGAAGGCGGAATTGTCCTGATTTCGTCCATGTGGACGGGAAAGCAAAGCGGCGCGGATATTTTCAGGGAAGAATACGGGCGCATGTACAAAACGCTGAATCCGCGCAAGGTGTTTCTGTACGGGACGGAACTTGATAATTTGCCGGGAGACATTGAGCGAATCCCGCGATTCACGGAAAAGAGGTTTCAAAATGGCCAAGGGTAGCAGAGGCGGAAAGCGCGGCGCAAAACGCGCAACGCCACCGAAAGCATTTAGCGACCATTATGACGCGGAAGCGTTTTTTAATGTCAGCGGGAAGGATGGAATTTACCCTAATTGGAGCAAGGCTATTACTCCTGACGAAAAAAGCGCTGTTATCGAGTATACAGGAAGCGCATATCTTTCGATTAACAAGTATCTGAGAAACGGCACGTTGAATCAGAATCAGCATTACGGTGAAGTTGTCAAAAATATGGACGCGGCGCTTGCGAAGTCGGAACTTACGCAACCTATTACAGTTATGCGCGGTTCAAGCGCGTCTCTGTTGGGCGGCTATAATACCGTGGAGGACATCAAGAAATATGTTGTTGGACAAAAGGTCACTGACAAGGGATATACGTCTACGTCAGCGGATAGTCAGGCGGCATTTGGCGGCGCTATCATATACAAAATAAATGTCCCGGCTGGCAAAGGAAACGGAATGTATGTCGCTCCCGTAAGCAAGCATAAGTCAGAATACGAATTTCTGATTCCGCGAGGAACAACCTACAAGGTTACTGACGTAACAGAAAAGAACGGGAAACCGCTTGTCACTCTTGACGTTGTACCGAAGTGAGCGCAGTTGACAACCATCAAGCAATGTGGTATAATTATGGCGTCAAAAGTCATACGCTTGCGTGAACTTTTAGGGAGGTATTGAAATGGCGACGAAGAATGACCGTAGCGACCGATTCACGTGGAAAGAGGGAGACTTGAAGTTCTCTCCGGGGTTCAAGACTAAGGCAGAGCGGATTAAAGACGGCACGTATAAGCCCGCCGAGAAGCCGCATTCTACCGCGAAGAAGTCGAGCAAGTAAAGCGCGGATAGCTACACGAAGGGCGGGAAATGTGGCGTTGGGCAACCAGCAGACGCCGCAAAACCGCCTTTTGTTGGAACATCATGACAGCGCATTACTGGCGTGGCGTA
>JAZRAA010000021.1:0-1009 GCA_045634325.1 Acutalibacteraceae bacterium | reverse complement strand
AGACGTTAAGAACACCCAGTTATCACAGTTGCCTTTAATAGTATCCGCGTCTTCGCCGTATTTTCCTTTCAATTGATGCATACTTTGTGCCACCAGATAATACCGCATATTACGGCTTCTCGCCGCCGAAATCATGGCAGGCATATCCGGCACCTTCGGGATATTACAAAATTCATCCAACACGAAGTTTACACGCACGGGTAAACGGAAATCTTTTTCCTTTTGCGCTTCCGCAATCAACACTTCGTACGCTTGTTTAATAAAGGTAGTCACAAGGAAGTGATAGGTGGTTTTTTCGTCCGGCACGATGATATACACCGCCGTTTTCTCCCTGCCGAACATACGCATATTCACCGTGTTGCCGCTGAGCATTTTGGTAAGATTTGGTTGGGTGTTGAAAATACGGACCATACCGTACAACACCGGGAGAATACTGCGGCGCGTTCTGTCGGGAGCGACCAACACGCCCTTAAAGTTCAAACCGGCTACCGTTTCTTCGCTCATATGTTGCGAAAGCCGTGTCAAAGATTCTTCGCTGCTGCCGCTGCAAAGGCGCGCTAAAGAACCCACGTTCATTTCATCCGCCGTACCGCATTCCGCCATCAACAACAGGTTGGCAAGTGCATACGCGCTCGCCATTTCAGGCCAAAACGCGTCGTTGGTGGTAGCCTTTTGCGGTTCGGCAATGGTGGTGACAAAATCGTTGAGCATCGAAACGCCCTGTTCTTTATTTTCCGAATGATACATTTCATACGGCAAAGACAACGGGTTCCACATATCGCCAAGACCAATGTCACGGAAGTTTAATACCACCGTTTTATACCCTTTGGATTTTACGAAACCTGCCGTTTTAGCGTACAGTTCGCCTTTCGGGTCGGTCACAACAAACGACTCGCCTGCACCTGCGAACAAACCGAGCAACGGCATACAGAAAAGACGCGTCTTTTTAGAACCTGTTGCGCCGAAAATCAAGGTGTGGGTGTCGTTACCGTCCACGTACGCTTCGTTG
>JAZRAA010000020.1:0-48241 GCA_045634325.1 Acutalibacteraceae bacterium | reverse complement strand
AAGACTACATGGTGATAGGCTGCATGTGTAAGGGTGGTGACACCTTCAGCTTGGCAGTACTAATAGACCGAGGGCTTGACCTTCGTCACTTACCTAATCAGTTCAATCGTTTTTGGTGTATGTTGATGCATCACATCTTTCTTCGATTTTTATCGTCTCCTTTATTCAGTTCTTAGGGTATTTGGTACTAACAAAAGCCGCACAACGTGCGGCTTTTTTCTTTTGTTGCAGTATGTTATGGAATGTGCTATACTGTAACCATCATAAAACTTGGAGGTATTTCCATGAATTTTTCGGAAATAGTAGATTTACGCCATTCGTGTCGTAAATATGATACAGATAGACCTGTTGAAGACGAAAAAATACAGGCTATCTTGGAGGCGGGACGTTTATCGCCGTCTGCTTGTAATGGACAGCCCTACCACTTTACAGTGTGTAGAGGCGAATTAGCAAAGGAAGTTGCGCTCACCACCAAAAGCATGGGTATCAACAACTTTGCAGACCAAGCGCCTGTACTTATCATCATATCCGAACAGCCTTACGTCAAAACGGCTGCTCTGGGCGCTAAAATCAAAGATAACGATTATCGCTCAATGGATATTGGTATTGCAGCCGCTTATATGACCGCAGAAGCCACTGTACAGGGACTAGGCAGCTGCATTCTTGGTTGGCTGGACAGCGATAAAATACAGGCATTATGTGGCATTGAGGACAAGGTGCGCTTGATTATAACGCTCGGTTATTCTGCCGAAGAAAGTGTACGTCCTAAGAAGCGCAAAACCATGGAAGAATTGGTTACGATTCTGTAAAGGAGAGAATAGGATGCTATTTGTTTGTTATCCCAAATGTACCACCTGCCAAAAAGCGCAAAACTGGTTGGATGCAAATGGGATTGCTTATCAGTTGCGTGATATTCGCTTGGAAAACCCCTCTAAAACTGAATTAGAACAGTGGTATCAAAAAAGCGGATTACCTTTAAAACGCTTTTTTAATACCAGTGGTTTGTTGTATAAATCACTCGCTTTAAAAGATAAATTACCGAGTATGTGTGATGACGAGATGCTGTCTTTGCTGGCAACCGATGGTATGCTTGTTAAACGTCCGTTGCTTATTGGCGAGGGTTTTGTTCTCGTAGGTTTTAAAGAAACCGAATGGCACGAGCAATTAAAATAATAAGAAAAGTCCCCCGGAATATTCTTTCGGGGGACTTTTTTATTCGTTCCATACTATAAAGTGATAGCTTTCTAATATTTTCAGGTATTTGACAAGTCGTTCATACAACGGATATGCTTTTTCGCCGAAATGTGCGTCCACCGGCTCGCCCAGTGCCGTAATGTCCTTTTCACCGTTTAACAACGGCCAAATGAAACTACCCATCTCGTCCAAATGAACGTAACTGATTTTTGGCTTCTTAAATATTTTTTGGGCGATGCGATTGAAAACGCCTTTGTTTTCAATCGCCAATGTTACCAGACCGTTTTGGTCAGTTTCCCATTGCAAATCGGGATGTCGTAGCGGCTTTTTATCTAAGAAGTTTTCTGTTTCAACTTGTTTCTTTTTCATTTCGCACCACGTTTTTTCCACAAGGAGAATTTCAGTACGGTGAAAATGGTGATAGCAAACAATACGATACCGCCGATATCAGAGACGATAGCGGGAATACCCAAACGAGCAGACAAGTCCAGTACGGAATCCAAACCAAATACAGCGAGCAAAGCGAGCAGAATACCCACCAAGCCTTCGCCGGCAATCATACCGGAGCAGAATAGGATACCGTCGTTGACGATACCTTTTTTCTCGTCGTCGTTGCGTTTGAGTTTATCAAGAGCGAGACGGACAAGGCCACCCACCATAATGCAAGCATTGAGTTGTACCGGTAGGTAAATGCCGATAGCAAACGGCAAAACAGGGATACCGATGAGCTCGATTACCAAAGCGATGCAAACACCGATGATAACCAGTCCCCACGGCAGATTGCCACCCATAACGCCTTCGACAATCAGTTTCATTAGGGTCGCCTGCGGAGCGCCGAGTTGGTCGGAACCAAAGCCCCAAGCGGCATCCAACAAGTATAAGGTACCGCCGATGGCCAGCGCAGAGGCAACAACACCGATAATTTCACCGATTTGTTGTTTGCGAGGTGTAGCACCGAGCAGATAACCGGTTTTCAAGTCTTGGGAAGTGTCACCTGCGATAGCGGAAACAATGCAAATGACCGAACCGATAGCAATAGCACTGCACATACCTGCGACGCCGGATGCCCCGGTGAGTTTTAGGATAACAGTTGCAATCAACAAGGTCGCAATTGCCATGCCGGAAACAGGGTTATTACTGCTGCCGACCAAACCAACCATGCGAGACGATACGGTTGCAAAGAAGAAACCGAATGCCACGATGATGATAGCTCCAATCAAGGAAACCGGGATTGCCGGTATCAACCATACCAAGAGGGTGAGGATGGCAATGCAGATGAGCACCACTTTGATGTTGATATCTTTTTCGGTACGTGCGTTGCCTGTGGTCGTGCCGCCTGCCATGCTTTTCATTGCACCGCTGAAGGTCTTAACGATAAGCGGCAAGGATTTAATCAAGCTGATGATACCGCCCGCCGCAAGTGCGCCTGCACCGATGTAACGGATATACGTACTCCAAATAGCAGAAGCACCGCCGGCAGCGTAGATGTCGCCGATAGCTTCGGTACCGGGGTAGATAATGATGTTGTTACCGAATAATACCATTAACGGAATGAGCACCATCCAACTGAGCACACCACCTGCAAACATGTAGGAGGAGATACGCGCGCCGCAGATGAAACCAACGCTCATAACAGCGGGATAGATTTGGCTGCCGATTTCACCTGCAAAACCTTTGAAACGAACAGAGATTTCGCTGGAAACCAATTTCAAGCCATCGATGATGAACTTGAACAAGGCGGCAAAACCCATGCCTGCAAAAACGGTGGATGCGTTAGCACCGCCTTCTTCGCCGGCAAGTAACACCTCAGCACAAGCCGTTCCTTCGGGATAGGGCAGAGTGCCGTGTTCTTTCACAATCAGAGCATTGCGCAACGGTACCATGAAGAAAACACCCAGCAGACCGCCGATGAGGGCAATCAAAGTGATTTCGAGCAAACCGGGCTTGTCCGTTTTTCCGTCAGCCGCCCATAAGAATAAGGCGGGGAGAGTGAAGATGGCACCTGCCGCCAGGGATTCACCGGCAGAACCGATGGTTTGCACGATGTTGCTTTCCAAAATAGAGTTTTTCCGCATGATAATACGGATAACACCCATTGCAATGACTGCTGCGGGGATGGAGGCGGAAACGGTCATGCCGACGCGCAAACCGAGGTATGCGTTTGCTGCACCGAATACAACCGCTAACAATACACCCATCATGATAGATGTAATGGTGATTTCCGGCGTCACTTTTTCTGCCGGAATATAGGGTTTGAATTCTTTGTTTTCCATAAGATTCTCCTATAAAATTAATAATATAAAATATTATAACATATTATTATAGAAAAAAGCAAATCTCATTTGCAATTTTCTAAAATTTTCAACAGCAATTGATAGGTACGCTCGGTAGAGGAGATGCTGAGCTTTTCGTTGACGGTGTGCACATCAAACAGAGCGGGCCCGCATGCAATGCAGTCAAGCCCTTGTATCCGAGAGGCAAACACACCGCATTCCAGACCTGCATGAATCGCTTCGATTTTGGGTTTTTCACCACGCTGAGCAGTATAGCATTGTATGAAAATCTCCCGCAAAGGCGATTGCTTAGCATATTCCCACGGCGGATAATGTCCCGATACAGTCGCCTCGCAGGCTACACTGTCAGCGAAACATTGCATTTGCTGCTCTAAAACGGTAAGCTCACTCTCAACGTTACTGCGTAGAGCATACCGCATACAAACGCTCGCTTTTTCTGTTTTCAACACACCCAGATTGAGCGAAGTCTCTACTAAGTTGGGGATATCTTCGCTCATTTTGAGTACGCCATTAGGTGTGTGGGTAAGCGCATATAGCAACCGGGTTTGGTCTTTTGCTGTAAAGCCTTCGAACTTTCCACTCGCATTTTCTTTGATAGTAAAGTAACAGTGCGGTTCTGTTTGTTTGATTTCGTCTTTTAATGTGCTTGCTATCACGTTAGCGGCCTTTTGTAGTTCGGATGGTTGGGTAGTGCACACATGAATAGTACAGGTGTGGGGGATAGCGTTGTCTTTGTCACCGCTGTTGACATCAATCAGTGTAAAGTGGCATTGTTTTTCCAGTTCGGTTAAGAACTGTCCCGCCAGTATTGCGGCGTTGGTGCGCCCTTTGTGGATTTCCACACCCGAGTGACCGCCTTGCAGACCTGTAAACGTAATGATGAAATCTGTTCCTTCTACATGTTGTCGTGTGACGGGCATATGGATGCCGCATTCACTGCCACCCGCACAGGAAACGGTGAGGGTATCGTCTTCTTCTGCATCCAAATTGATGAGCTTTTTTCCTTTTAAAAGTGTCATATCCAGTTGCATCGCGCCCACCATACCAATTTCTTCATCGGTGGTGAATACAGCTTCTATGGCGGGATGGGGGACGTCGTCACTTTCCAAAAGTGCAAGAATCATAGCGACAGCAATGCCGTTATCTGCGCCCAAGGTAGTTCCTTTTGCGCGCAGATAATCACCGTCGATGTACACCTGTAATCCGTCTTTTTCGAAATCGATGGCACTGTCAGCGGTTTTTTGACATACCATATCCAGATGTCCTTGCAGAATGACCGTGTCGGCCTTTTCGTAGCCTTTGGTTGCCTCTTTATAGATAATCACGTTGTTGGCGGTATCCCGCACAGCACGCAGTCCGTGTGTGTGTGCAAAAGCCATACAGTATGCGGCGATACCATCCATGTTACCGGAACCGTGCGGAATGGCGCATATTTCTTTGAAGTAATCGAACACTTTTTCTGATTGATGCATGGATATATAACTCCTTTTTTGCAAGAAAAACAGCATCTGTGGTGTGATAACAGATGCTGTTTTTAAGTAGTATAAGTGTAAACGTGAAAATTATAACAACGGTTTCATAGCCTCGAAAATACGGTCGGCAATCGCCGCCATACCTGCATCGCCGGGGTGTGCAGCAACGCCGGCGTGTTCAAACAAACCGACAGCACGCATGGCTTCGTCATCGCCCAAATCACCCAACGTTGCAAACGCATAGCCGTTTTCTTCAGCAACCTGACGGATGAGCGGGTCGCCCGGGTGACGCCAAAAGCCGTCGGTGATAACGGTTTTACCGTTTTCGGATACTCTTTTTACGAGAGCATCATACGCTTTTTTGAAAATTTCGCCGTCAAAACCATCGTGCGGGCAATTCTCAATGACACGTACAACGGTGATGTCGGGGTTGTAATCGGTAAGGTCGTTTAAATAACTGTTGGAAAGTTCGGAATCTTTATAATGTACTTCCCAAGGCGCAATTTGGAACACGCAAAAAACGGCGTCGGGATGAACAGTCCGCACTTTTTCCATCAGCACATGGACATAATCTTTTTCGGGTGCGGATGCCGCCATGCCCCAATCGGCTTTCCAATAGTCTTCATTATAGCCATGCAGGGTAATAGAATTGCCTGCAATCAATATACGAATTCCCTTGCCGTCCGGATTGTAAAATCTGACGCGTTCATTAACTTTTAATTGATTAACTGCAGAAACAGTATTCTTTTTCAATTGTTCAAACATAGTCATATCCTCCTTTATATTGATTATATAAACAGTATACCATATGTGTGTATGTGGTTGCAACCGTTATTTGGCATGTATAATAAGAAAAGTCCTCGTACTTTTCAGCACGAGGACTTTTGGCGGAGAAGGAGGGACTCGAACCCTCGCGCCGGTTACCCGACCTACGCCCTTAGCAGGGGCGCCTCGTCACCAACTTGAGTACTTCTCCAAATATAGCAGAACGGATGCGGTGGGCAGCCATTCAAACCTATCAAATTCTGAAATGAGAGATGGCGGAGAGGAAGGGATTCGAACCCTTGGCTCTGACGAGTCACTGGTTTTCAAGACCAGCTCCATAAACCGCTCGGACACCTCTCCGTGCATACGCTCATTCGAACGCAGTTAATGGTAGCATGCTTTTTTACTTTTGTCAAGATGCCGATTATAAATTTTCATACTATTCTTAAAAAGAGCTCGGAAAATATTATTTTCGACAAAAATATTTTCAAATTACTATTGACAAGTGCTTGCTTTTTCATTATAATAACTAGGCGTCTTAAACGATGGATATGTTTTGGAGAGATGGCTGAGCTGGCCTAAGGCGCACGATTGGAAATCGTGTAACGGTTAACCCCGTTCGAGGGTTCGAATCCCTCTCTCTCCGCCAATAAGAAAAGCACCCCAATTGGGGTGCTTTTCTTTTTTTTTTTTACACATGGTGTGTTTTATTCTTCACAATTTGCCAAACATTTTATCACACAAGCCGTGCCGGTCAAATCCAGCGTCAAGAAAAACAGTAATATACCGGCGAAAACAGCACCGATGATGCTGGTAGCGGGGAAGGTAATTGCCAGCAGGATGACAGAGAATAAAATCGTCCCCAGCGCGCCGAGAAGTTGTGCGGTTAAAGTGCGGCACAGACAACACCCGTTTCTTTCTCGGTGATTAAAAGCGGTAGCCAATAAGCTGGTGAGCAGGGTTGCAACACCGATGCCAAAGGTTACCCATAAGAATGCGGGGGTAAGCGTGATGACAGCGGTTACACGTAAAAAGGCGGTTATAACGCCGACGATAACACTTGCTACCACTGCAAGAACCGTACAGCTTCGTCTGGAATCACAACAACAAAAACCCATAGTATTCACCTCCTTTTCCTTTATATTGTATGTTTCGTCGGACGGGCTTGTGCACTTATTCGGATATGGGAGATGTTCGGAATAATTAAAATTGCAACAAAAAAAGCAGATACCCGAGCGGGTATCTGCTTTTTTTATTTATTCTTTGTATCCCAGTGTACCGCTGTTGGCGGCGGTGAGATAGGCATTGATGAAACCATCGAGGTCACCATCCATTACGGCTTGGATGTTACCCATCTCATAGCCGGTGCGGTGGTCTTTTGCAAGGGTGTACGGCATGAAGACATACGAGCGGATTTGGCTGCCCCATGCGATTTGCGCTTGAGCGCCTTTGATATCCTCAATGCGGTCGAGATGCTCACGTTCTTTGATTTCCACCAGCTTGGATCGCAACATATCCATCGCTTTGTCGCGATTTTGGAACTGACTGCGTTCATTCTGACAAGCGACCACGATGCCGGTGGGAATATGGGTCAAGCGCACGGCGGAAGAGGTTTTGTTGATGTGCTGACCGCCCGCGCCGGAGGAACGGAATACGTCCATTTTGATGTCTTCCGGACGGATTTCAATTTGCACCGAATTGTCCAGTTCGGGAATGACTTCAATAGCGGAGAACGAGGTGTGTCGTCTGCCGGAAGCGTCAAAGGGGGAGACGCGCACCAAACGGTGCACACCTGCTTCGCTTTTGAGATACCCGTATGCGTTTTCACCGATGATTTCGATGGAAGCGCTTTTAAGCCCCGCATCGTCGCCGTCGAGATAATCAAGGATTTTATATTGGAAACCGTGTGTTTCTGCCCAACGGGTGTACATACGATACAGCATTTCTGCCCAGTCTTGTGCTTCGGTGCCGCCTGCGCCTGCGTGGAAGGTCATGATGGCGTTTTTGCCGTCATATTCACCGCTCAACAAGGTGGACAAACGTTGTTTTTCCATAGATTTTTCAATGGCATCCACCGATGTAGCGCATTCCTCCAACAAGGAAAGGTCTTCTGCTTCGTTTGCCAGTTCGATGAGGGTCAATGCATCCTCATAGTCGACGAGCAGTTGTTTGTATGTTTCAATTTTGTTTTTAATACCCGCCGTGCGTTGGCTGATTTTTTGGGCTTCTTCCATATCATCCCAAAAACCCGGTGCGGCGGCTTTAGCGTCCAGCTCATCCGCTTCGCGTTCGAGTTGTTTCAAGCCGATAGCATCTTCCAGTTCACGGATGCCGGGCAACAGGCCTTCTAATTTCAGTTGCAATTCTTCAAATTGTAACATGATATCCTTCTTTCTGCTCATTACAGCGTCATGTCATTTACCGACCTATTATACAAAAAGTATCCGCAGTTGTAAAGAGAAAATTACAAGGGGAAGGTAAAATATGATAAATATAAGTGGAAAAGGAAATTTTTGCTTGACTAATGGCGGACTTGCTGGTATACTGTTTCCTGCGTGCGTATGTAATACGCTCGCTATCCTTGCCTTGCACAAAGTGGCAAGGCCATTAGTCCGTAAGGAGGTGCAACAATATGCCTACAATCAAAGGTTCCTATGAGGCGGTCCTCATTTTCTCTACCAAATTGGGAGAGGAAGGTGTTGCAGAAATCAAGGAGAAGTTTCGTTCCTTGATCGAGCAAAACGCAGAAATCGGCGAAGTGGACAACTGGGGTGTTCGCAAACTCGCTTATCTCATCGACGATGAGGCTGAAGGCGATTATGTGCTGTACAACTTTGTCAGCGCTCCCGATTTCCCGGCGGAACTCGAACGTATCGCGAAAATCACCGATGGCGTTCTCCGCACGATGGTTATCCGTAAAGAAGCTTAAAGGAGGATTTCGAAAAGATGAATGTTATTTGTCTGATGGGTCGTTTAGTTGCTGACCCCGAGTTGAAGTCCACCCAAAACGGTGTTGCCGTGACCAGTTTTTGCATTGCGGTTGACCGCGCTTATCAGCCCAAAGGCCAAGAGCGCCAAACCGATTTCATCAACTGTGTTGCATGGCGTAACACTGCGGAATTCATCACGCGTTTCTTCCACAAGGGTCAGCGTATTGCCCTGCAAGGTTCCTTGCAGAGCCGCAATTACCAAGACCGCGATGGCAACAAACGTACCGCTTATGAAGTGGTGGTTGACAACGCGTCTTTCGTAGACCCGAAAGGCAGCAACGAAAATGCTGCTCCCCGTTATGATTCCCAAGTGCCGCAGTACAGCGAAGCCCAGCCCGCTTTCTCCAATGAGAAAACCGGTGATTTCGAAGAAATCTTGGGTGACGATGACCTGCCGTTCTAATGGTGAATCGCACTAATTTATGAGAAAAGGAGGCCTTTCCCATGGCTGAAAAGTTTGAAAGAAGCGAGCGCCCCATGCACGGTGGCCCTCGTAAAGGCCGTCGTAAGGTTTGCCAGTTCTGCGTGGACAGAGTCGAATTCATCGACTATAAAGATATCGCTCGCTTGCGTCGTTTTATGTCTGAGCGTGCGAAAATCCTGCCCCGCCGTGTGACCGGTACTTGCGCGCGCCACCAGAGAGACCTGACTGTTGCTATCAAACGCGCTCGTCAGATTGCTCTGTTGCCGTTTATCAGCGACTAACAGTACAACTGTATGCCTTTCCAAACGGAAAGGCATATTTTTTAAAAAAGTTGTTTATTTTCCAAACCTTGCTTGCGCATTGCTTTAAAAATGTGTATAATACAAGTGCTTGGGAATCTAAAAAACGAAAGGAGAATATCCATGAACTATTCCCATGAAGTAGAAAACATGTGCGTAGTGAAAAAGGGTCCGAACCATGGTCCCGCTCCCATTCCCGAAGAGCGCAAATGGGTGAAAGCCTACAACGTGACTGACATCTCCGGCCTGACCCACGGTATCGGCTGGTGTGCTCCCCAACAGGGCACCTGCAAACTGACTCTCAATGTCAAAAACGGCATTGTTGAGGAAGCTTTGGTCGAAACCATCGGTTGCTCCGGTATGACCCACTCTGCTGCTATGGCGGCGGAAATCCTGCCCGGTAAAACCCTGCAGGAATGTTTGAACACCGACTTGGTGTGCGACGCTATCAACGTGGCTATGCGTGAACTGTATCTGCAGATTGTGTACGGCCGTACCCAGTCCGCTTTCTCCGAGGACGGTTTGTCCATCGGCGCCGGCTTGGAAGACTTGGGCAAAGGCTTGCGTTCGCAGGTTGGTACCATGTACTCCACCAACGCAAAAGGCGTTCGCTATCTCGAAATGGCAGAAGGCTATGTGACTAAAATCGCTCTCGACGAAGAAGGCGAAGTCATCGGCTATCAGTTCGTGAAACTCGGCAAAATGTTGGAAGACATCCGTCACGGTGCTGAGCCCAACGAAGCTTACAAAAACAACATCGGTCAGTACGGTCGCTTCGACAACGCAGCGAAGTACATCGACCCGCGTGAAGAATAATATAGGAGGTTGTAAACATGGCAAACGAAGTAAAATTCGAAGGCAAGGACACACGCCTTGCAAAAATCGAGAAATTCCTTGCTGAGAACGACCTCGGCTCTATGGAAGCTTGCCGCGACCTGTGCCTGTCCAAAGGTATCGACGTGGAAGCTATTGTCAAGGGCGTACAGCCCATCGCTTTTGAAAACGCTGTGTGGGCATACACCTTGGGTGTTGCGCTCGCATTGAAACGTGGCGTTTCCGCTGCTGCTGAAGCTTCCGCTGTTATCGGCGAAGGCTTGCAGGCTTTCTGCGTGCCCGGCTCTGTTGCCGAGCAGCGTAAAGTGGGTCTGGGCCACGGTAACCTCGGCAAAATGCTGTTGTCGGATGAAACCGATTGCTTCGCATTTTTGGCAGGTCACGAATCTTTTGCGGCTGCGGAAGGTGCTATCGGCATCGCCCGTACTGCTAACAAAGCTCGTAAAAAACCGTTGCGTGTTATCCTCAACGGCTTGGGCAAAGATGCGGCTTACATCATTAGCCGTATCAACGGCTTCACTTATGTGGAGACCGAATATGATTTCTACACCGACGAACTGAAAATCGTCCGTGAAAAAGCTTTCTCCGACGGTGAACGTGCTAAGGTTAAGTGCTACGGCGCTAACGACGTTTCCGAAGGCGTTGCTATCATGAAGCATGAGAAGGTTGAAGTTTCCATCACCGGTAACTCCACCAACCCGACCCGCTTCCAGCATCCGGTTGCCGGCACTTACAAAAAGTGGACCCTGGAAAACGGCAAGAAATATTTCTCCGTTGCTTCCGGCGGCGGCACCGGCCGTACCCTGCATCCCGACAACGTGGCTGCCGGCCCTGCCTCTTACGGCTTGACCGATACCATGGGTCGTATGCATGGTGACGCACAGTTTGCAGGTTCCTCTTCCGTGCCCGCGCACGTAGAAATGATGGGCCTCATCGGTGCAGGTAATAACCCTATGGTTGGTATGACCGTTGCTTGCGCTGTTGCGGTTGAAGAAGCACTGAACAAATAAGTGACATTCTTTTGAACAAAAAACGGACACATTTCGTTTGGAATGTGTCCGTTTTTTTGTTTTCTACTTGATTTATATACAGAAGTGGTATATGATATATTTGTTAGAAAATTTATGTAACGGAGGTATTACATATGAAAACAGTTAAAGACAAGAAACTCGTTGTCGGTGCGGATTTCGCCGGTTTCCCGCTGAAAGAAGCCGTTTGTGCGCATTTGCGTAACAAAGGTTGGGAGATTGAGGATTTGGGCGTAACCGCTAACAGCGACCCCGATGATACCGATAACATGTTCCATCGTGTCGGCTTGCGTGTCGGCAGCAAAATCAGCGAAGGTGAATATGAGCGTGCTTTGTTGTTCTGCGGCACCGGTATGGGTATTCACATTGCGGCAAGCAAATGTCCGCACGTGCATGCAGGTGTTGTGGAAAGCGTTCCCGCCGCTTTGCGTGCGATTACCGGTAACGGCGTAAACGTGCTGGCAATGGGTGCTTTCTATGTTGCGCCTGCTATGGGCTGTGATATTGCCGATGCATATCTGAACGCAGATTTGGGCACCGGTTATGAATGGTGGAAAAACTTCTATGAGTTCCACAAACTTGCTATTGACGAGTTGGAAGCGTTTGATTATGAAGAGTATAAGAAAAACGGCTTCAAGGTGAACAAACTGGGTGATTATCCGTTGCAGCTCGAAACCAAACCCGAATAATTTGATACACAAAGCCCGCTGTCTTATGACGGCGGGTCTTTTTTTGTGCATATACTCATACTGTATACAGAATGGGGGATGGGTATATGCGTGAGTGGATACTGTCAGTGATGAACGAGTGGGGTTATGGTGGTATTGTGTTTTTGATTGCCATAGAAAACGTGTTCCCGCCCATCCCGTCGGAAGTGATTCTCACTTTCGGTGGTTTTATGACCACCTGCACGCATTTACAGTTGTGGTGGGTGATTGTGGCCGCTACGGTCGGCTCGTTGCTTGGCGCTGTAATTTTGTATGTTGCAGGCAGAATGCTCGGAGCAGAACGGGTGATGGCTCTGCTGGATGGCAGAGTGGGCAAGGTGTTGCATTTTAAACGTGTCGATGTGGAAAGCGCGATGTCTTGGTTTGAAAAACGTGGCGGCAAAGCAGTGTTGCTTTGCCGTTGTATTCCCATCGTGCGCAGTGTGATTTCCATTCCCGCCGGTATGGCGAAAATGGCGTTCCTGCCGTTTTTGTTTCTCACAACATTTGGTTCGTTTGTATGGAATACAGCACTGGTTTACCTCGGTGCGTTAGCGGGCAATTCTTGGGAGAAAATTGCTCAAACTTTCGGCACCTATTCGGATGTTGTGGCAGTGGGAATGCTCGGTTTAACGCCGCTCATTACCTTATGGATTTTAAACCGAAAGAGTAAGCAAAAACAGTAAACCACTTTACTTTTTTAATAAATTCGTGTAGAATGAGCAAAGGCAGTTGTGAAGGGACAGGAGAGAATAAGATGAATCTTAAAAAACGGCGCAAACGCATTCGCATGATTTTAACACTGTGCGGTATTTTGTTAGCTTTGTACTATATTTTGCCCGCTATCGGTATGGCAATGGAGGCTTCCAAAGGCGAGATTTTTCTAAATGTTGGTTTGTTACATCTGCTATTTCCGCTATATTTGTATATCAGCTCGATTGTTTTGGGTGTGAAATATGGGTTTTGCTCTATTTATGCGGTAGCGGCAGCGTTGTTGTTTTTGCCGACACTACTCATCTATTTTACATACAACGTATGGGCGGCATCGCTCATTTACGGTGGGATTGCATTGGCCGGTAATCTGATGGGAGTGGGGATCGGAAAAGCCTATCATAAGATGAAAAATGAAGCAAGCAATTAAAAAATGCACAGTGGTTTCGACCACTGTGCATTTTTGCATATTTTTTAAAGCCGTGCACATACTGTCAGCGGAGGGATGAAAATGGATATCAGCGGGCAGGAATATAAGCAGATGCAAAAAGCCGCCGCACCTAAATCGCCGTCTTTAAAAAACTGTATATGGGCGTTTATCATAGGCGGTGTGATTTGTGCAGTGGGGGAAATTATCATTCAACTGGCGAAAAAAGGCGGTTTGAACGAGGAAATGTCGCGTATGGTATGCGCAGTTTCGTTGATAGGGCTTAGCGTATTGCTCACCGCTTTTAAAGTATACGATAATCTTGCCAAACACGCGGGAGCGGGGACGCTTGTTCCCATCACCGGCTTTGCCAATGCGATTGCATCCCCTGCAATTGAATTTAAAAGCGAGGGATACGTCCTCGGTATGGCTTCAAAGATGTTCACTATTGCAGGCCCTGTCATCGTCTACGGTACGGTGGCGAGTGTGTTATATGGATTGATTTATTGGGTCACAACACTGTTTTAAAACGTAGGAGGAGGAGTGGGTATGCCGGAGCGTGTAGGACAGTATACGGTGCAGTTGTCAAATCGGCCTGCGGTGTTAAGTTGCGCTGCTGTGGTAGGCAAAAAAGAGGGAGAAGGACCGCTTGGTAAGGCGTTTGACCAGGTGTTCACCGATACCACTTTGGGAGAGAAAACGTGGGAAAAAGCGGAGAGCGCTTTGCAAAAAGCGGCGGTCACGCATGCGCTCAATAAAGCGGCGCTTTCTCCGTCACAAATCCAGTATTTGTTTGCGGGAGACCTTTTAAACCAGTGCACCGCTTCTACTTTCGGATTGCGTGAACTCAACATTCCGCTATACGGGCAGTTTGGTGCTTGCTCCACCATGGCTCAAACGCTGTCCATGGCGGCAATTTTTGTGGATAGTGGTGCGGCGGATTTATGCTGTGCGGTGACGTCTTCGCATTTTTGTACGGCTGAAAGGCAGTTTCGTTTCCCACTGGAATATGGCGGGCAGCGCACCCCGACTTCGCAGTGGACAGCAACCGCTGCGGGTGCGGCGATTGTGGGTATGAGCGGTAACGCGGTGCATATCGCACACGTTTTGTGTGGCAGACAGGTAGATTTGGGTGTAACCGATGTTAATGATATGGGCTCTGCTATGGCACCTGCGGCTGCAGATACCATTTATCGCTTTTTGCAAGATACGCATACCACACCGCAGGATTATGACCTCATCTTAACGGGCGATTTATCTGCAATGGGCAGTGAAATGTTGCATCAGTTGTTACACAAAAAGGGTGTTAAATTGGGGGACAGACACAACGATTGCGGGTTGATGATATACGACCGTGAGATGCAAGACGTGCACGCGGGCGGTTCGGGATGCGGATGTTCGGCGGCTGTGTTGTGTTCGCATATTTTGGGGCGTATGGAAAGCGGGGAATTACACAACGTGTTGTTTATCGGAACGGGCGCTTTGATGTCGCCCACCACCACACAGCAAGGGGAAAGCATTCCCGGTATTGCACATTTGGTGCATTTGGTCAAATGAAAAACTGCTTGGTACGTCCCGTACCAAGCAGTTTTTCTTTTGGTAAACGGTTGTACGCATTGTGTTTTTGTGGTATACTGTTTACAGAACATATAGAAAGGTGGTATTTGCTTGAAAATTATTCTCAATCCTGACAAAGAAGTTGTCAAAGCGGTCAAAGAGGGCTTAAAACGCACCGGTGGATACTGTCCTTGCGTGTTACAGCAGTCTGAAGATACGAAATGTATGTGCAAACAGTTTAAAGAACAGATTGCAGACCCGAATTTTGAAGGATTCTGCCATTGTATGTTGTATTATAAATCAAAATAAGGAGATGTGTCAGATGAATGAAATAGTTTTGACCAAAGACAATTTCAAACAAGAAGTTATGCAGTCGGATAAACCGGTTTTGATAGATTTTTGGGCGACTTGGTGTGGTCCTTGCAGGATGCTGGGGCCGATTATTGAAGAAATTGCTAACGAGCGGGAGGATATTAAGGTGTGCAAAGTCAACGTGGACGATGAGCCGGAACTTGCCGCCGTGTTTCAGGTATCCAGTATCCCGATGCTCGCAGTGATTAAAGACGGTAAGATGACCAATTCTGCTGTCGGATATATGCCTAAAGAAAAGGTTTTGGAGTTATTGTAATGAAACGCCCTGCTTTTGCGGGGCGTTTTCGATTTTCTTTAAATAGTAAATTTTAGTTGATTATTGCGGGGAAATAGAGTACAATATCAAAGTGTATGTCTAAGCAAGGAGGCAATGAGTTTGTCTGATACTGTTTTAAACGGCAAAAAAGGTGTGTTGCAGGATGAAATTTTGCGCCGTCGCACGTTTGCCATTATTTCTCACCCTGACGCGGGTAAAACGACATTAACTGAAAAATTGTTGTTATATGGAGGCGCTATCCAGACGGCCGGTATGGTTAAGGGTAAGCGTTCGATGAAACATGCCGTGTCCGACTGGATGGAGATTGAGAAGCAAAGAGGTATTTCGGTCACTTCTTCGGTGTTACAGTTTGAATATGACGGTTATTGTATCAATATTTTGGATACGCCCGGTCACGAAGACTTCTCGGAGGACACCTATCGTACTTTGATGGCGGCTGACTCTGCCGTGATGGTGATTGATGCATCCAAAGGTGTGGAACGACAGACGATTAAATTGTTTAAAGTTTGTTTGTTACGTAATATTCCTATTTTTACCTTTATCAATAAAATGGACCGTGAAGCACGCGATCCATATGAGTTGATGGAGGAAATTGAGAATATTCTCGGCATCGGTACCTATCCTATCAACTGGCCGATTGGTTCGGGACGTGATTTTAAAGGTGTATATGACCGCGCTACCCAAAAAATTCTTTCGTTCTCTCAAAACGAACAACGTTCCGTGGACACGGAAGCCTTGTCGTTGGATGATGCCGCGTTGGAAGGTGCTTTGGGCAGCGACTTATATGCACAGTTGCATGATGACGTGGAGTTGTTGGACGGTGCGGGTACGGAATTTGATATGCAAGCGGTGCGGGAAGGCAGATTGTCGCCGGTATTTTTCGGTTCTGCGCTCACCGATTTTGGTGTGCAACCGTTTTTGGAATCGTTTTTGCGTATGACCACATCGCCGCTTGCTCGCAAATCCGATGCGGGTGAAATTGACCCGTTCTCGCCGGATTTTTCCGCATTCGTTTTCAAAATCCAGGCGAATATGAACAAAGCGCATCGTGACCGTATTGCGTTTATGCGTATCTGTTCGGGTAAGTTTGAAAAAGGCATGGAAGTATACCATGTGCAAGGCAACCGCAAACAACGGTTGAGCCAACCGCAACAGTTGATGGCGCAGGATAGAGAGGTCATCGAGGAAGCATATGCGGGCGATATCATCGGCGTGTTTGACCCCGGTATTTTCTCTATTGGTGATACTATCTGTATGCCCGGTAAAAAGTTCCAGTATGCGGGCATTCCGACTTTTGCACCCGAGCATTTTGCGTTGGTGCGACAGGTGGATACCATGAAACGCAAACAGTTTGTCAAAGGTACCACACAGATAGCGCAAGAAGGTGCTATCCAGATTTTCCAAGAACCCGGCGGCGGTATGGAGGAAGTCATTGTCGGTGTGGTGGGTACTTTGCAGTTTGAAGTGTTGGAATATCGCTTGAAAAACGAATATGCGGTGGATATTCGTATGGATATGTTGCCGTATCAGTATATTCGTTGGGTAGAAAATGAGGATATTGACCCCAAAACACTGAACCTAACCTCCGACACCAAAAAGGTGCAGGATATTCGAGGTAGGTTGCTGTTACTGTTTACAAGTCCCTGGAATATCACCTGGGCGACCGAGCATAATCCTGATTTGCAATTGTCTGAGTTCGGCAGAAACGAAGAATAAATAAAAAGGGTGAGGATATATGAAAGATAAGGTGTTGTCCGTTGTGTACGGTGTCGCCGTGTTTTTCTGTATTCTCACTTTTTGTATTTCGTTACCCATTTACGCACGCTTTTTCTATTATATGCAGATTGAGCCGTTGGGCTTGCCAAAGAAAACCGGTTACGATGCGGCAACCATTCGGCAAGCGTATGACGAGGTGCTCGATTATCTGACGTTGCCGGGGAAATCGTTTGGAACGGGCGTGTTTGCGCATTCAGAGGAGGGGGCGGCACATTTCGCGGATTGCAAGGCGTTGTTCACTCTCAACGGCACGGTTTTGCTGTTATCGAGTGCTGTCGTTGCGGTATTGCTGTTTTCAAAACGAAAGAGATGGTTTGCATCGGCACGTCCGTTTGGATTGCGCCTCAATGTTATACCCGCCACCGTGTTATTGCTGTTGATGACGGCGATAGGCGTGTTTGTGGCAGTGGATTTTGATACCGCTTTCACAGTGTTTCATGCTGTCTGTTTTCCTAATAAAGATAATTGGCTGTTCAGCGGACAAAAAGATCCTATTATTTATATTCTTCCCGAAACGTTTT
Organism: Acutalibacteraceae bacterium; assembly: GCA_045634325.1. Lineage (GTDB taxonomy): Bacteria > Bacillota > Clostridia > Oscillospirales > Acutalibacteraceae > URNF01. The sequence continues at coordinate 30,593 of JAZRAA010000020.1, read as the reverse complement.
TTCTGCGTTGCGGGGTATGGATTATCACGGCTATGGTTTTTATCTGCCTTATCATCATCGTGACTGCCGTGATAGAAAAAGTACATATAAAAAAGCCTGCGAAAAATTAATTTCGCAGGCTTTTTTTAAAAATTTATAGTTGTTCGATTTCGTTTAACCACAGCGCCGCTGAGGCGTCGGAAGGCATGCGCCAATCTCCGCGAGGGGAGAGTGCCACACTGCCGACTTTGGGACCATCGGGCAGGCAGGAACGTTTAAATTGCTGGTTAAAGAAACGGCGCACAAAGGTTTGCAACCATTTCTTGATAACAGCGGGGGTGAAGGTATCGGCAAACGTATACAGTGCTAAACGATAGATTTTCCGAGGCGAAAAACCATATCGCAACATATAGAATAAGAAGAAATCGTGCAGTATATACGGGCCAACCAGTTGCTCGGTTTCTTGGGAAATCACGCCGTCTTTTGGCGGTAACAGTTCGGGGCTGACAGGCGTATCCAGAATATCTCGTAACGCCTCTCCCAACAAACCGCCCAGACGTTTGGATTCATATGATACCAAACACCGTACCAGCGTTTTGGGGATATCGGCATTGACACCGTACATGGACATGTGGTCACCGTTGTAGGTGGCCCAACCCAGTGCTAATTCCGAAAGGTCGCCGGTGCCGATGACTAACGCACCGCTACTATTGGCAATGTCCATCAGCACTTGTGTGCGCTCACGCGCTTGTGCATTCTCATAGGTAATATCCAATGTGTTTTCGTTGTGAGCAATATCTGCAAGGTGTTGTTTAACCGATTTGGCGATTTCAATTTCTCGCAACGCCGTGCCGGCGGCACAGGCGAGCGCACGAGCGTTTTGCAGTGTTCTGCCGGTGGTGCCGAAACACGGCATGGTAACCGTGGTGATGTCTTTGGGGTCTTTGCCCGCCATGGCATATGCACGGACCGTTACCAGTAGTGCGAGCGCAGAATCCAGACCGCCCGATAAACCGATAACCGCATCAGCACCCGTATGGCGCAAGCGTTTTGCCAGTCCCGCCGCTTGAATTTGTAAAATCTCTTCCGCACGTTGTGCTCTGGTTGCGGCATCCTCCGGCACAAAGGGATAGGCGGAGAAAGAGCGGGTGAGGGACAGCGTGCGTGGGGGATATGAGAACGATACAGTGTGCACATCAGACCTTTGTGCGAAGGTGGTGGACTTGCGACGGTCAAAATCCAATCGTTGCAAATCCAGTTCGGTATAAATAGCACCGTTGGAAAACGGAGCGGCTTGCGCTAAAATTTTACCGCTTTCGGCGATGATGTTGCCGCCTGCAAACACGAGGTCGGTAGAGGATTCACCGCTACCTGCATTACACAGCAGATAGCCACAACGAAGTTTGGCAGATTGCACCCGCACCAGATTGCGCAGGAACTCGCGTTTGCCCACCGCTATGTTACAAGCGGACAGATTGCAGATGAGCGTTGCGCCTGCCGCGGTAAGTGTATGCGACGGTGCGTTTGCTACCCACACGTCTTCACAGATTTCCACGCCGAATGTAAACAACGGCATCTCGGCGCAACGGAATACCATCTGCGCACCGAGCAAGGTCTGTTGTCCCGCAAAGGAGAAAGCACGCGGTGCTTTGTCACCCGCCGTGAACAGACGTGCTTCATGGAATTCACCATGGTTGGGTAAATGGCATTTGGGAACCAACCCTAATATTTTACCGCGCTGTAAAACTGCGGCGCAGTTATAGGTAGCGGCACCGTCTGCAATCGGTAAACCGACCACAATCACGGTGTCCATGTTGGCAGTGCCTTGTAAAAGATGCTCCAAAGCTTGTTTGGCACCATCCAGTAACGTGTTTTGTAAAAACAGGTCATCACAGGTGTAACCGGTGATGCACAATTCGGGAAAAACCGCAATTGCCGTATCTTGTGGCAGGGCGGCCATTTCCTTTAAGATTTGTTGGACATTATATTGGCAATCCGCCACACGCAGGTCGGGCGTTACGGTTGCCACTCTCAAAAAACCGTCTTTCATGCTGTCACGTCCCTTTCTTATGACCTTATTGTATCCCTTTTTTTGAAAATTGTCTATATAAAAGTGCATAATATATATAAAATCGGTCTTTAAATTGTGCTATATCAACTTGACCGCAAAGGAAAAGTGGTGTATGATATGAAAATAGATTGCAGAAAAAGAGGTTGAGTATGACATGAGCGAATGTTCGCATGATTGCAGTTCTTGCAGTAATAAATGTAGTGAAGCCGATTTGCGTGAACCCGCCAACACTTTCAGTGCCATTAAAAAAGTGGTTGCGGTCAGCAGTGGTAAAGGCGGCGTCGGCAAATCTTCAGTAACTGCGATGCTCGCGGTGTTGATGGCGCGACGCGGTTATAAAGTGGGTATTTTGGACGCGGATATCACCGGTCCTTCCATTCCGAAAGCATTTGGCATCAATGGTCGTGCGCAAGGTAATGAACTGGGTATTTTGCCTGCCGAAACACATATGAATATCAAAGTGATGTCGGTAAACCTGTTGTTAGAAGACCCCAATCAGCCTGTGGTGTGGCGCGGTCCTGTGTTGGCGGGCGCTGTTAAACAGTTCTGGAGTGAAGTGATGTGGGGCGAATTGGACGTGTTGTTTATTGATATGCCCCCCGGAACAGGTGACGTGCCGCTGACGGTATATCAAAGTTTGCCTCTGGATGGTAATATCATTGTCAGCACACCGCAATCGTTGGTGCAGATGGTAGTGGAAAAAGCGCATAAGATGGCGCAAATGCTCAATATTCCCATTCTTGGTGTGGTAGAAAACATGAGCCACGTGGTATGCCCCGATTGCGGCAAGAAAATTGCCGTGTTTGGCGAGGATGATGGCTTGCAACAGGCCGTAGAAAAAATGGGCAGCAAAATTCTTGCGCGTCTGCCGATTGATTTGAAAGTTGCCGCTTTGTGCGACAGCGGTGAAATCGAGCGGGTGCTGTGTGAGGATTTGGAACCTGCTGCGGATGCCGTGGAAGCATTATTGAAATAAGAAAAAGCAGTATGGGCGAGAATGCCTATACTGCTTTTTTATTTGCAAAATCACGTTGACTTTATCTATCGTTCGTAGTAAAATAACATATGATATATAACGACAGATATATGGAGGTGCAGTATGCCGCCTAAAGTGAAAGTAACAAAAGAAGATATTGTCAATGCCGCTGTTGATATTGTGCGCAATAGTGGGGCAGTGGCTATCAATGCAAGAATGGTTGCCTCGGTATTGAACTGTTCTACACAGCCGGTGTTCTCCAATTTTGCAACGATGGATGAGTTGCGCCTTGCAGTTGTGGAAAAAGCGGATATGCTGTGCCAAGAATATATACGGCGAGAAATGGAAAAGGGGAAGTACCCCATCTATAAAGCCAGCGGGATGGCATATATTCGGTTTGCAAAGGAAGAAAAGGAATTATTTAAACTTTTGTATATGCGTGACCGTTCGGGTGAATCCATTCCTAAAAAAGCCGAACTTGCGGATGAAATGGAGAGCATTGTCCATGAGAATACGGGACTCCACGGTACAGATGCACAGTTGTTTCATCTTGAAATGTGGGCGTATGTTCATGGGATTGCCACGATGTTTGCTACAGGTTTTTTGGCTTTGGATTGGGATCTTGTCAGCAAAATGCTCACCGATTCCTATCTGGGCCTGCGTAAGCAATATGAATTGGAGTGATAGGGAATGGATGCAATCAGAATAGAAGGTTTAACCAAAAAATATAAAGATGTCGTTGCGGTGGATAATCTGTGTCTTGCCGTTCAACAGGGCGAATTATTTTCTTTGCTCGGTGTGAATGGGGCGGGGAAAACCACCACCATTAAAATGCTGTCCTGTTTAACACAACCTACGAGCGGTGACGCTTTTTTACACGGTAAAAGCATTCGCAAAGACAGTACTGCCGTGAAATCTATTATAGCAGTTTCTCCACAGGAAACCGCGGTTGCTCCGGGGCTTTCCGTGCGTGAAAATCTGCAGTTGATGTGTGGTGTTTACGGATTTAAAAAGGAAAAGCAAAACACAAAAATTGCAGAGTTGACCGAATTGTTAGGTTTGCAAACGGTATTAAAGAAAAAAGCCGGTAAACTTTCCGGTGGTTGGCAACGCAGATTAAGTATTGCGATGGCACTCGTCAGCGAACCGCAAATTCTTTTCCTTGATGAACCGACGTTGGGACTCGACGTGCTCGCCCGAAGCGATTTGTGGGATTTGATTCGTTCTCTGAAAGGGCAAGTTACTATCGTGCTGACAACCCATTACATGCAAGAAGCCGAGGCTTTGTCTGACCGTATCGCTATTATGAAAGATGGAAAACTTCTCATCTGTGATACTGCTGACAAGATAAAAGAGATGGCGGAAACGGAGACTTTCGAGCAAGCCTTTGTTCGTATCGTGAGGGAGGTGGCAAAATGAGAATGTTGACGTTTGCGGATAGGAATACAAAAGAAATTTTGCGCGACCCGTTGAACCTGTTTTTCGGGCTTGGCTTTCCTCTGGTTCTCATTTTGTTGCTCAGTGCGATACAAGCGAACATTCCCGTAGAATTGTTTGAAATACAGCACTTGACACCGGGTATTACGGTTTTCGGGTTAGCATTTATGACCTTGTTTTCCGCAACCATTATTGCCAAAGATAGAGATAGCGCGTTGCTCCAGCGTTTGTATACAACGCCGTTATGCGCAACGGATTTCATTCTTGGTTATACGTTGCCGATTATCCCGCTTGCCGTGGCGCAATGTGTGATTTGTTATATTGCTGCAATCGTTCTTGGATTGGATTTGACGATTAGCATTGTGTATGCCGTTTTGTTTATCGTGCCTGTTTCCGTTTTATACATCGCTTTGGGGCTCCTATGCGGAAGCATATTTACGGATAAGCAGGTTGGCGGTATTTGCGGTGCCTTGCTTACCAATCTTTCAGCGTGGTTGTCGGGCGTTTGGTTTGACCTTAATCTTATTGGAGGCACTTTTAAGAAGATAGCATATGCACTGCCGTTTGTGCATGCGGTAGAAATCGAGCGGGCTGTGCTGGCGGGGGACATGGGAGGCGTATTCCCGCATTTGTGGTGGGTGCTCGGTTATGCTGCCGTTTTGCTCGTGTTAGCGGTTTTGCTTTTCTTACGCCAGATGAAAAAACAATAAAACAGATAAAAACCAAAAAGTAACCGGCGGGTAAAATCGACCCGCCGGTTACTTTTTATTACAGAGATTTTAAAAAACATAATAAAGCATTCTTTTCGTTCTCGCAACGTTGTTCTATCACAGCATCTAACGCTTTTTGCAGAGTATCGCCAACGGCTTTGCCATGAATACCGAGTGCTTCGATATCCACACCGCTCACCGCTAAATCTTTGCGGTTGTAACATGGATTTTGAGCAAGCAATTCCCGCAAAGCATTATTTGTTCCGGCAAATTCTTCGGTGCTTTCACCACTTGCACTTGCTTTGGCAATATGAAACGTGACAGCATCCTGTAAAGTGTCTTGCCCATACACCGATAACGCTTTTGTCAAAAGCACCTTATTTGTGGTGGGGGATAGAGTTTCTACACACTGCATGAGCGATAAGACTTGTGTAATGGTGTGGTTATTGGTTTTTAAGCGACCCAGTACGGCTGCCGCATCGGTGTTTCGTAAAACCGCAGTTAAACGAAATAGCGGTGTTTCCGGTAGTGCCATCAACAATTTGCGTGTTTGCGGTGTCGTATCCGCTTCCGGTAAAACCGTTTGCCAGACCTGCATAAAAGTATCAAAGGTTTGTGTCACCATGGTGCCACACAACGCTTTGAAAATTTCTGTGCGAATGCGTTCTGCCGAAATAGTGTGCAGATTGTTTGCCAGTGCAACGGCCGCTTTTTGCAGTTCGTCGGTGGGGATGAACCCAAAGGTAGCACAAAACCGCACTGCTCGCAAAATGCGTAATGCATCTTCCGAAAATCGTGTATGCGGGTTGCCCACACATCGCAAAATACCGTTTTGCAGGTCGTTGGCGCCGTTAAAGAAGTCGTGGATACCACTATAAGGATGCCACGCCATTGCGCCTATTGTAAAGTCGCGCCGCTTTACATCTTCAAATAAAGAACGTGTAAAGGTAACCTGCTCTGGATGTCGATTATCTGTATATACATCATCCAAACGATAGGTTGTAATCTCAAAAGATTGTTCGTTATACAGTACCGTGACTGTGCCGTGTTGTATGCCGGTCTCAATGACACGGCAATCGGCAAACACGGTGGCGGTTTGCGTGGGCAGGGCACTGGTTGCGATGTCGAAATCGGCAGGTTCAAGCCCTAAAAGGACATCTCGCACACAACCACCAACTGCAAATGCCTCAAAACCTGCATTTTCCAGTCGTGTAATGACCGCTTGTACGGTCGGTGGCATAGCGCACGGGGCGGGGAAGATATGTTCTTTCATTTTATTTTCCGTGCCCTTTCAGCAAACGCTGTTTTTCGTCCCATAATGCTTGCGAGAGGTCGACATAATATTTGTGCGGGTTTTCAAATCGCAATACTTCATCCCACAATGTTGCGATTTGTGCGTGACAGTGGTCGCGGACTTGTTGGGTGGTGGGTAGGTTGTATACGCATTTACCTTTTTCGAACAGTTGTTGTTGCAGTTCTGCTGCACGGAAATTGTATACCAGTTTCCTTTTCCAGATATGTTCGGGGTCGAAAATCTCGTAATCTTTGCTATCGTCGATGGTTTCATCTCGCATGGTGATGACATCAGCGAGTGCTTTGCCGCTTTCTCTGTCGTACAATCGCCATACTTTCTTAAAGCAAGGATTGGTGATTTTTGCCACGTTTTCGCTCATTTTGATACGTGGTACGATTTTGCCGTTATCTTCCACAGCGGCGAGTTTATACACACCACCGAAAACAGGACCGCTTGCGGCGGTAATCAGTCGTTCACCAACGCCAAAATTATCCACGGCGGCGCCTTGTCGTATCATATCGCGGATAATATATTCATCCAGTGAATTGGACGCGGTAATATTACAATCGGTCAGTCCTGCTGCATCCAACAGTTTGCGCGCTTGTTTGCTCAAATAGGTGATATCGCCCGAATCGATGCGGACACCTTTCAGACGGCATCCCAGCGGTTCTAAAACCTCGCGGTAGGTGCGAATAGCGTTGGGAATACCGGATTTTAATACGTTATAAGTATCTACCAACAAAATACAGTTGTGGGGATAGGTGCGTGCGTATGCTTTGAATGCATCCAATTCGTTGTCGAAAAGTTGCACCCAACTGTGTGCCATGGTACCCAAGGCGGGAATGCCGAAATCACGGTCGGCAATGGTGCAGGCAGTACCTGCACAGCCGCCGATGTATGCGGCTCTTGCACCGTAATATGCGCCGTCATACCCTTGTGCACGACGGGAGCCGAATTCCATCACCGCTCGCCCTTCGGAAGCACGCACAATGCGGTTGGCTTTGGTGGCAATCAAAGTTTGATGGTTGATGGTGAGTAGCACCATGGTTTCAATAAATTGTGCTTGAATAGCCGGTCCCCGCACCGTCACGATGGGTTCATGTGGGAAAATGGGTGTACCTTCGGGGATTGCCCACACGTCGCAAGCAAAGGAAAAATGGCGCAGATACTCCAAAAAGTTATCGTCGAACAGGTTTTTGGATTTCAAAAATGCAATATCTTCGTCGGTGAACGAGAGGTTTTGGAGATAGTGTACCAATTGTTCCACGCCGGCCATAACGGCAAAACCGCCGTCATCCGGCACACGACGGAAAAACATATCAAAATATACAATACGCTCGGCGTTACCGGTTTTGAAAAAACCGTTCGCCATGGTGATTTCGTAGAAATCGGTGAGCATGGTGAGATTGTCTTTTTCAAAAGAAGTGGGTGCCATCATACACGTCCTGTCCTTTCGGAATTTTTACAAGAGGATACGCAATCCTCTGCCGTCTTCGTCGATTTGTCCGTTGAGTACTGCAATGGTGGTACGGTAAAGGTGGGTGGGATCGTCTAAGAAATTTTTCTTGATGAGCGACGCTTGCATGCTGTCCGCCGCTGTGACCGACACCGATAACATGGTGCGCTCGCCGTCTTTTAAAGACAAGGTCACCACATGACCGTGCGGGGTTTCGGTGATATCCACATACGCATCTTTTTGTCTGCGCATACGCGTGAGCAGTTGCAGAGCGATTTTCACCGAACGTTCCCGCAACGCAAACGGTACACTAATTGCGAGCACTTCTGCAATTTCTTTTCCGGTGGGGGTGATGCCGAGCATACCGCTACCGGTTTCAGCGATGTGTTCTTGTTTGATTAATTCTTCAATGGCAATACCCGTATCGAAAAAGTTTGCCATGCCGTTGCCTGCGATGATTTCCAAAATCATTTGTCGCGGTACCGATTCTTTGACACTGTTGAGCAGATAACATACCAACGTTTTTATTTCTTCCATGGAGCGTAAGCCACCCGGCTCAACGCCCGCCGTAAATACATTCGCCAAAATCATAGCCTCCGTTTTTGGATTTGTCTTACTAATTATAAGCACAGTATATCACAGTATATGCAAAAAAGAAACAGTATTTTTCAGTGGGCAAGCCACTCTCATTTGCATACTATGGAACAGCGGTCAGTTGTATAAAGCTGAAAAAAGGCGGCAACACTATTGACATCAAACAATGCCGCTGGGAGTGAACAATATGAATGTACGCAGAGGAGATATTTATTACGCGGATTTAAGCCCCGTTGTAGGTTCGGAACAGGGTGGTGTGCGTCCGGTGCTGATTGTGCAAAATAATGTCGGCAATCGTTTCAGTCCCACTGTTATTGCCGGTGCCATCACCAGCCAGAAAGACAAAGCAAACCTGCCTACCCATATTCAAGTGCAATCTGCGGCAAGCGGGTTGGCGCGGGATTCCATTGTCTTACTTGAACAAATCCGTACCATCGATAAAATTCGTTTAAAAGAGCATATGGGCAGATTGGACGAGCCTGCTATGCAGCGGGTAGATGAGGCACTGCAAATCAGTTTCGGTTTGCAAGGGGATATACAAGAAAATCGGGCTACATAACGCCCGCACACCAAGGGAAAGTGTTTCCTTAAGAAGAAAACTTTCAGCACAATAATGCGTTAAAATGGCCCGATATGCGTTAGCATTATCGGGCCATTTCGCCTTTTCTTGTACTCGAAATTTTCTTTTTAAGGTGCTTCGCGGTTTTTTGGAAAAATAAATACTACCCCTTGGTGTGCGGGCGAGTAACCCGATTTTTTGTTGATTAGAAATAACGCAAAAGGGACACCACTTTACCCAGCACAACCACTTCTTTGACGATAATCGGCTCGAATTCGTCGTTTTCGGGCTGCAAACGGATGTGGTCTTTTTCCACATAGATGCGTTTAACGGTGGCTTCATCACCGATGAGTGCTACCACAATATCGCCGTTTTCTGCAATGGGGGTTTTCTTGACAATCACCACGTCCTTGTCATAGATACCCGCGTTTATCATACTGGTACCCGACACACGCAGAGCAAACAGGTCACCCGGGTTGTATCCGCCGCCGGAATAGGGGACATATTCTTCCACCTCTTCCACTGCGAGAATGGGCATGCCTGCTGTGACTTTACCCAGCAGCGGCACCCTCGCCACGTTTTCGCCCGGCAGACGAATGGCGCGGTTCAAACCGCTCTGGCGAGAAATGTATCCTTCATTTTCCAGTAATTGCAGGTATGCGTGTACGGTAGAAGTGGATTTGATGCCGGTCGCTGTACAAATTTCACGCACCGAAGGCGGCACGCCGTCTTGTGCCCGCTCTTTCAAAAAGGAAAGCACGCGCTGTTGTTTTTCGGTCAAAGGTTTCATAACAGTCATCCTTCCGTTATTGTCTAAAAAGTGTTGCAAATATTTTACGCAACAACAGTATAGCACATATGTTCGGAAAATGCAAACATTTGTTTGATTTTTTGCAAAAATTTCTTACATTCTGTTTACAGTTCGTTCATGCATTGTCCATTTGCGTCATATATACTGCTATTGTGCCCGATAGAAAGCGGTGCCGCAACCGCTTTCTGTACTGTATGCCAAGATGCATATCGGGCATATTTTCCCCTCCTCAACACCCCTTTAACGCATGCATTACCCCCGTCTTTGTAAAAAAGGCGGGGGTAATCCATTTTATCTGCGAAAAATCTTGATTTTATGAGTATATATATGGTATCATATAAAATTGACAGCACCCCGAAAGGAATGTGAAAAAATGGCAGAAAGAAAAGAACTCGCAAAAGTGTATGACCCCAAGGAAGTGGAAGGTCGTATATATGCGTTTTGGATGAATGGTGGTTATTTTCATGCGCAAGCGCATGCCAAAGATGAAAACGGCGTAGAGAAAAAGCCGTACACCATTGTGATGCCCCCTCCGAATATCACCGGTCAGTTACATATGGGACACGCATTGGATAATACATTACAAGACATTTTGATTCGTTGGAGACGTATGCAGGGCTATGAGGCACTGTGGATGCCCGGTACCGACCACGCTTCTATTGCGACCGAAGCGAAAGTTGTGGAAGCGATGCGCGAGGAAGGCGTCACTAAGGAAATGCTTGGCAGAGACGGCTTTTTGGAGCGTGCTTGGGCTTGGAAAGAAAAATATGGTAACCGTATTGTCAGCCAGTTAAAAACCATCGGTTCTTCTTGTGATTGGGAGAGAGAACGTTTTACGATGGATGATGGTTGTTCTGCGGCGGTGAAAGAAGTCTTTATCCGTTTGTACGAGCAGGGACTTATCTACCGCGGTAGCCGTATGGTTAACTGGTGTCCGAAATGTAAAACTTCCATCTCGGATGCTGAGGTTGAATATGAAGAGAAAGACGGCCATTTTTGGCATTTGCTGTACACCGTCAAAGAAACCGGCGAACAGCTGGAACTGGCGACCACCCGTCCCGAAACCATGCTGGGTGATACTGCGGTGGCTATCAATGCCGAAGATGAGCGGTATGCACATCTGCATGGCTGTCATGTTATTCTGCCGTTGTTAAACAAAGAAATTCCGATTGTGTGTGACGAACATGCCGATATGACCAAAGGCACCGGTGTGGTAAAAATCACTCCCGCGCATGACCCGAACGACTTTGAAGTGGGTCAACGTCACAATTTACCGATGATTCGTGTCTTCACCTATGACGGACACATGACCGGTGCTGCTGATAAAGCGGCGGCGGACGCATTATTCGAAAGTGGTATGGCTGCGGCAGATGAACCGCGTGTGCTGGATTGCGGTAAATATGCAGGCATGACGGCAGCAGAAGCGCGCAAAGCGATTCTCGCTGATTTGCAAGCCGGCGGTTATCTGAAAGAAACCGAAGATTTGAAACATGACGTCGGCACTTGCTATCGTTGTCATTCCACCATCGAACCGATGGTGTCTAAACAATGGTTTGTGAAAATGGAACCGCTCGCCAAACCTGCTATTGAAGCGGTGGAAAAAGGTGAAATCACCTTTGTGCCGGAACGTTTCACGAAGAACTACTTAAACTGGATGCGTGGCACACGTGACTGGTGTATTTCTCGTCAGTTGTGGTGGGGTCATCGTATCCCTGCGTGGTATTGCGCCGATTGTGGCGAAACGGTGGTAAGTAAAGAAGCGCCCACCGTCTGTCCGAAATGTGGCAAGTCTCATTTGGAACAAGATCCTGACACGTTGGACACATGGTTCTCGTCTGCGTTGTGGCCGTTCTCCACGATGGGTTGGCCCGATAACACGGATGAACTGGACTATTTCTATCCCACTGACACGTTGGTGACGGGTTATGACATTATCGGGTTCTGGGTCAGCCGTATGATTTTCTCCGGTTTGGCATACACCGATAAATCACCGTTCCACACCGTGCTTATTCACGGCTTGGTTCGTGATGCACAGGGAAGAAAGATGTCCAAATCTCTCGGCAACGGTGTTGACCCGTTGGAAGTGATTGAGGAATTTGGCGCGGATGCACTGCGCTTTATGCTCGCTACCGGCAACAGCCCCGGAAATGACATGCGGTATATCCGCGAAAAAGTGGAATCTTCTCGTAACTTTGCCAACAAACTGTGGAATGCTTCCCGTTTTATTCTCATGAACATCGGGGATAAAAACGTGGAGTTGGGTCTGCCCACAGAGTTAGCGCTGGAAGACAAATGGATTTTGTCCAAGCTCAACACCTTGATTGCCGCCGTTACCGAGAACTTGGAAAAATTCGAACTGGGTATCGCCGTGCAGAAATTGTATGATTTCATCTGGGATGATTTCTGCGATTGGTACATTGAACTTTGCAAAGTGCGTTTGCAGGGCGAGGGCGGTGAAAATGCTTGTCGTGTGTTGGTGTATACCATGACCGCTATGCTCAAACTGTTGCATCCCTTTATGCCGTTTATTACCGAAGAAATTTGGCAATCCCTGCCGCATGAGGGCGAAACGTTGATGCGCTCCGCATGGCCGGTATATGATGAGGCGTTGAATTTCGCCGCCCAACAGCAGGAAATGGAACGTGTGATGGCCGCTATTCGCGCTATCCGTAACCGCCGTGCTGAAATGAACGTGCCGCCGTCCCGCAAAGCAGAATTGTATGTGGAAACGGCATTTGCCGATACCTTTACGCTGGGCACACCGTTTTTGCAACGGCTTGCTTCTGCATCTAATGTGCAGGTGGGCAACGGCTTTGACGTGGAAGGCGCGGTGAGCATTGTCACTGCTGATGCCACCATTAAAATTCCGATGGCGGAATTAGTGGATATTGAGGCGGAAAAAGCACGTCTTAATAAAGAAAAAGATAACGTACAAAAACAACTGGACGGTGTGATGGCACGTTTGAACAATCCGTCGTTCACCGATAAAGCACCTGCGGCAGTGGTAGAGAATAATCGCCAGACCGCACAGCGTCTCAGTGAGCAAATCGCGTTGTTGGAACAGAGTATTGCACAATTAGGATAAGAAAAAAGCCGACGTTTGTCGGCTTTTTTCTATATCTATTATAATAATTCTTTTAGAAGTTCCGCATAGGGCTTTGCACTGAGCAGAGCAGGGGGGACGTCAAATACGGTTTTACAACCGCTTTCACCGTTTTCGTGCAAACGATATACGGCACGTGCAAATGCTACAATCACCGAAGCGGTAAATTCGGGGTTAGAATCGAGCTTCAAACTATACTCAATTATATGGGTGTTTTCAAGTTCTTTGCCGGTTTTTCCGGTGCGGATGACAAAGCCGCCATGGGGGATACCGCTATGATTGCGGCGTAATTCTTTCATCGAAATAAAATGCACGATGGTGTCATAATCAGCGAAATAGTTAGGCATTTCCTTGATTTGTTTTTCAATGCTTTCGGTGTCTGCGTCGGGTGCCGCCACTACAAAACATTCACGCAGATGTTTTTCGCGGGTAGTGAGCGTGGGACAGGTGCCGCTACGCACCGCATCGAGTGCGGCATCGGTGGGAATGGTGTATTGTTTGGCATCCAAAACACCGTCAATGCGGCGAATGGCATCGGAATGTCCTTGGCTGACACCTTTCCCCCAAAAAGTATAATCTTGTCCGTCGGGGAGGATTGCACCCGCATATAAGCGATTGAGCGAGAACATACCCGGATCCCAACCCACTGAAATCATCGCAACCGTACCGCTTTTTTTAGCGACGGTGTCCACGTTTGTAAAGTGTGTGGGGATTTTTGCGTGGGTATCAAAACTGTCAATCACACAAAAATGTTCGGCGAGAGCGGGGGTTTGTGCAGGCAAATCGGTTGCACTGCCGCCGCACAGCACCATTACGTCAATTTTTCCGACATATTCCAAAACTGTATCCACATGACAAACCGGTACGTTTGGAGTGCTGATGGAAAAGGAAGACGGGTCCCGTCTTGTGAAAACGGCGACCAGTTCCATATCATCGTTTTGGCGGATAGCATTTTCAATGCCGCGCCCTAGATTTCCATATCCGTAAATACCGATGCGAATGCTCATGCAACTACCTCTATTCATTCAAATATGGTTTAGTGTACCACTTTTTAAGTTTATATGCAAGATGTTTTGTATTTTGCAAAAAGAAAAACCTCGTTCGAATGAACGAGGTTTTGTTTGGTGGACGCTAACGGATTCGAACCGCTGACCCTTCGCACGTCAAGCGAATGCTCTACCAGCTGAGCTAAGCGTCCTTGTTTGCAACAGTGCTCAGTATACAGTAAAAGGCATAGAATGTCAAGTACTAATTTGCGAAAAAACACATATAAATTTTTATTTTGCAATTTTTGTAAATTTATCTTGCATTTTTTTGCAAAATATACTAGTATAGTTGATGATATTTAAAGCATTTTGAATTTTGGGAGGTATTTTTTATTCATGGAACTGTTGGTAAATCAATCGAAAGAGATGTTGAAAGCTCGTTTTGACACCTTGCAGGCTACATATGAAGCATATAAAGCGCAAGGGCTGAAATTGGATATGTCCCGCGGCAAACCCGGTCCTGAACAATTGGATTTGACGGCAGATATGCTGAACGTTTTAAAACCGGAAGACAACTTTTTGGCGACCGGCGATATTGATACCAGAAATTATGGTGTGCTGGACGGTATTCCCGAGGCGAAGAAAATGTTTGCGGATATTTTGGGCGTTTCTCCCCAAAACGTTATCGTGGGCGGTAACTCCAGTCTGAATATGATGTTTGACTATATTGCCGGTGCGTATGCCAAAGGCATTTGCGGTAATCAGCCGTGGCAATTGCAGGGTGATGTGAAATTCTTGTGCCCTTCTCCCGGTTATGACCGCCATTTTGCGGTAACGGCTTATTTTGGTCTCCAACTGATTACCGTTCCCATGACCGAAGAAGGTCCCGACATGGATGTGGTAGAGGAATTGGTGAAAGACCCGTCCGTTAAGGGTATGTGGTGTGTGCCGATGTATTCTAATCCCGATGGCATTACCTATTCTGATACAACCGTTAAACGTATAGCGGCCCTCAAACCCGCGGCACCCGATTTTCGTGTGATGTGGGATAATGCGTATTGTGTGCATCATCTGTATGAAGATGGCCAAGATACCTTGCTCAACATTTTCGATGAGGCTGAAAAAGTGGGGAATGAGGACATCGTGGTGATGTTTGCTTCCACTTCCAAAATTTCTTTCCCCGGCGCCGGCGTAGCGGTGCTCGCGGCAAGTGCTGCCAACGTACAGGATGTTAAATCTCGTATGACGGTGCAGACGATTGGTTATGACAAACTGAACATGTTGCGACATGTGCGGTATTTTGGTGATGCGCAGGGCATTAAAGACCACATGAAACGTCATGCGGAAATATTACGTCCGAAATTCGATACGGTTCTCGAGGTGCTGGAGCAGCGCTTGGCAGGTACGGGTGTGGCAAAATGGCATTCTCCGCGCGGTGGGTATTTTGTCAGCGTGGATTTGATGGAAGGCTGTGCCAAGGAAACCCATCGACTGCTGAAAGAAGCGGGTGTGACCATGACCGGTGCGGGTGCGACCTATCCGTATGGTAAAGACCCCAAGGATTCCAACTTGCGTATTGCGCCTTCGTATCCGTCTCCCGCGGAATTGCGCGTGGCAATGGAATTGTTCTGTATTTGTGCAGAGATGGCGGCTATTAAAACGTTGCTGTAATTGATGAGACTGTGAGCGTTTGCTCGCAGTCTTTTTTTATCCTGAAATTAAATTGTCACCATTGACTTTTATGTATATATTAGGTATAATATTTTGTAATAGTGTGATAAAGCACACGAATGATGTTTGGAGGAGTACTGATGAAGCGTACAAAGAAATCTGTTTTCTTCATCGTGCTGGTGCTGATTCTCGCACTGGTGTATACGTCGTTTTTCGGCATCTATACCCAGTATGGTGACCGCATCGATACGGTGATACGCGGCGCGAAGGATATCCGTTGGGGTATTGATATTCGTGGCGGCGTGGATGCTACTTACGGACCGGTGGACGAAACCGTGGAGGTTACCGAAGCTAATTTGCAAGGTGTTGAAACCATCATTGCGGAGCGTCTTGTCGGCAATGGCATTACGGACTATGAACTGTATACGGATATCGCCAACAAACAGGTGATTGTCCGTTTCCCGTGGGCGAGTGACGAGGCTGACTTTGACCCCGCAACCGCCATTCAAGAATTGGGACAAACTGCTTTGCTCGAATTCCGCATTGGTGATGAGACGACCACCGATGAAGACGGTAAGGTTGTTCCTGCAGGCGAAGTGGTGTTGACCGGTAAAGATGTCAAAAATGCGCAGGCTTTAATATCTGTTACCGATGATGCCGGTACTAACCAAGAACCGATTGTGCAATTGGAACTCAATGACAGCGGTAAACAGAAGTTTTCCGATGCCACTAAAAAGCAGTTGAATGTGGGTACCATCTCGATTTGGTTGGATGGTAATATGATTTCCAACCCGACGGTAAAAAATCATATCACCGACGGCATTGCCACTATTTCGGGCAACTTTTCCACTTTGGCGGATGCGGCTGACCTTGCTAACCTTATCAATTCCGGTTCTTTGCCGTTTGCGATTGAAGCAAAGAGTAGCGGCACCATTTCGCCCACTATGGGTGAAAAAGCATTGGAAGCGATGCTGCTTGCCGGTGTTATCGCATTCATCTTGATTGCGGTATTTGTTATTGCATACTATCGCTTGCCCGGTGTGGTAGCGGTGATTGCATTGCTCGGTCAGATTGCCGGTTCGATTGCGGCAATCTCCGGTTACTTTGGTGTGTTTGACAGTTTCACGTTGACCTTGCCCGGTATTGCGGGTATCGTGCTTTCCATCGGTATCGGTGTGGACGCAAACGTGATTACCGCAGAACGTGTGAAAGAAGAAATCCGTGCCGGCAGAACGGTGGAAAACGCCATTCGCATCGGTTCAAAAAACTCGTTCTGGGCAATTTTTGACGGCAACATCACCGTGGTGATTGTTGCAGCGGTATTGATGGGTGTGTTTGGACCTTCCGACGGCATCTTCAGTATGATTTTGAGCCCGGTGCTTCGCTGGTTCCCGGCGTCTACTACCGGTTCGGTGTATTCCTTTGGTTACACCTTATTCATCGGCGTTATTTTCAACTTTGTGATGGGTCTGTGGGCTTCTCGTATGATGCTGCGCTCTGTATCCCGCTTTAAATGCTTCCGCAAGCCCTGGCTGTATGGAGGTGTGAAGGAATGAAAAATTCGTTTGATTTTGTAGCAAAACGCAAGATGTTTGCTTTGATTTCCGTGAGCATCTTGGTAATCGCATTGATTTTCAATGTGATTTTCGGTACGCAAATGGATATCTCTTTCAAAGGTGGTACATTGATGCGGTATAGTTATACCGACACCTTGGATTTGGACAAAGCAACAAAATCTGCGCAATCGGTTCTCGGTAACGATGTAGTGGTCAAGCTGGAAATGGTGAACAATACCGACGTTATCAGCGTTTCTTTGACGGACGAAATTTCGACCGAAAAGCAAACGGCTTTGGATGATGCGTTGGTAAAAGCATTCCCCGAAAATAAAGTTGTGCAGTTCAGCAGTAACTCGCTTGGCGCTTCGATGGGCCGTTTGTTCTTTGTGAAATGCTTGGTAGCAGTCGGCTTGGCGGCATTGTTCTTGCTTGTTTATGTCGGTTTGCGCTTTAAGAAAATCGGTGGTTTGTCTGCCGGTGCGTTTGCATTGCTTGCTTTGTTGCACGATTTGTTGATAGTGTATTTCACGTTTGTGGTTTTCCGTATCCCGCTCAACGATAATTTTGTTGCGGTGATGCTTACCATTCTCGGTTACTCGCTCAACGATACCATCGTTATTTACGACCGTATCCGTGAAAATCGTCAAAAGATGAATGCAAAAACACCGATTGGCGATATCGTCAATTTGAGCTTGAATCAAAGTTTCGTGCGTACGCGCAATACTTCGATCACTACCGCACTTGCGGCGGCAACCATTACGGTTGTGGCGCTTGTGTTGAATATGGACGCTATCATCAGTTTCGCACTGCCGATGTTGGTGGGTGTTATCTCCGGTTTCTATTCTTCCGTGTGCTTGAGCTCTCCGCTGTGGGCATGGTGGATGGAACGCAAGGAGTCCAAAGCTTCCAAATAAAAAGTATATACGGCCGAAATATCCATGTGATGTTTCGGTCGTGTTCTTTTTTAGATAAAAATAAAAAAATACTTGCATTTTTAAAACAACTATGCTATAATTCATGCGTTATGGAACGAAAGAGGTGACATCAATGAAAGAGGCTATCCATCCGAACTATGCACAGACCACGATTACCTGCGCTTGTGGCAACGTGATCGAGACAGGTTCAACGAAATCGGATATCCGTGTGGAAATCTGTTCCAAATGCCATCCGTTCTTCACCGGTAAACAGAAACTGGTGGACACCGGTGGACGTGTGGAGCGTTTCAACAAGCGTTTCGGTCTGAAATCCGACAAATAAGTAGAACCATTGGGCAGTGCAATGTTTTGTTTGCACTGCCTTTTTTCTTCACTTTGATGTTGAATTTTGTCGGGAAAGGGGAATGGCGATGCAGACATATCGTACCATTTTGAACAGTGCGACGGCCGAGTTTGTAGACCGCCGTTCACGTTTTATCGGACAAATACAGCCGGTCACTGATGAGGCTGCGGCAACGGCTTTTATAGAAAGTATTCGCAAACAACACTGGGATGCGCGCCACCACGTACCCGCTTATATTTTGCGTGCGGGAGACGTGCGCCGTTTCAGTGACGATGGAGAACCGCAGGGTACGGCGGGCATGCCGGTTTTGGATGTTTTACAAAGACAGAATATCACCGATTGTGCAATAGTGGTTACCCGCTATTTCGGTGGTATTTTACTTGGTGGTGGCGGATTGGTTCGTGCTTATTCGCACACCGCTTCGCTTGCGGTGGAAGCCGCGGGAATTGTGGAAATGCGTCCAGCACAACTGCAAGAAATCACCTGTTCCTATACGCAATACGGTTGGCTTAACCCCTTTATTGAAGCCAATGGCGGTACGGTGCAGGATACGCAGTATACAGATACTGTGACAGTTCGTTTTCAGCTGGATATGGATAAACAAGACCAGTTCGAAAAACAGTTGACCGAGCGCAGTGCCGGCTCTTTGCAATCGCATATTATCGAGCAACAGTATCGCGCTGTGTTGATTGTGTAATTTTTTTAATTTTTTTGTATTTTTAAAGGGATTTGACAAAAAAATTGCGTATACACTAATATACAGCAAAATTAGGGGAGGGTATGCTATGAATGTACGTGAACGATTTGAACAACAAGAACGACGTATATTGTCCCCGCTTGCCGCTTTTTCGGCGGATGCCGTGCGTGACCGAGAGGAGTTGCCTTGTACCTACCGAACGGCTTTTCAAAGGGATAGAGACCGTATTTTACATTCCAAGTCCTTCCGCCGTTTGAAACATAAAACGCAGGTGTTTTTATCCCCTGAGGGAGACCACTATCGCACCCGCTTAACCCACACGTTAGAGGTAGCGCAAATTGCGCGCACCATCGCACGTGCGTTGCAGTTAAATGAAGATTTAACCGAAGCGATTGCTTTGGGACATGACCTGGGGCATACGCCGTTTGGTCACGCAGGTGAACGCGCTCTGAACTTGCTGATGGCGGATGTTGGCGGCTTTCGACACTTCGACCAGAGTGTACGCATTGTAGAAAAACTGGAAAATGACGGTAAAGGCTTAAACCTTACCACTGCCGTGCGCGAGGGTATTGCCAGACACACGGTGGACCCGCTGTCCAATACGTTGGAAGGTCGTATTGTGCGTTTGGCGGATAGAATTGCGTATGTCAATCACGATATGGATGACGCCATTCGTGCGGGTGTGCTCAAAGAGAGCGACGTGCCCGCTGCCGTGCGTGCCAATTTGGGAGAAACCCGTGTTGAGCGTATCGATACGCTGATCACCGCGGTGGTACAATACAGCGGCGAGGGTATCGGCATGGATGCACAAACACAACAGCATTTTGACATGTTGCATGCCTTTTTGTATAGCGATTTATACCTTGATTCTGCCGCAAAGGTGGAGGAAAAAAAGGTGGATACATTGGTGCGGCAAATGTTTGGATTTTTCATGGAACATCCCGATAAATTGCCCGCCGAATATGCGCACACGGTAGCAACCGAAGGCGTAATGGTGGCGGTCGGCGATTATATTGCCAGTATGACCGATAACTATGCATTGGAAGTATATAATGACTTGTTCGTGCCACGCAGTTGGTCGATACACATTAGTCACTAGGTTGATAAAAAGTAAGAAAGGAGGCGACATATATGGCGTTACCCGAAAGTTTTATACAAGAACTCATTTCCCGTAACGATATAGAGAGTGTCGCCTCTACTTATGTCAATTTCAAAAGACGTGGAAAAAATCTTGTGGGTTTATGTCCGTTTCACGGCGAGAAAACACCGTCATTCAATCTGTATCCTGAAAACAATTCGTTTTATTGTTTCGGTTGTGGTGTCGGCGGTGATGTTGTTACTTTCATTAAAAAAATCGAGAATTTAGATTATATAGATGCGGTAAAATTCTTGGCTAATCGCAGTGGTATGCAAATGCCGGAAGACACTCGTGATGACCGCACTTCTTATCTTCGGATGCGCATTCTGGAAGCTAACCGTGAAGCCGCGCGATTTTTCCACGCACAGCTGTCTACGCCCGCGGGAAAGATAGCACTGGACTATTTCCGTGCGCGTGGGTATACCGATGCTACTATACGGCATTTTGGCTTAGGGTATGCCCCTGCCGAGTGGGATGCACTGGGCAAAGTGTTGCGTGCAAAAGGATTTAAAGACGAAGAATTGCAAGCGGCATTTTTGACCAGACGCGGCAAAAACGGCGGCAGTTATGATTTGTTCCGCAATCGTGTGATTATTCCGATTATCGACATTCGTGGTTCGGTGGTCGGTTTCGGCGGTCGCGTGCTGGACGATTCGAAACCTAAATATATCAACACTGAAAATACATTGGCGTACAGTAAAAGTCATAATTTGTTTGCGCTGAATTTTGCGAAATCGGCGGGCAGAGAATTGATTTTGTGTGAAGGGTATATGGATGTGATTGCCTTGCACCAAGCGGGCTTTCCTAATGCGGTTGCTGCTTTGGGTACGGCGTTTCCTCAAGAGCAGGTGCGACTCATCACCCGCTATGCAGATAAAGTGAGTTTGATTTTTGACGCTGACGAGGCGGGACAAAAGGCGACCAAAAAGGCTTTGGAAGCGTTGCGGCCTACCGGTATTGATGTCAAAGTGGTTACCATTCCTGATGGCAAGGACCCCGACGAATTTATTCGCAAGAATGGGGCAGAGCGGTTTAAATTGTTGTTAGAACGTTCTTCTAATGCAATGGAATACCGTTTGATGAATTTGGCGAATATGCATAATATCGCCACTGCAGACGGCAAGGTGGGCTATCTGAAGAGCGCCGCCTCTTTGCTTGCGAAGAGCAGTGCAGTGGAACAGGATATTTATGCGGGAAGATTGGCGAAGGAACTTGGCGTTTCCAAAGAAGCGATTATACAACAAATTCGTGATGTTTCCCGCTATAAAGAACGGCAGGAAAAACGGCAGGAGTTATCCCGTGCCGTTAAACAGGATATGACTGTATTGCGCCGTGCAAATCCGCAAGCGGAGCAATATTCTCGTGCAGCGCAGGCGGAAGAAACGTTACTCGGCGTGCTCATTTTGCATCCCGACCAGGTCGGCAAAGCGTTACAGGTGTTGTCACCCGAACAAATGGTGACCGACCTTAATCGTCGTATATATGCGTATATTGTTGATCGACATACGCAAGGTTTGCTGATAGAATTGCCGTTTTTTGCCGCTGATTTTGCGGATACGGAAATGGCATATATCACCCGTGCGGTGCAAACGGCAAAGGAACGTGCTTTTACGTGGGAGGACACGCAAACGTATATTGCGATTATCAAAGAAGAACACGCGTTAAAGGGGTTGCACGACCCGCAAAGTCTTGAAAATGACCAAATTGCCGATATTTTAGCGGTGATGCGGCAAAGAAAGAATAAAAATGTTGAATAACCATTGCGGAAATGGAGAGGAATATACATATGAGTAAAGAAAATTTGGATGTTATCAACACAGAAGAGGCCTTGGCGGATGAAAACGCACAAGCTGCGGCACAACCTGCTGTAAAGAAAGATAAAAAGCAACAGCGCACGGCAGAATTGATTGAACTGGGCAAAGCCAAAGGCAAACTGACTACCCAAGAGATCATGGATGCCATGGAAGAAATGGATTTTGACCCTGACCAGATGGACAAGCTGTATGAACAGTTAGAGGGCAATAACATTGAAATCATCGATGATTTCGAAATGGAATCTTTGGATGATTTGTCCATCACTGCGCCTGCTGCTGAAAATGATGTAGCGGAGGACACTGTTGTTGAGCAGATTGCCATTGATGACCCTGTGAAAGTGTATTTGAAAGAAATCGGTAGAGTGCCGTTGCTTAGCTCCGAAGAGGAAATTGACCTCGCCATGCGCATTAACGACGGCGACCAAGCGGCGAAACGTCGTTTGTCCGAAGCCAATCTTCGTCTGGTTGTCAGCATTGCAAAACGGTATGTTGGTCGTGGTATGCAGTTCTTGGACCTCATTCAAGAAGGCAATTTAGGCCTGATTAAAGCGGTAGAAAAATTCGATTACACCAAAGGCTTTAAATTCTCAACCTATGCAACGTGGTGGATTCGTCAGGCTATCACCCGTGCCATTGCTGACCAAGCGCGTACCATTCGTATTCCGGTGCACATGGTAGAAACCATCAATAAAGTGAAAAAGGTATCCAGCCAATTGTTACACAAAAACGGCCACGAACCGTCAGCAGATGAAATTGCGATAGAGCTGGATATGCCGGTAGATAAAGTGCGCGAAATCATGCGTGTTGCACAAGAACCGGTGTCCTTGGAAACGCCTATTGGCGAGGAAGAAGATAGCCACCTTGGTGACTTTATCCCCGACGATGAAGCACCTGCACCCGCAGATGCCGCATCGCATACGTTGCTTAAAGAGCAGTTGGGCGATGTGCTCGGCACCTTAACACCTCGTGAGGAAAAGGTGTTGCGTTTGCGTTTTGGTCTGGAAGATGGCCGTCCGCGCACCTTGGAAGAGGTCGGCAAGGAATTTGACGTTACCCGTGAGCGTATCCGCCAGATTGAAGCCAAAGCACTGCGCAAACTCCGTCATCCCAGCCGCAGTAAAAAACTCAAAGATTTCTTGGATTGATGATAAAAAGAAAAGCGTTCAGGTCGAAAGACCTGTTCTCTTTTTGTTTGCTTTTAGCCACCGAGATACGCTTTTTTGACTTCTTCGCTCTGTGCGAGCTCGGCGCCGGTTCCCGAAAGGGCAATGCGACCGTTTTCGAGAACATATGCGCGATCGGAAATCGCAAGCGATTTACCGGCGTTTTGTTCCACCAACAGAATGGTGGTGCCGTTTTTCTGGAAATTCTTGATGATATCGAATACTTGGTCGACCAGCAGTGGAGAAAGACCCATGGAAGGTTCATCCAACATCAGCAGGTCGGGGTGGCTCATCATGGCACGTCCCATGGCGAGCATTTGCTGTTCGCCGCCGGACAGTGTGCCGGCAATCTGGGATTTACGCTCGCCTAAACGAGGGAACCACTCATAAATCTCTTCAATATCTTTCTTAATCTTGGATTTGTTTTTCTCGGTATACGCACCCATCAACAAGTTTTCGTATACGGTCAATTCCTGGAACACACGGCGTCCTTCCGGCACCTGCGTCATGCCTAAATGCACAATTTTGTGGCAAGGCATTTTGGTGATGTCAGTACCATTATAGGTGACCGTACCTGCGGTGGAGGGAATTAACCCCATGATACTTTGCATGGTCGTGGTTTTCCCTGCACCGTTAGCACCGATAAGGGTGACGATTTCGCCTTTATTAACCTCAAAACTGATACCTTTCAAGGCTTGGATAACGCCGTAGAAAACGGTTAAATCCTTTACTTCCAATAGTGCCATAGTGTTTACCCTCCGATGTAGGCTTTGATGACCTCGGGGTCATTGAGTGCCTGTTTGGTTTTGCCGGATGCCAGCACCGTGCCGAAATTGAGAACGGTGATTTCATCGCAAAGACCGGAAACGAATTTCATATCGTGCTCAATGAGCAGAATGGTCATATCGAAATTGTCACGGATATAGCGAATGATGTTCATCAAATCTTCGGTTTCGTGCGGGTTCATGCCCGCCGCCGGTTCGTCTAACAACAACAGTTTCGGATTGGTCGCTAACGCACGGGCGATTTCAAGTTTTCTCTGTTTGCCGTAGGGGAGGTTGCAAGAAAGATTGTTGCGTTCCTCTTCCAAATTAAAGATGCGGAGAATCTCTTTTGCGCGTTCACGCATTTTGCGTTCACTGCGGAAGAAACTCGGCAGACGGAACATACTGGCAAAAGGATTACACTTGAATTCGGGTTGGTTGTGCAACCCCACAAGCACGTTACGAATAACGCTCATATTGTTAAACAAGCGGATATTCTGAAAAGTACGTGCAATGCCTTTGTGGTTGATAACCTCCTGCGGTTTACCGGTCAGGTCCTCACCATCTAAAAAGAATTTACCGGTGGTGGGGGCGTATACGCCGGTCAGCATGTTAAATACGGTGGTTTTACCGGCACCGTTGGGGCCGACCAAACCGTATAACTGTTTTTTGTGAATTTCTAAATTGAGATGTTGCACCGCATGCAAACCACCAAAGGAGATACCGAGGTCTTCGGTTTTCAAAATAATATCAGACATATTATTTATCCTCCTTGTTTGTTTTATCAGGTGTGTAAGCGGCACCGGGTTGCAGATCAACCGACAACAATTCATCCATACGAATTTTGGTGGTGATGCGATCCCAAGCGGCGTCATCGTCTTTGATTTTATCGGGTTTAGCGTTACGGCTTCTAAAGAGTTTTTTCAAATCCAATTTCTCTTTGAGAGGACGGAACAGAGGAGAGTTGTTGAACAACACCGCTACAATCAAGATGACGGCGTAGATAAGCAGTTTGAGTGCCGCCAAATCACCGGACAACTGGCTTTGCAACAGGAAGTTGACGTAAGTGATTAGAGTTGCGGCAATGATGGAACCGGTGATGTTGCCCATGCCGCCGAGCACCACCATAACCAGAATTTCGATGGAATAGTTGTAGGAGAAGAAGGAGTACAACACGGGGGTGTTCTGGTGACCATACAGTACCCCTGCAACGCCTGCAAAGAAAGCGGCAAACACGAATACGAACAGTTTGTAGAAAGTCACGTTGATGCCCATTGCTTTTGCAGCAATTTCGTTATCACGAATAGAGGTAATTGCGCGACCGTGTTTACTGCGGATGAGGTTTTGGGTCAAAATCAACACAGCAATCACGATGATAAACGCAACAATAAACAATTCAGAAGCCTTATAGGTTTTAGTGCTAAGACCGAGTGCGCCGCCAAAGTATGGCAGGTTCTTGAATATATTACGCACAATTTCACCGAAAGCCAGTGTGGCAATCGCCAGATAGTCGCCTTTCAAACGGAGAGCAGGCAGACCGATGATAAAGCCGAACACTGCCGCGACGGTGCCACCCACAATCATAGCGATAATCAATACCAGCAGGGGAGAGTCGATGACGGTGTGCAGGAAATTGGCGAGGTAACAACCGATATATGCGCCGACACACATGAATCCTGCGTGACCGAGACTGAGTTCGCCGAGGAAACCGACCACTAAGTTCAAGGACACGGCAAGTACGATGCTGTATGCAATACGGGTGAGCAGATTGACAATGGCACGAGGCAATGCACCCATACTGCTCAAAACCACCATAGCTACCAAGAATACGGCAACCGTAATCCAGTTGATATGATGCTTAATGTTAAAATGGCTTGTTTTAAGTTTGTTTCCCATTATGCATCACACCTTCTCTCTTCTTCTTTTGCCGAGCAACCCAATCGGTTTAACCAACAAGATAACGATAAGCAGACTGAATTCAATCGCGGTGGTATACGGGCTGACAGCGGGAATGCTGGCGCAGATTTTTTCCACCAAGCCGAGCAGCACACCGCCAATCATAGCACCGGGCAAAGAGCCGATACCACCGATAACGGCGGCAGCAAATGCTTTGATACCGGGCATAGCGCCGAGCGTGGGACTGATAGACGGGATTTGCATCAAATAGAAAATAGACGCACAAGCCGCCAAAGCGGAGCCGATGGCAAAGGTAATCATAATGATGCGGTTGACGTTGACACCCATCAATTGTGCGGCACCTTTGTCTTCAGATACGGCGAGCATAGCACGACCGGTGCGGGTTTTCTTAACAAAAACGGTCAAGGCAATCATAATCAGCGCACCGGCTATCAAGGTGATGATGGTGCGGGTCTCAACCTGTAATTTTCCGATTTGCATACTGCCGAAAGAGGGCAGGGTAATGGGCTGCGACTTAGAACCGAAGATAAGTTGTGCCATACCCTGTAAGAAGTAGCTGACACCGATAGCGGTAATCAGCACGGCCAAAGGGGAGGCGCTGCGCAGCGGCTTATAGGCAAGTTTTTCAATGAGAATACCCATAAGCGAACAAATAACGATAGAAACGATAATAGCCACCCACAAATTACCACTTAAGGTGAGGGTGGTCAGAATGGCGTATGCGCCGACCATAATGATGTCGCCGTGCGCGAAGTTGAGCATCTTAGCGATGCCGTACACCATGGTATATCCCAGTGCAATCAAAGCGTAGATAGCACCGAGACTCAATCCGTTTAAAACAGTACTCATGATTTGTTCTCCTTGCGAAAACAGAATAGCGGGGGTCATAAAAAGACAAATAGTCTGACCGGGAGATACACTCCCGGTCAGACACAGTTGTTAAAAATTAGTTAACTGCAACAATCTGCGGAGCTTTGGTGCAAGCGCCGGTAGCGTCCCAAGACATCTCGCCGGTAGCGCCGTCCAGTTTGAAGGAAGCGTCGGTAATGGCTTTCTTCACTGCTTCGCACAGGTCGCTGGCGCTGATGGAAGCGTCGTCGATGTTAGCAACTTTCATCGCTTCATAAATTGCATATACTGCATCATAACCGTCAGCAGCGAACTGGTCGGGAACTTCGTTGTACTTGGCTTTGTAAGCCTCGACAAATTTCTTGGAAACAGCGTTGGTGGTGCTGTTCACGTCAAAGGGAGTGATGTAGGTGATTTTGTTGGTCACGGTGCCATCAATCTGGTCAGCAACGCCGTCCAGACCGTCACAACCGAACAAGTCAGCGGTGATGCCCTTGGACACGCAAGCTTTGGCGATCAAGCCGGCTTCGGTGTAGTAGATGGGCAAGAAGATAACGTCGCAATCTTTGAGAGCGTCAACCTGAGTGGAGAAGTCTTTTTTGTTTTCCTGGTCGAAGGTCTGTGCATTGAAGGCGATGCCGCGTTTTTTCATTTCAGCATCGAATGCAGCGAAGATGCCGCTGGAATATGCATCGCTGGTGTCATAGATAGCACCGATGTTGGTGTAACCGGCTTTCACCAGTTCGTCCACTGCGAGTACGCCTTGGTCAGGGTCGCCGAAGCAAACGCGGAAAGCGTTGGCACGGTTTTCGATGACGTTAGCGGCGGAAGCGGAGGGGGTGATGAAGAACAGGTTGTCATTCACGGATTTTGCTGCGAAGGATTCGCAGGAACCGGAAGTAACACTGCCGATAGAAATCTGCATGCCTTGGTCCATCAAGCTGTCATAGCCGGTAGCGGCATCTTCAGCAGTTGCTTTGTCGTCCTTCATTTCGAATTTGAAGGTGATGCCGTTGAGGCCACCTGCGGCATTGATTTCTTCAATTGCGATGGTGGCACCGTTATTGACCGAGTTACCATAGGAGGATGCATCACCGGTCAAGGGGCCGGTAGCACCGATAAAGAACTGGTCGGCTTTCTTTTCGCCACAACCTGCGAAAGCGGAGACGAGCATCATCAGCGCCAAGCAGAGAGCAGCAAGTTTTACAAACTTTTTCATGATTGGTATTCTCCTTTGAAAATAATATTTTCACAGCGTTTGCTGTAAAAGGCATCAAAAAAGCACCGCCACACAGCGATGCTTACAGAGAAAGAGCGCAGGAAAAAGAAGCCGCTGTCATATTGGCGGCAGTATATGCATACATAGACTGTCTTTGCGTATACATATCTTTTTCCCCTTCACAGAAAATTTACAAAGATTTCTCTCATTATACGTCAAAAACCGCGCGCATGTCAATAGAAAAACAGAAAAATTTTTTATTGGATTAAAGCGTAAAAGTGTCACTCTTTAAAATGACCACAGGAAGATGGGCGGCGTTTTGGATGCGCACGGGCAGGGAACTGTCGCCAAGTCCACGACTGACTACCACCGTTATACCTCTCACGGTATACGCACCACTGATATATTTGGCAAATAAACCTTGACCGGGAGCGAACAATCCACGTTGTCCCAAACGTATCTGCCCGCCGTGTGCGTGCCCGCATAATGCCAGTGCAAAACCACTGTCAGCATTGCTTGCCGCTTGGTGCGGATAATGTGTCAGCAGAATGGCATATGACTGTTCGGGGGTGGGTAACGGGAGTTTTGGGTTACATACACAGTATAACGGCAGTGCGTTTTCGTCTTTTTCCAAATATAAAAATGCATCTTCGGTCAGTGGTATGTTTGCCGCTTGCAACAATTCTGTATAAACAGAATGGCGAGCGGGTGCGTATTCGTGGTTGCCGACAATAGCGTAGCTGGGTGCAATGGTTTGCATGTTTTGCAGAAAAGCCTTTGTCTCTTGCGTATTAATATTGGTATTATAGCGATTGGTCAGGTCGCCTGCCAGAATAATACAGTCAGGCTGTGCTGCACGCAAGGCATCTAAAATTTGTTGCGGTGTACAAAGACTGTCGGGGAAGTGGGTGTCCGACACGACCGCAATGCGATAGTTTTGGAATGCTGTGGGCAGTTGCGGCAGCGTAACGGCAATCTCTTCTACAACAGGGGGGCATTTGACTCGTCGAGAAAATAACGGATTGTTCATAGCGCGCAGTGCGTATTTGATGAAGTTCATGGTGTTAAAACCTCTTTATATCGTTATAAATTATTTCGGCGGTTTTGAAAATATGAGCACATTCTGAAGGGAAGCAGGAACGCAACGTGCGTTTGCAAGGCTTTCCCCAAATATCAAACCAACGAGGACCAATCCACTCGTGATATCCGGATGATTGCATGACACCGGCAAGGATGGAGAGCGCCGCTTTGCGCGGTTTCATGAAAATCCATTTCATCGGGTGCTTAATGAGCGCAAAAACAAGCGGTGGGAAATGGTTGGTGATGTTGGTAAAGGTGATACCGGGGTGTACTACAGCGAGCGAAGCGTCTCTCTCATCTTTAAACAGTTCGAAAAGAGAGAAAGTTAAATATCGCTTGGCGTTTCCATAGGCAAGGTGGGAGGCTTTACGTTTCTTAAAGTCAATATCTGCGGGGTCTGAGGCGGCATAGCGGTGTGCAATACTGCTGACGATAATAACCTTTCCGTTTTTCTCACGCAATAGCGGTAACAGTTCTTTTGTCATATAGTAGGGGGAAGCGAAATTGATTTGAAACACGTTGTCTAGGTTGGTGGAGCAGGTGTATCGTTTGATTTTATAGGCACCTGCGTTGTGAATGAGGATATCGGGTGACAAGTGTTTCAACTGCACACACGCTTCCTGCACAGATTGCATATCCGCAAGGTCGAGCGGGATGTGTTGGATGCAAACGGACGGAAATTCTGCACGCAAAGACTGCGCCAAAGCGCTTGAGCGTTCCATATTGCGATTGAGCAGAACAAGAGAAGCGTTTGCTGCTGCCAGATAATGACAAATTGCCGTGCCCAGACCGCCGGTAGCGCCGGTGACAGCCACTTTCTTTCCGCTTAAATCGAGAGAATCAACGGCATTTAGTATGTTTTTCATGCATAAATTGTAGCATGAGTGCAGTGCATTGTCAAATAGATGATGTGTTTGAGAGGTTGTGAAAAAAGCGGGTAAAATATGGGTTTTGACTTGACAAACTTATTTAAATAGAGTATGATGATTGGCGTTGACAAATGCCGCTGTGGTGGAATCGGCAGACACAGGGGACTTAAAATCCCCCGGTAGCGATACCGTACCGGTTCAAGTCCGGTCAGCGGCACCATGTTGAATGTTCATAACGGACTTAACCGTTATGAACATTCTTTTTTTATGCACATTAGTATTTTCTATGTATCGGAGCAGGGTTGCCTGCTCCTTTTTTGTTATGCTGTTACTTTCTTTGGTATATACGAAACCGCCACTCCTTGCCTTGTATCCTTTGTGATTCCTTGATTTAAAGCCATTTCCGGAATTTCTATATACCCTACGAATCGGTAGAATATCACAATTCGTTGGGTTTTGTATTTTCCTTCGCCTTCGGTTTCATGAACTTCAATATGGTCTATGAGTTCGCGGATTAGCGGTGCCGTTATGGTTTTCATCTCCATAAACTTCCCGATTGCCGATAAAAACATCTCTTTGTGAAAAACTTTCTTGTTAAGTTC
>JAZRAA010000019.1:0-5587 GCA_045634325.1 Acutalibacteraceae bacterium | reverse complement strand
ACAGGCGGTATCGCAGAGGCGTTTTTCGGCGTCCCTGATAATATCCGGAAGCAAGCGAGAAAACGCATGACGCCGGATTTGCTTGCAATTCTGGATGCTTTTGACGCGCTGTACGAGTGAATATGACATAGGCGGCGGTTCAAATAACCAGCGGCGGGGCGTTTCCTATCGTCCCGCTTACATACAACGAATAAGCGACGGAACAAGGTGGTGAATATATGGGGCGTCCGCTTATTAACATAGACCAAAAGCAATTTGAATCTTTATGCGGCTTACAATGCACGATTGAGGAGATTTGCTTCTTTTTTCATGTGACGGACAAGACGCTTTCGTCTTGGTGCAAGCGGCAATATGGGCGGAGTTTTTCCGAAATTTTCGCCGAAAAAAAGGCGCTTGGAAAGGTGTCTCTCCGACGAGCGCAAATGCAAGCCGCGATTGGCGGGAATACCACAATGATGATTTGGCTTGGGCGGAATCTGCTAGGGCAGACGGACAAGGACAGGACGGAGACGCAAGCGGTTGAACCAGTCAAGGTGATAGTTGATGTCTGAAATCAGGCTTTCGCGGATACTCGGCCCCGCCTATTACAATTTCGCGCATGACGTATTCGCGCATGGGCACACGCACTATGACTTGTCAGGCGGGCGCGGTTCCCTGAAATCGTCCACAATCTCTATCTTGATACCCGTGATTATGCTCCAACATCCCGACATTCACGCCGTCGTATTGCGGAAGGTGGCAAACACAATCCGGGACAGCGTGTATGCGCAATATATCTGGGCTATCGGGGAATTAGGGCTTGCGGATTTCTGGGTAACAAGGGCGTCGCCGCTGGAATTGATTTACAAGCCGACAGGCCAGAAAATCATGTTCCGGGGTACGGATGACCCGATGAAAATCAAGTCTATCAAAGTCCCGTTTGGCTATATTGGGATTACTCACTTTGAGGAGAAAGACCAATTCGCCGGACGCGAGGAAATCCGAAACGTCTTGCAGTCCACAATGCGCGGCGGGGCGCAATTCTGGAACTTTGAGAGTTACAACCCGCCCATTTCACGCGATAACTGGGCGAATCTTGACAGTCGTGAAGAACGGGCGGACAGGCTTTGCCTGAAAACTACCTATCTTGACGCGCCGCCCGAATGGTTAGGCGAGCAATTCATAGCGGAAGCGGATTACCTGAAAGAGACGGACGAACGCGCCTATCAGCATGAATATCTGGGTATCCCGGTAGGGACGGGCGCGGACGTGTTCGAGAATCTTGAAATCCGGCAAATCACGGATGAGGAAATCTCCCATTTCGACCGCATTTCCCGCGGCCTTGACTGGGGATATTATCCCGACCCGTGGGCATATAGCGCGGCGCATTTTGACGCGGCGCGGCGGACTTTGTACGTGTTCGACGAACTGAGAGCGCAAAAGAAGGGTAACGAAGAGACCGCAAAAATGCTCCTGAACCACGGTTTGACGCGGCATGACTTAATCACTGCCGACAGCGCGGAGCCGAAAAGCATTGCGGACTATTGCAAGTTTGGCCTGAAATGCGTCGGAGCGATTAAGGGGCCGGATTCCGTGGACTACTCCATGAAGTGGCTACAGTCAATGAAATCTATCGTCATTGACCCGAAACGTTGCCCGTATACGGCGGAAGAGTTCTTGCATTACGAGTACGAACGAACGCGGGACGGGACGATTATCAGCGGATACCCGGACAGGGAGAACCATTTTATTGACGCGCTACGTTATGGATTAGAGCACATTTGGAGGAAACCGGGCACGAAAGAGCGGACGAAAGCGCTTGTTTGGTAAAGGAGGGCGGTTGACATGCTCACATATCAGGACTTGTTAGCCGCTGGCAACGTGGAGGCCAACAGGATAGACTTCATGCTGTCCCTAATTGAAGAGCACCAACAGTCCGACGCTTACAAGCTGGCGCAGGAGGCGGAGAAATACTACCACGGGGAGAACCCGACGATAATGCACTGCCGGAAACTTGTGTATGACGCATTTGGACGGGCGCACGTCAACGCGACTGCCGCCAATCACAAAATCGCAAGCGCGTTTTTCAAGAACGCTATCCGCTGGAAGTGCTCGTATCTGTTAGGAAACGGCGTCCTGTTCAATAAGCCGAACACAAAGAAAAAGCTGGGCGATTCTTTTGACCGGGTTATCATGTTAGTGGCGAAAGCCGCGAAAATGGACGGCGTATGCTATGGGTTTTGGAATTTAGACCACGTGGAGCGGTTTAAATTCATTGAGTTCGCTCCGGCTCTTGACGAGGAGGACGGTTTCTTAAAAGCTGGCGTCAAGTTCTGGCAGTTGGCGCGTGGGAAGCCGCGCAGACTGACGCTTTTCGAGTTGGACGGATACACGGACTATATACAAAACCGCCGCGATTCTGACGGGAAAGTTGAAATCCTTCATCCGAAACGGCCTTACAAGCGCATAATCCGCCGCAACAAAGCGGAAGGAACCCTAATTAACGTGGGAGAAAACTATCCCACATTCCCGATTGTCCCGCTAAGAAACGGCACAATGTCGGAATCGGAGTTGAAGGGACGGCGCGGCCTGATAGACGCGTTAGACCTTGTATCCTCCGGCATGGTAAACGACGCGGACGAAAAGAACCTGATTTACTGGATTGTGCACAATGCGGGCGGCATGGACGAAACGGACGATTCCAATCTTCTGTTGCGGATAATCCGTAACCACATTGTCCACACGGAAGGCGACCAGTCCGTATCGCCACATCAAGTGCAAATGTCTCCCGGCGTGTCGGAATCCACGCTGAATATGATTTATCAGCGTCTTTACACGGATTTTTCGATACCCGCGCCCGACGCGATTACATCCGGGAGCCAAACGGCGACGGCAATTCACGCGAGTTACAAGCCGCTTAGCATTGACACGGACGATTTTGAAGTCTACGTGACAAGTTTCATCAAGGGCATTCTGGCCTTAGCCGGAATCGACGATGAGCCGACATACGCACGGAATGAGGAAATCAATCAGGGCGAGGAAATTCAAACCCTGTTGCAATGCAAGGGCGTTGTCTCCAATGCGTACTTACTCCGTGAAGTTTTGCGCTTGCGTGGGCATATTGACCAGC
This sequence comes from Acutalibacteraceae bacterium, assembly GCA_045634325.1. Taxonomy (GTDB): domain Bacteria; phylum Bacillota; class Clostridia; order Oscillospirales; family Acutalibacteraceae; genus URNF01. Next base: position 2,478 of record JAZRAA010000019.1, on the reverse strand, counting down.
TTGACGCCGTGCAAAAGGAACTGTTGGCGGAACAAGCCGCCGCGCAACAAATGGCGGCATTGGCGCAACGGGCGGCGACGGCATAGAATAGGAGGAAAACGTATGGTTAAACCCTTGACCTTGACGGGCGATGAGCGGTTGGAAGTGTTGCAGTACCTTTGTTTCGCCGTCCACGACCTGAATTTGCCGAAAATGCTGGAAGAATCGCACAATCCGCAGACGGCATACGCTATGGAATACCTTGACCGGGTGGGGCGGATAATTGGCGGGCAGGAAAAATGGGAGCGGTTGTTGCTTCCGTATTGTGTGGAAATGACAAATGACGTACCGCCCGGAGACACGCCACATTGTGAAGAACGCACAAAAATAGAGGTTGACGCCCGGACAAAGGCGGTTTTGTACCGCACAGAGCCGGACGCGGAGACAATGGAACGGCTGACGGAGCGGGCGAAAGCCGTTTCTGAGGCGGATTAAGGCGTTTCGGCGCGTGGATTTGTGCAGAAATGACAGTTACACCCTTGCGACGATACAGCACAGTTTGGCAATAGTGCACAATTTGAAAGGTAGGGACAGCATGACGAACTGCCCGAATTGTGGAGCGCCATACAAGCTGGGAATCCCTGTTTGCGAATACTGCGGGACGCCGCGTGAAGAAGCTAACGACGATAATATCCGTGACACGGGCAGCAGTCAAAACCGCATTGCAGTGAATGCGGAGAATGGCGCTATAGTATTTATTGGGGCTGTAAACGGCGTCAAGGACATTCAAGCAACGTACAAAACTGTGACGCCTGACCCGTCACAACAGGCCGCTTGCGGGGCGCAAGCCTTAGCGAATGCGGCGTCACACAACACTTGCAGTTTCGAGCAAATGCGCCTGAATGCTGAGCAAGCGCGGGTTTCCGACGTGGAACTTAGACAAACAGTCGCACTTCAACAGCGAATGCAAGCCGTCCGAAGTGATATAATGCGGCAGAAACATTCCGAGGAACAATTCTATAGTCACCTGCTCTGTTTCGTGATTTTAACATTCCTTTCGCCGTTAGCTATTCCAATTTGCCTTATCCTGTCGATAAAGACGGCGATTGTTGCAAAACTTCTGGGGATGTTTCTTATACCGACACGGTTTTGTCTGGGGTACATTATCAGTTTGTGCGGGATGAAACGCTATAAGGGAGGCAGACGATGACAGTGCTTGAACGTATTGACGCGGAAATCAAAAAGCGTGGATTAAGTCGCCAAAAACTTGCGATAAAGGCAGGAATCCCGCCGTCTACTTTTCAATCCGCTATGGAGCGAAATAACGGTTGGAATTACAATATGCTTGCGCAACTTTCCACCGCTCTTGATATGAGTTTGAGCGAATTGGTTGGTTTGATTCAAGGCAAGCAAAGCAATGACGTTTCCGAATACAATGACCTCCCCTACTATCCGCCCAAAATCGCCGCCCTTGCAAAAGCGGCGGAGCCATTGCGGGAATATCTGCTAGAGCGCGGAGACCCGCATTCTTGCGTTGTTGTCACGCAATACGGCGCGACGTTGAAGCGTGACGAAATCGGCGTTCCGTTCGCCAAAGCCAAGTGTATAAGCGATGACGATTTTATGAGGGCGGTTTCACGGGACGCAACGGAGGATTTACAATGAACCATAAACAGACGAAGCGCGAAACATGGCAAGAAGTGTTAATGCGAGTTCTTGATACGCATATTTCAAGGCGAAATGCGCCGAATGTTCCGCTGGAATTGACGTTGCCGTATGATGCGGTTGTTGCCCTGAAAGGCTTGATTGAGCGGGAGTACGGCGTGACTGAGGCGCAAGCCGAATTTGGCAAAGGCAGTGAAACGGCGTTTGACGGCAACCGCCGCCTGTTTGAAGTCAAGATGACGCACAACGGGCGAACCGTCACTATCAGCTATGACCCGTCAGACCCGGAGGCAGTACAGACGGCGGAAACATGGAGAAAATTCTTGTTTGCGCCAAAGCCGAAAAACGCAGAAAAAAGAGCATACGGCGGATATTCAATCAAAGTCAGTAATGAGCCTTGCTATCACCTGTCCGGCGTGGTGATGAGCGATAACCCGGATTCCGTTTCCTTCTATGACCGCGACGGAGACGAGATTTTACGCGTAAACAGTAACTTCCTTGTGAGCATTCTCCGCGTTGACAAGGGAGAGGCGTTGATGGAGTTCATGCCGCATGAGGCGACTGTGAATGCGGGCGGCGATAACGGACAATGGGAGGGTGAATAATGAGCCTGATTGAAAGCCGGGACATTCTGAACAAACTCTGTTCAAACGACTACTACAGGGGCGACGATGTTAAATGCGCCATTCAATGTCTTGCGGAGGGCAAGACTATCGGGCGCGTTCGGACGTTGGAGGACGTAGGGCAAACTGTCATTGACGAAAAACTCAAAGACGACCTGATGAAGTCCAAAGACAAATGGGACGTTCCCGACAACATGAAATGGCTTTTGCC
>JAZRAA010000018.1:0-7847 GCA_045634325.1 Acutalibacteraceae bacterium | reverse complement strand
ACATGGCTACGATCCGACTTCGTCAAGCTGTCGAAAAATAGCAGGCCCGGAATGTCGTACAATGCGGCGGACAGTATCGCGGCGGAATATCCGTTGTTGTCCAGTCCGAACGGCGGAGACTTGATGAAGTCCGCCAGTGCGGAAAGCGTACAGTACCCTTGCGCGGCGAATGCGTTCTCCACAAACTTTCGGATTTTCCGCACGGGTTTGAAATCCATGACGAAAGCGCGGTCAAAGCCAAGCCGCCTATTTTCCGCGCCGTCCGTGACAAGTTTTGCGGCGGGTTCGACTGACGCCGGAGACAGTCCCGCATAAGCGTTGACGCCCCACGCCTCCGCGCCGTATGGGTAGATTTTCGCTATCAGCTTGTCCGTGTCGGCGTGTCGAAACGGCGTCGGCTCCTGTCCGCGCCTGTGAAGCGTCCAGCGTCGGAAATGCGTCGGCGCTTTCTTTGCCAGCGCGTGATAGCGTTTCACCGCTTCCAGTGTTTCATCGCATTTCCTCAAGTCATTTTCAACGGATTCCAGCAACAACGTCCCTTGTTGAAACTGGAACGCGTCAAGGCCAATCTGCCCGTCAACGTCCGGCGTATCCGCTTCTATGAGTTCAACCCATTGCGCGGTCGTCTCGTAATGCTGTCTGAAATTGTCATTCAATGCTTGCGCCTCATCATCCCAAAAGCCTTGTTTCCGCATTATCTCGCGCCGCTTGTCGAAATCCCGCCAAAAGGCCATATCGCTGTCAGGGTATGCGGAAGTCAGGACGCACACGCGGTCACTGCATTCCGCGTCCGCAAGGAGCTTTTGGATTTTTTCAGGCGCAACCTCTCCGACAATGTACGCCACGCATACGCAATTCGGCTTGTCAAAGTGCGCGGCGTAATTGATAATGCGCCGGATGTTGTTCTTGTACGCATGGAACAGTATCAGCCGTTGCTTTTGCGCTTTCGTGTATTCCAGCGCGGGAAAGAGCTCAAAGACGGCGGTTTCCTTGTACTGCACCTCTTTTTCACGCCCGCGTCCCAAAGAACCGCCCCCTTTCGCCGTCCCTGAAAGTTTTCCACAGGTTTTCCACCGCCGTGGAAAACTCATCCATGTTTCTCCGTGATAACCGCCGGAAATCAAACGCGCTGTTCTGACGCTTCGCGCTCAATCCGCAGTTCGTGCATAATCCGCAAATTGCTGATTTGTTTCAGAGCGCTCACATACGCCTTCGCAATGTCCACCGGCGTTTTATGCGCGAAATTCTGCGTTTTGCTTACGTACAGCATAGCAAGGGCTTCTTCCGCACTCGCAGGGAAAAATTGATTCCCGTCCATAGCTTCACCGCCTTTCTTTCTGATTCCTTGTCTCATTCGTCCCTTAAATCACGGCTTCATTATACAACGGTTATGCAACCTTGTCAACACTTTTATTTAACCTTATTGACATTATGCCGCGCCCGTGCTAGGATATGTCCGGGGGTGATTCCGTGACAATCAAAGCGTCTGACGTGCGCACAAACTTAATACTCGACAGGGGACTAAAGGCGGAGTTGGAAGCATGGGCGAAGCAGGACAATCGCAGTTTCAACAATTTCGTCAATACCGTTCTGAGAGACTACGCGGCAAAGCGTCGGAGCGAAAGCCAAAAGAGCTAAGGCCGCAAAAAAGCCCGCCTTCCGGCGGGGCTTTCTTTTTCCGCGTTTAAGCGGCTATGACGGCGTTTTTGGCGTTCAGGGCATACGGATACCACCAACGCGGGAAACGCGCTCTACGGGCTTTGTACGGGCTGTCAGTAGAGGGCTTCATAGAAGCGGAGTTCCCGGATACGCCCGGAAAAGAAATGGTTGATATTCCAGTCGCAACGGAGATACTGCGTCTGGAAATGTTTCTCAATCAGCGCGGGATAATCATCCGGGTCAAGGTCGATAGAGCGCCCCGGCATACCCTCCCCGTCAAGGTACGGCATTTTCTCCATGATAGCGCGGATTTGCTCCCCGCGAATATTCGGATGTGCGCGGCCTGTCTGTTGCTCGTACCGCTGGAAGTACGCATAGAACACGGACAAAGCCTGTTGGAGACTGTACGCGTTTCCGTGGCGATAGACGCGCCGGACAATCCGGGCGAATGTGTCAAAATCAAAAAGCATGGCTTTGTGTCCTTTCTTTTGAACGGAAAAAACAAACAGAGAAAAACGGGAAAAATCGGCTGGCTCTTGCGCGGGGGCGCGTTAGCGTCCCGTGCCCTTGTATGGCGTCAGCCCCTTTTAATTCCCTTTTAAACACTCTCTTGTTCAAACCTTCGCGTTTGAACCCTTGTATAGCTGTCTGCGCAAGACCCTTATACGTTTAGGTTCATGTTTATGTTATGTTTATGTTGGCATACCAACTGGGATTGCGACTGGGTATCCCACTGGGATTCCCATTGGCATACAAGCGGCGTCACTCTTTGTTCCAGCGTTTCCGCCCGTTCTTCCGGTTGCGTTCCACAGTTTTCCGGTACTTCTCGGCGTTGCGGTCAATGTCCTTGCGGATTTTGTTGAACGCGTCCTTTGCTACGCCGGAAAAAGGCGGGTTCGGCAAATCTCCGCGCATGAAATAGTCAAACGCGGCTTTGATAACGCTTCCGGCGTCATCTTTAGACATGAGCGCGAACATATACGCCAATTCTCGATAGAGAGTAAAGCCGGGGATTTCAATTTCCTCTTGACTTTCGTCCTGCGGCGGGGTATAATTAGGGTCATGAATCATAAGGTATTCCCTTTCCGTCAGCCGTTCTGTGCGCCAACACAGGGCGGCTTACTTTTTGCTGTTCATGTTGCGCGACCTTCCCGCTTAATCGGGCGTTTGCGCTCTGCGCCGATACTCAGCGGCATATTTGTCGGTATCGTTACGGATTCTGTCAAACGCCTCTTTTGCAATGCCCTCAAAAGGCGGTTCCGGCATTTCTCCGCGCAGAAAATAAGCGTTCGCGGCTTTGAAAACGCGTCCGGCGTCGGCTTCCGTCATGCGCAAGAACATATACATTAAGTCGCGGGAAATCGGGTATCCGGGGATTTCGGTTTCCGCGCTGTTGCGCGTTGTTCCCATGCGGAATTGTATCGCCTGATTGATGTAGGCGTTCACAGACTGGCCTTGACTTGCGGCGGCGGCTTGTATCACCTCTTTCTGGCCTTTGGGCGTTACGATGTTCAGGCGGTCATAGTTGGCCTTCACGTATTTATTAACCGCCCTCTGTTGCGCTTTGCTGACTGGCATTCTATCACCTCTTTTCTGTTATATGGCATTATACCATAAAATTCTATGTATGTAAATAGTTTTTAGAAAAATTTTGACTGAAATTTTGTACTATTTATAGTATATCCTGTTGTGCAAATTCAAAACCCGCCTCCCATGATAGGGAAAGCGGGTTTTCCCGTATGGACAAGCCGTTCGACGTGCGCAGACGCCGGGCGGCTTTTTGCGTTTGTCAGGGTCACGGCGTGTCTCCGGTCTGTTGCGCGGCGTTGCGTTCCCGCGCTATGCGGTCGCGCACAGATTGCGCAATATAGGCACTCAAACTCTCCCCCGCGCTTTCGGCGGCTGTCTGAAATACGGTCTTTTCTCCGATTGGTACAACAATCTGGATTCTGTCATACCGCTCTTTCGCGTGCGCGTCGTTCCACTTCTTGTTTGCGCGTTTACGGGCTTCACTGATTGCCATAGTATCGCCTCCCAATTAGGCAATATATCATACAATGCGCATTTGTGCAAGTACAAAGAGATACAATTACACATATACATTTTGTGCACTTTGCCATATTGACATTGTACTTGCTAACGTGTATAATACGAGACAATGAAACACGAACCGGGGCAGGCCGGAAGGCCGGATAGAAAGGAAGTAAGGAAATGGAAAACAAGAACCTCACCCCCGAACAGGCCAAATGGCTTGAAACCGCGAGCGGCGACGCGTTGCTGGACAGCTTGCTCAATATGCAGTTCCACAACCGATTCGGGTGCAACGATGAAGCGATTGCGACTGTACGCCGTGAAATCCTCCGGCGCATGGGCGAGTGACAGCCGAAACGGGCGAAAGCCCGTCGCCGGGAGATAACCTACCCGGCCTGACGATGGCAGGTTACAGGGCGGAAGCCCGACGGAATAGAAAGGACGGAACGCAATGTCTACGACATACAGACTGGTATACACCTCCTATGGCAAGGATGTAATCACGCCGGAAATGACGGAGGCGCAAGCGAGCAAATACCTCCGAAACCTTGTCGGCAACTTCTACGACCGCGAAATGGGCTGTACGAATGGCCTTGTTTCCCACTATGGAGAAATCTATGTGGAGCGCAACTACCGGACGATTCTCCAATACACGGGCGGAGACTTCTACCGCGTTCGCAAGGGCGAGTTTTCCAAAATCACGGATTGGGACGTGCTTTTCACGCAGTATGTAAGCAAAGTCTCTTGACAGCGACACACGCCGAGCCGGGCGGCTAATCCCGGCGCACAGGGAGGAGCGAACATCATGGAGACTTACACGATTTATGCGGACGCGCTGGACGCGACCCGCACCGCGCTTGACAGGCTGATGAAGAAGGCCACGCGGTACGGCGTTCCGTTTACGTACACGGTGGGCGACGAACACCCGGAAATCGTGCGCGTGTACGAGGCGGACGAAATCACGAAAATCCAGTATCAGGTTGACAAGTACGTTGTCGCCGCCGTGGACATCACGATTGACGCCGACGCGCTTGTGAAGAAAGACGGCTGGACGGTATGCGCCCATGTCGAGCACGGGAACGTCGGAAACATTGTCACTGCCTTGAACGGCGAAAGCGTCAATCCCGATTGGTTCCACGTTTCGGCGCATTGCGACCATTGCAATAGCAATCGGTTCCGCAAGGTTACGTATTTCTGCCGCCACGAAAGCGGCGAAATGCGACAGGTAGGGAGCGCTTGCCTGAAAGATTACACGGGTATCAATCCCGCCGTGGTTGCAATGGCAAGCGAAGTCAGGGACATCTTGCAAGAGGTCACGGACTGTTCGCCGGAAGAGCGGATGCCGCATTCCGAAATGTACGCCGTCTCCACTGTTATCGGACTTGCGGTTGATGAAATCGAGCGTCACGGATACCGCAAGAGCGCGGTTGCCGGGAGCACGAAAGGGAACGTGCTGGAAGCGTTGAAAGAGGGCGAAACGCCGTCTGAAAGCGGAGCGGCGAAAGCGGAGAAAATCGTCGAATGGCTGAAAGCCGTGGACAGCGAGTATAACAGAATCCGCGACGAAATAGATACCCTTGAAGTGGCGCGACGTGCGGCGGAGGATGAAGATAACTATTTTGAAAGTAATCGCCTTTGGCGCGAATGCGGGAAACTTGAAAGAGCGCTTCCGGGCGACGTGGAACGCAACGGCTCCATAATTGCCGCCTCCGAATATTGCAAGGAAAATCACGTCGGGACGCTTGCCTATATGCCGCTGGCCTATGATAAGGCCATGGAACGCAAGGCGCAAGCGGCGAAACGGGAAGCGGAGCGCGAAGCGCAAGCCGCCGCGTCGGAGTACGTCGGGCAAGTCAAAGAGCGCTTGACGATTAAGACGGCGACCGCCGCGCTGGTTACGTCGTGGGAGACGGACTACGGCGTGACGTACCTTTACAAGTTCACGGACGCCGCCGGAAACGTCTTTATCTGGAAGGCGTCGAGCAAACAGGACGTTTCGGACGGAATGACGCTCAAAGGCACTGTCAAAGAGCACAGCGAGCGGGACGGCGTGAAACAAACGGTTTTGACGCGTTGCAAGATTGCGGCGTGGCGAAAATCAGCCCCCGTCATAACAGGCGGGGGCGGGGATAGATTGAGATAACTAATTTCGGACGCTGACCTATCGGCTTGACGGGGAGAAAGTGAGAGGATTATGAAAGCGGAAAAAATTATCAACGCGCTTTTCGACCACTTTTGGAGCGATTTTGTTCATCCGGGTGTTCACGGCGTAAAAATTACGCTTGCGCACGGCGAAAAGAAAACCGAATCTATGTTTGCGTGGCAGGAGCAGGAATTTACCCCCGTAGATGAACACGAAAAGCGGATTTTTCACGAAGGCGTTGAATACTTGAAGGTGTTCACCGCATACATGAAGAACAACTTCCCGCCTTTTCAAGTTTTACAGCGAGGGTTATATGATGATGATTTTGTCGCCTCCGCTGACACAATCAATGCGTCCTACCTCGACGCGAACCACAATGTAGTGGAGGAGGATACAATCGTCATGTGCGATTTTATTGAGAATTTGGAGAGATGGGAGCGCAATCACTGGAATCGCGGGAGGATTCCGCCGCCGCACCCTGAAATGCCGTTCTGGAAGTTTTAACACGCCCCGTTTCAACGAATACGTCAAGCGCATTATGGAGCGCGTACTTTCGGACGCATGATTCCGCGCATAGCAAAAAGCCGCCCCGTTTGGAGCGGCTTTTCTCTTGTCAGATTTCCGACAGCTTGCGCATAACGCCGTTATACGCCCGGATGTTTACCATCTGTAAAACGTCCATCAATTCGCCGACAATGCGCCACGCTTCCGGCGCGGGTTTCCCGGCGATTATCTTGAAAAACGCCGTCTCCCCGTACTCTCCAACGCGTTCTTCTAGCGCTGCCCCGTCACGGCTGATTCCGCTTTCAGGGACGCCGAACGCCTCCGAGAGCGTGTCCGGGTACAGGTGTTTTCGGACGATATACAGGGACGCAAGGTCATGCGCGCTTGTGCGGGTTAGCTTCCCGTCCTCATACTCCGAGATTTCGCGGTCAAGTTCGCGTTTCGTCACGGGCTTTCCGCCCCTCTCAGGATTTCTCCAATTCAGACTTGAAGCGGCGAATCATCTGCTTTGTCGGCTCATCCGACGCCATGCCCATGAGTTCGTCAACGTGCTCCATGAGTTCATCACGCGCCCCGTCATAGCTCATTGCGCCGTGTTCGTCACGCCAGCGGCGCCCGTCGCGGGAATAGCGTCCCATGCTGTCACGGCGCACGTATCCGGTTCTGCCACGCGCCCCGGACATGCCGCCCTCATAAGACGCGCCCTCCCCGTCATATTCGCGCATTGCGATAATGGTCTCGACGGATTTCAGGGCATGGGCAAGAGTGTCAATCGTGCTAAGCGCCCCAGCGTTCAGTTCGCCCTTTTTGGCGTACTCGTCCAGCGCGTCACACAACATTTCCTTGATTTTGTAAAGCGATTTGCTCATTGCGTGTTTCCTCCTTTCAGGCAATCCGGTCTATCGTCAGGTTTCCATTGGCGATAGTAATCACAGGCGCGGGCGTCACGGTTGGGTCTGTGGACGCGGCGACATGCCGGAGCGACACATAGACACAACAGCAACGCGGGACAGTGACAATCGCCGTACTGGTGGCGTTGAACGGTTGCTCCACGGCGGCGGGCGTCACAATCGCAATACTGGATTGACGCGGTTCGCCGTTCACGGTCAAAGCTACCGCAATCGGGCCAGCCGTCCCGCCTTCCGGGATAGACAGGTTCCCGTTGAATGTCACCTTATAGCGGGCAAAGGCGTTGTTCCCGCACCTCGGCCCATTGAGAGTAAAAACCCCCGTCCCGTTTTCAAAGAAGATGTTCCCACGGGTACACGGGATAGACGCCGTAAACACAGCCGATTGATTCAAAGTGACATTCTGCGTTGCGGCGAAATACTCAGCGGCCATACGTTACGCCCCCTTACGCGGCGTTACAGCCGCACCCGGTGTAGCCGTTCCCGCCGCACGTGAAAATGGGCTGATTGCCATACACGGGTTGAGACGGAATCGGGCAAGAGCGGAGTTCTGAGACAAGCTGATTGGCGGTTGTGGCCTGCGCCGCCCGAAGTTCCGCCGT
>JAZRAA010000017.1:0-25043 GCA_045634325.1 Acutalibacteraceae bacterium | reverse complement strand
AGCTCAGTTGGTAGAGCACCTGACTCTTAATCAGGGTGTCCACGGTTCGAGCCCGTGATGGTGTACCACCACGGCCCGTTGGTCAAGTGGTCTAAGACTCCGGCCTCTCACGCCGGCAACACGAGTTCGAATCTCGTACGGGTCACCAAAAAAAGCATCCTCCGCAATAGCGGGGGATGCTTTTTTTAATAACTTGCACGAGTAAGCAGAACTCGTCACGAGTTTACCGTCTTTTGTGCTGTAGTGCAAAAGCGATGTTGTATAGACATCGAGGGAAATCTCGCGGAGTGGCTGAAAGCCACTCCATCGAATACGAGTACGGGCATCAAAAAATCGCCCCCGCAACAGCGGGGGGGAGTTTTCATGCTACATATGTTGTATCACGGAATACTGCAATAATCCCTTCATGCAAAGCGATACATTCATAGCGAGTGGATTGTATTAAAAAAAACTCTTTCTTTTCCTCGGCATCCGACTGGTGTCCCTCACGTAAATCAAGTACGATATATTCCGCTTGCTTGTTTGTGGAAAGGTCATACACAACATCGCGGTTTGCCAGTGCCGGCACGAAAAAGCCGTGACTGATAACCGATGCCTCGTCGGGAATAGTGTTTAGCGTTTGATTGATAGTGTTGATTCGCGTGGCTTGCGTTTGACAAGAATCGATATAAAGCGTATATGTTGACAGATGCGTTACACTGAGCAGTACGGCAAAGCTGACGGCGGTAGGCAGAATGAAACGTCGTAATGATGCCGAGAGTTCCCGCAAGTTGAGTGCTGCGAGATAAAACAGCAGTGCAATTCCGCCGAATACATATTGAAAATGGATGGAATATTGATATTGCCAATCGGGCATTACGTTTACCACTAATAGCGGGACGAGCAACAGTAACCGTGATATCTTTTTACTGCACAGCGGTAACAGGGCGAGCGGTAACAACATGAGTAATAAGAAAGCAACTTTATCGACGGTGAACACTTGCTTGAATAAAAACGCAGGATTGAGCAATACCGTTTTGAGCACATCCATCATGCTGTTGCTGTCAGGCGGTAGATAGGCGCCAAAGCGGGTTGCGGTCATTGCACCATTTCCCAATATGTCCAACAGTGCGGTAGCGGCAAAGAAATGGGCGATTGCGACCAGTAGCAGCGGCAAACCTAAACGGTATTCCTTTTTGCTGCAAAGCAGATATACGGCGAATGCGGCGACATAAATGCCGGCATCCTCTTTGACACACAATACCGCAATGACCGCTATCCAAAACAGCGGTAACTTTCGTTTTTCATATAACCAGAACATCCATAACAATAACGGTGTTAAAAAAGCGTTTTCGTGAATGTCGTAAAACTGACCGCCGATGAGGGCGGGGAAAGCGCAGTAACAAAGACAAAGGCATAGGGTGGTATTACGGGAATGCCCCAGCTGTTTAGATAACAGATACAAAGGAATGACACCGCTTACTACAATCAGCGATTGCATAATCTGCAAATATACGGGGGATGGAAACAGCATATACCCCGGTAACAGTAAATACCAGATAGGAGATATATGCACGGCAAAATGTGATACCAGTCCGTCTCGCTCGCAGGTAGTGAGCGGCAATCCGGTTTCTTTCATATAGTGGAACATTTGCGCGAAGATTCCTAAATCATAGGTGGAGGTAGAGTGACTTTTATATCGACAAACGGTGATGGTGGCGCTGTATACGGCACAAAGTACGGCGGCGATACCGATGAGAATATATACGGTTTTTTGGCTGAGTCGCGGTCGGAGCGCACCCAATTTATTCTTTTGGAAAGCGTACAGACACACCCAAAACAGCACGAACACCAACGCCATTGAAAACCAGAAATCGTGTTCTGTATAACCAAGTAATAACAGATATCCGCCTGCTGCGATGTATACTGCACACGCTTCTAAAACGGCGGTGTTCCATTTGAAAGCCAATACGGTGAATAGAGCCGTAATAGCGAGAACGACAGTAAAAAAACGCCATAGCGGTACGCCGTTGGAAAACGCCTGTGCTGTGATATATGCCGGATTGAGCAATGTTTCCAACAATGCCGCAGTACACCAACCGATGAATAGGCGTGGTAATAGTTTCGGTAGAGAAAATTGTGTGTTCATGGTACACTCCTTTTGAACAAAGACTTGCTCTTTTGCGTAACATGGGATAGAGCATTTTTATAAAAAGGGGGTGAAACGGTTGCGACGGTATCACAAACCGTTTAAAAAGCGGCGAATAGGACGCCGACTTGTGATATACGTTGTTGTTTTGTTGCTGTTGGTTGGTGCGGTGGCACTGGACCGCTATGTTATAGGGCTTGTCAAACAATATGCCCGCACGGGAGCCGAGCGATACGCTACCCATGTGATAAATGCGGCGGTCACCGATGTGCTTGCACAAACCAACCCGCAGTACACCAATTTGGTGCAGGTGATACGGGACGGTGATGGTGCGGTAACCTCGGTAGAGGCGGACATGCAAGCGCTCAATACTATTAAAGCGGCGTTGTCATTGTCGGTAGCAGAAAAAACAGAACAGAAAAACGCTGTGACCGTGTCCATACCGCTGGGTACGTTTCTGGGCAGTCATTTGTTTAGCGGCCGCGGGCCACGGATACATATTCCGATTAGTGCGAGTGTCGGTTTGCTCACCGATTTTGACAGCGTTTTGCAGGCGGCGGGTATCAATCAAACTGCACATCGTATTGTTTTAAACATACAGACCACCGTTTTCTTGGCGGTGCCTACCGCCTACACCTCGATAGAGGTGGAAACTTCCTTTATTATAGCAGAAAGTATTTTATTAGGCAAGGTACCCGATGCATATACCGTTGTAGAAAATGTAGATGAGGAAACCATCGGTGAAATTTTTGATTATGGTGCAGGAATTGAAAATTAGTAGTGGAAAAATAAAAAAGAATTTGGTATACTGTATGTATCACAAAATTGCGGAGGAGAACGCATGGATTTTGAACAGGCGAAGGTGCGCATAGAAGAGTTGCGCATACAGATTGAGTATCATAGTAAACGCTACTATGATGAGGATGCCCCCGAAATAGAAGATGATGCGTTTGATGCTTTGACGCGGGAACTAAAAAGTCTTGAAACGGCTTTTCCTTCGTTGGTTACCGCTGATTCCTACACCCAACGAGTACACGGCGAACTATCCAAATTGTTTACACCCGTGCAACACGCGGTGCCGCTGGGCAGTTTGCAGGACGTGTTTTCACTCGAAGAGGTGCGTGATTTTGACCGCCGTGTGCGAGAAACGGTAAAAAATCCCGTGTACGTGATAGAACCTAAAATCGATGGTCTCTCTATTGCGCTCGAATATGAAAACGGTGTATTTGTACGGGGTGCAACTCGTGGTGATGGCATCACCGGCGAAGACGTGTCTGCCAATTTGCGTGGCATTGCGTCCATTCCGTGGGAATTGCCCGAAAAAGTGTCTCGCTTGATTGTACGAGGCGAGGTGTATATGCCGCGCGCGACGTTTGCCAAACTGGTTGAACAGCAAGAGCAAAACGGTGAAAAAACCTTTAAAAATCCTCGTAATGCGGCGGCAGGTTCACTGCGGCAAAAAGACCCTGCTGTGACAAAAAGCAGGGGATTGGATTTGTTTATATTCAATCTCCAATTGATAGAAGGAGAAACGCTGCTGGGACACGCAGCATCTCTGCAACGCATGAAAGAACTGGGGTTCCCGGTGGTGCCGTTTTATAAAGTTACCGACTCTGTAGAGGAAATGGTGCGGGAAATTGAGCGCATCGGTGAGGTGCGGCAAAGTCTGCCGTTTGACATCGACGGCGCCGTTGTGAAGGTGGATAACTTTACAGATAGAAATGTACTTGGCGAAACCTCTAAATTCCCCAAATGGGCGGTGGCATATAAGTATCCGCCTGAGGAAAAGGAAACCACGTTGCTCGATGTGACGGTAGCGGTCGGACGCACCGGTGTGCTTACCCCGACCGGTATTTTTGAGCCGGTGACTTTGGCGGGAACGACGGTGAGTCGTGCTACGTTGCACAACGAAGATTTTATCAAAGAAAAAAATCTCGCTATCGGTGACCGTGTTGTGTTGCGTAAGGCGGGAGACATTATTCCTGAGGTGGTGCGTGTGGTGCATCATCAAGCGGATATGCCTGCGTATACAATGCCGCATACCTGTCCATCCTGTGGCTCTGCGGTTCATCGTGAAGAGGGAGAGGCGGCGTTGCGGTGTACGAATCCCACCTGTCCCGCTCAGAGTTTGCGTAATCTCATTCATTTCTGTTCGCGGGATGCGATGGATATCGAGGGTTTAGGGCCGGCTGTTTTGGAACAATTGACAAATGCAGGTTTGGTCAATGCGGTATACGATTTATATGACTTGGATTGGGATGCGGTAGCGGCGCTGGAAGGATTGGGAGAAAAATCCGCCGAAAACTTTAAAAACGCAATCCAAAAATCCAAAGAAAATGATTTATATCGGGTGATTTATGCGCTCGGCATCCGCCATATTGGTGAAAAAGCGGCGAAACTGCTTGCATCAACGTTTGGTAGTATGGATGCATTGCAAGCCGCAAGTGAACAACAATTGTGTGCCATTGACGGTTTTGGTGAAATCATGGCAAAGAGCGTCAAAGAGTTTTTTGGTCAGAACGGTACAGTGTATTTGATTGAAAGATTGCAAGCGGCAGGTGTCAATATGCAGATGCAAACCGCCGCTGTCACCGACACCCGTTTTGCAGGCATGACTTTTGTGCTGACCGGCACGTTGCCGACCATGAAACGAGATGAAGCCGCGGCATTGATCGAACAGCGTGGCGGAAAGACCTCGTCCTCTGTTTCCAAGAAAACCAGTATGGTGCTGGCGGGCGAGGAAGCGGGTAGTAAACTGACCAAAGCGCAAAGCCTCGGTATTCCCATTATAGACGAAGCGGCATTCTTGGAAATGCTAGAATGACAAGTAAAAATACTTTACAAAAGCACACCACGGATTTATCTGTGGTGTGCTTTTTTAGTTCTATCGTTGTGCTGTCTCGCATATGCTTGGACAAAGGAGGCGGACGAGCATGAGAGCGTTTGAACAAGCGACAGCCTTTTTGCCGGACGGTTTAAAAAGGGCTTTGTTATCGGTGCAGGTGTTGACACAAGGGCGCGTACAAGAAATCCGTTTACGAAAAAACGGACTGTTGACCGTTTCTTTGCCGGAGGGAGAATTTGCGGTGGATACGGACGGGACGTTATCTGAGCACCCTGACGTATTGTCGGTATATTGCAGCGGCGAGGATTTGGAAAAAACATTTCTGAAATTGTGTGACTATTCGGTGCACAGTCACAGTGAGCAGTTGCGTTGCGGGTTTATCACCGCAAAGGGTGGTTTTCGTGTAGGGGTGGCGGGCACCGCTGTTACTGAAAACGGCGTAGTGACTGCCGTGCGCGATATCTGTTCTTTATGTTTGCGTGTGGCAACGCGGCATGATGGGTGTGCTGCCGCACTATACCCTCTGTTTGCAGAGCGTATACCGTCGGTCTTGATAGTGGGCGAGCCGTCTGCGGGTAAAACCAGTATGTTGCGGGATATTGCGCGTGTACTGAGCGAGGGCGCGCGTGGAAAACGTTTTCGTGTCACGGTGGTGGACGAGCGGGGAGAAATTGCGGGTGCGGGCGGTTTACATAATGCGGATGTTTTGAACGGTATACCAAAACCTATCGGTATTTTACAAGCGGTACGCACCTTGGCGCCGGATGTCATTATACTGGATGAACTGGGAACGTTTGAGGAGGTGGAAGCAATCACCCAAAATTTGCACGCAGGTGTACCTGCGATTGCTACCGCACACGGTCGTAATTTGCAAGAGGCGTTGCGTCGTGATGCGGTGCGGTTGGCACTGCAACGGCACGTGTTTGATACGGTTGTGTTTTTAAGGGGTAGAGAAGCACCGGGTGAAATTCGTGAAATCGTGGAGGTGGATACGCTTGAAATGGATAGGTTTGCTGGCGTTGAGCATGGCAGGGACTTTCGTCGGCATCGCCGCCGTGAAATGGCGGCATCAGCGGGTACATATTCTGCAACTGCTCATTCAATGGTTACGGGATTTTGAACGACGGTTGCAGTATACGGCGCCGCCTGTCCGTGAGTGGTTAGAAGAGAGTGCAAACGTGTTCTCGCAATTGCCGTTTATTGCGGCGGTTTGTTGTGCGTTACAGGGAGATGACCTGCAAACCGCATGGGAGAGGGCGGTTTTAGTGTCGTTTCCGCGGTGGAGTGCCGTAGATACGGCGCCTTTGCGCGCATTAGGAGCGCAACTGGGAAAAAGTGAAGCACATACGCAACGGCGTTGCGTACAGGAAGCGGTGGCAGCGTTGGAAGAACGACGTACAGAAGCGCTGTCGGCCGCACAAAAAGCGGATAAGCTGTATATGACGCTGGGTCTGTCGGGCGGACTGGCGATGGCGCTATTGTGGATATGAAAGAGGATACATAAATGGACATTGAACTCATTTTTAAAATTGCCGCTATCGGGATTATTGTGGCGGTGCTTAATCAAGTGTTAATCCGATCCGGCAGGGAGGAACAGGCAATGCTGACCACCCTTGCAGGCTTGATAGTGGTGCTGTCTATTATCGTGGTGGAAATCAGTGAGTTATTTTCTATGGTAAAATCGGTGTTTGGACTGTGATATGGAACTGATGTCGATATTAATATTGCTCATAACAGCGTCGTTTTTGAGCGTGCTGTTGCGTCGCAGTCAACCGGAAGCAGCGCTGGGTGTCGGGCTCATAGCGGGCATTGTGGTATTGTGGACGGTTTTAGAGCGGGTGGTACCGCTGATTGAAAGCGTGCGTTCCATGCTGGAAGGTGCGGCGTTACCGTCTGTATACGTCGGCATTTTATTTCGCGCGTTGGGTGTTTGTCTTCTCACGCAACTGGCGGCGGATACCTGTCGTGATGCAGGGGAAACCGCACTGGCTGCCAAAGCGGAATTTGTGGGGAAAATTTTGCTGATGGTGTTATCTATGCCGCTTTTTGAGGAAATTATCCGCCTCGCACAGTCCTTGATGCAGGGGGAATTATGAAAAAATATAGGTGTATAGCGGTGATGCTGTGCGTTTTTTGCTTATTTGCAATACCTGTGCGGGCGGAGCAAACCGATACATACGTGCAACAGCATTTGGAAAACAGCGGTGCGACAGATGTGTGGGATG
This sequence comes from Acutalibacteraceae bacterium, assembly GCA_045634325.1. Lineage (GTDB taxonomy): Bacteria > Bacillota > Clostridia > Oscillospirales > Acutalibacteraceae > URNF01. Next base: position 17,845 of record JAZRAA010000017.1, on the reverse strand, counting down.
CATTGTCGGCAGAAACCAAAGCGTTGTATGAAAGGGTGGGTATCGAAAACCTTTCGGATTTGAGTGATGCGGTGTTGTCACCGCAGATGTTACTGGACACAGCGGGCGGTTTGTTAGACGAGTATGTCCAAACGCCGTTTTCCATCATGGGAATTTTATTGTGTGCGGTAGTGTTGTGTGCGTATGTTGGCGGGTTAAAAGAGGCGGTGGGCGAACAGGGGATACATAGCGTATACCGGAGTGTCAGCGTGCTAACAGTGTGTGTCACGGCGGCTGTCCCGTTCGTGCAATGCATGCAAGCGGTGCAAAAGGCGTTGTCGGGTGCAGCGGTGTTTATGGGGAGCTTTTCGCCGGTATACATTGCGGTTTTATCTGCGAGCGGCCGGTTGCGAGCGGCGGCATCCTATCAAACGGTGGTGCTGTTATTTTCGCAGATACTTACCTTTTTGGCGGATACGGTATTGTTGCCATTGTTACTCACAGCGTTTGCACTGGGAATGGTGGCGACGATAAGTGATGCGGGACATCTGGGCAAGATAGGCGACACACTGCTCAAAAGTGTGACCCGGATCACCGGTATCCTCGCCACTGTGTTTACCACGCTGTTGACGGTGAATGGTATGCTCGGCAGTGCGGCGGATACACTGGGAAATCGTATGGCGCGGTTGTCTTTGTCCAGCTTTGTGCCGGTGGTTGGTGGTGCTCTCAGCGAAGCGTTTTTGACGGTAAGCAGTTGCGTTGGCGTGGTGCGTACAACGGTGGGCGCATTCGGTATTATCACCACTGCCTTGATGTTGTTGCCGGCGTTGGTGCAATGCGTTTGTTGGCAGTTATGTTTGTGGGTTTGCGGTATGGCGGCAGACGTGTTTGCGCTGTCGTCTATGGGCAAAATGCTTAAAACAATGGGGCAGGTTATGAAAACCACCGTGGCTTTATTGGCGGTGTGTGCGTTGTTTATGGTGATTGCGACCGCCATCGTAGCAAAGGGGGCGAGCGTATGAACGGACTCGCTTGGGCGGGCAGTGTGTGTATGGCGGCGGCGGGGTGCACGTTACTGCATCTGTTTGCGGGTAAGACGGGTGTGGGAAAGGTGTTCCGTCTGCTGACGGCGGCGTTTTTTATATGTGCAGTGTTGTTACCACTCTCGGACGTTTTGCAAAAGGTGGAATTGCCCGGCATGCAATCTTCGTCCGAAACTTCTGCTGATTTACAACAAACCGCAAAAGAACAGTTGTGTGAGATGACCGAGCGGGTGTTGTTACAGGAGGTCAACACCGCTTTGCAATCACATAATCTTTCTGCACAAAAAATTAAAATTGAGATGGATACTTTATCAGATGGGCGCATATCTATTACGGATATAGTGGTGTATATCCCGTCGGGAAACACCTTGCACCGCAACTGGGTAAAGGAAATTGTCGCACAAAGACTCGGTACGGAGGTGAGGGTGGTGTATGCCGATTAAACTATCGTTTTTGAAGAATATGACCGCTCAATTAGGAGACGGAAAAAGCGTTAAGTGGGCGGTGATACTGGGTGCGGTGGGGGTAATATTGCTGTCGTTTTCCTCCTTGAGACCTAAAACGGAACAAACCGTGAAGACGGTGGAGGATACCGCCAAACTCTATTGTGAACAAACCGAGCAAAAATTGTCTGCTCTGTTGCAGAACATGGAGGGCGTGGGCAACTGTAAGGTGTATGTCACGTTGGAAAATGGCGTTGAATATGTATACGCTACCGAGGAAAAGAACAATGCCGATTTGGCACAGGATGGCGACAAGACAACCGAAAAGAACGATACCCAGACCAGCGTTATTTTAGTGGACGGGGATACGGGGGAAACGGGCTTGTTGCTCACCGAAATCCAACCGCAAATCAAAGGGGTGGTCGTGGTTTGTGACGGCGGTGATACGGAGGGGGTCGTACAACGGGTGACGGCGGTGGTAACAACCGCACTCAATATATCCACAAGGCGCGTGTGCGTCACAAAATAAGGAGCGAGTAGATATGAAAAAAATCACTTTCAAAAAGCAAGCGTTGGTATTGACTTTGGTGGCAGCTTTGGGTGTTGCCGTATATCTTAATTATTATTTTTCGGACTATGACGGCATTGGTTCTACGCAGCAACAGGGGAATTTAGGAGAAGCGGTTTTCGTGGATGATGACACCGATACCACTCAAAAAGAAGACGAACAGGCGGTTGCGGTAGGCGGTCAGGTGAATTATTTTGAGCAAGCGCGCAAAAATCGAGAAAAGGCAAGAGAGGAAGCGGTGGACATTATCAAGGATATTGCCGCGGATTTGAAAGCCGATGCGAGTGCGGCGGAAAAGGTGGTGCAACAAACCACCGCTTTGACTACGGCCATCACGCAGGAAAGCAAGATCGAGGAGTTGGTGAAGGCAAAGGGTTTTGCTGATTGTGTGGTGTATATAGCGGAGGAAAGTTGCTCGGTGGTGGTAAAAGCGGATGAGCTGACAGGCGCACAAACATTACAAATTAGTGAAATTGTGACCGCACAATCCAAAATCCCCGCACAAAAAATTAATATTATGGCAACAAAATGATAAAAAAGTATTTCCTTATTAAAAAAAATGTGTTATACTATGTAATAAATAGTGCACAATATGGTTTGTGCACCCAGAATGGATACAAAAGTACAGGAGGTATATCTCATGGAAGAAAAGGATTTTAACATAGCAGAAGGCACCTGCATCATTTCCGAGGAAGTTATTGCGACTATTGCTTGTACGGCGGCTGCCGAGGTGGCGGGCGTGGCTTCCATGGCTACGCGTCCTGACATACGTGGTCTGATTCCCGGCGGTGCAAACAGCAAATCGGTTAAAGTGACCGCTAACGAAAACACCATTGCACTGGACGTGTATATCACTATTACAGAGGGCGTACGTATTCCGGATGTCGGAGAACAGGTGCAGTCTGAAGTGAAAGCTGCGGTACAATCTATGACGGGCAAACCGGTGACGCGCGTGAATGTGCATATTGCCGGTCTCAAATTGGATGAAGTACAACAATAAGCGCGCAAAGACCCTTCTTTGACGAAGGGTCTTTTCCTGCTTTTAAGGTGGTAAGTATTTGCTGCCTGTTCGAACTTTGAAAACAAAAGCAACGAAAGGAAGAAAAAGAGTATGACACGCCATGAGGCAAGAGAAATTGCATTTGCATTGTTGTTTGAAAACACCTTTTCGGATGAAGGTATACAAGCGGTAATTGCGGATGCGCAAGAGGCGGAAACCTTAGCACCTAATGCGTTTGCAATATCGTTAGCGTGCGGGGTGACCGAACATATTGATGAGATTGATGAAACCATTGAGGGCGCGTCACATAAATGGAGTGTGCAACGCATTTCCCGTGTTTCCCTTTCGGTGATGCGGTTGGCGGTGTATGAGATTTTACATCTGGACGAAATTCCCGTGAGTGTTTCCATCAATGAAGCTGTGGAACTCGCTAAAAAATATGGTGGCGAAGAAGAGGCGGCGTTTGTAAACGGCGTTCTCGGTGGCGTTGCGAAGGTGGCCGAGTGAACGGATATTTAGGGCTGGACACCAGCAACTATACTACCTCTGCTGCCTTTTGCGAAGCCACAACAGGCGAGGTGCAACAGGTCAAGCGGCTTCTTCCCGTGAAAGAAGGGGAGATGGGTCTGCGCCAGAGTGATGCGGTGTTTCATCACGTGCGGCAGTTGCCCGAGATGATAGAGAATTTACGTGCCTTGTGTGACGGTGAGATTGTCGCCGTTGCCGCGTCCGATCGCCCGCAACAGCGGGATGGTTCGTACATGCCTTGCTTTTTGGTCGGCGCCGGTGCGGCAAGAGAGGTTGGTGCTCTTTTGCGTGTTCCGGTGCATTTTTTTACCCATCAACAAGGACATGTTGCCGCCGCTTTGTATGGCGCGGGCAAGTTGGATTTGATACACGAGCCGTTTTTGGCGTTTCACGTGTCGGGTGGTACGACCGATGCCGTGTTGGTACAACCGGATAAGCAAGCAGTTATTAGTTGCGAGGTGGTCGCACGCTCGCTTGACTTGAAAGCGGGACAGTTGATTGACCGTGTTGGTGGTATGTTAGGTTTGCCGTTTCCCGCAGGTCCTGCATTGGAACAACTTGCACAGCAATCAGAACGCACGGATTTTCGTCCTCGCATTTCGATGGATGGAGTCAATTGTCATTTATCGGGCGTGCAAAACCAGTGTGAGAAGATGTTTGCAGATGGTTGTCCGCCGTCGGACGTGGCGTTGTTTTGCTTGCTCAGCGTACAAACGGCGGTGCTCTCCATGACCACCGCTTTGCAAAAGGTGTATGGTAATGTGCCGTTTTTATATGCGGGTGGTGTGATGTCCAATCAACTGCTCAAAACTACTATTACCAACCAAACCGGCGGCTTTTTTGCACCGCCTGCATTTTCAGCCGACAACGCCGCGGGCATTGCGGTGTTATGTCGTATCAGCCAAAGCATGTAAGCTTGCATCGGATTTTGCGATAAGGAAGGAGATGTGTAACCGTGACGGTCATTTCGGTCGGTCAACTCAATCGATATGTCAAAATGGTGCTGGAACAAGACCCGCATTTAGCACCCGTATTGGTGAGCGGTGAAATTTCCAACTTTGTGCATCATTACAAGTCGGGGCACTTGTATTTTTCGTTGAAAGACGAAACGGCGCTGGTCAAAACGGTCATGTTTAAGACGTATGCTTCTCGCTTGCGTTTCACACCGGAAAACGGTATGAAAGTGATAGTCAGAGCGCGTGTTTCCTTGTATGAGAAAGATGGTGCTTACCAATTATACGTCGAGGATATGCAGCCTGACGGTGTCGGTGCGTTGCAGATGGCGTATGAACAACTTAAAAAGAAATTGGAAGCAGAAGGATTGTTTGACCCTGCTCGCAAACGTGCTTTACCGCCGTTTCCGATGCGGGTAGGTGTCATTACTTCGCCGACCGGTGCGGCAGTGCGGGATATGTTACACATTCTTGCACGGCGTTTTCCACTTGCAAAGGTGGTATTTATGCCGGTGCTGGTACAAGGCGACGGCGCACCGCCGCAATTGGTGGATGCGATTCGCCGTATGAATGAAGAAAGTGCCGCTGACGTGCTGATCATCGGACGTGGCGGTGGTTCGCTGGAAGATTTGTGGGCGTTTAATGATGAGACGGTATGCCGTGCAGTAGCAGCATCGGAAATCCCCGTGATTTCTGCCGTGGGTCATGAAACGGATTTCACGCTTTGTGATTTTGCCGCCGATATGCGTGCACCCACACCGTCCGCCGCCGCGGAATTGGCGGTGCCGGATGCCGCGGACCTTACGGTGCAGGTACAACAACTGGGTGCTCGGTTGTCCATTGCGGTACACACCGATTTGCAAAAGAAACTATTGGCGCTGGATGCCTTGCGTTCTAAACGGGCATTGGCAACACCGTTGTATTATATCGAACAAACCGCTATGCGCTTGGATTATCTCACCCGTGCGTTTGCCGCACAGGCACAGAATATTCTGTCGGCGGGTAAAACGAGACTGTCCGCCGCCGCAGCGGCTTTGGATGCGATGAGTCCGTTGAAAGTGCTTTCTCGTGGTTATGCGATTCCGCAGAAAGCGGACGGAGAAATAGTCACAAGTGTCGGGCAGATGCAAGCAGGGGATAGGATTGCTTTGCGATTGCAGGACGGCACGGCAAACTGTATAGTAGATAGTGTGAAAGGGGATGTCACCCGTGGCTGAAACAATGACTTTTGAAAAAGCGATGAGCAGACTGGAAGAAATTGTCAGTGATTTGGAAAGCGGTAAATGTACGCTTGACCAATCCTTGAAATTATTCGAAGAGGGTACAAAGTTGACGGCGTTTTGCACCGCACAACTAAAAACCGCTGAACAGAAAATTATCAAACTTACCGATGCTTCGGGCGAGGAATTCTCCGATAAGCAAGGCGAGGATATGGGAGAGGTGTTGTCTTGATATGGGTATTTACACCGATTTGTTGACAACACTGTGCGAAACGTTTGAACAAATGTTGCCGCAATATCTGCCTTTGATGGATGGTAGACGAGATACTGTGGCAAAAGCGATGGCGTATGCTTGTGCAGACGGCGGTAAGCGTATCCGTCCGGTGCTTACGATGGAATTTTGCCGTTTGTGTTGCGCAGATGCGTATAAGGCGATGCCGTTTGCGGCGGCGATTGAAATGATACATGCGTATTCGTTGGTACATGACGATATGCCGTGTATGGATAACAGCGCGGTTCGTCGTGGTAAACCCGCAGTTCATGTGGCGTTTGGCGAGGACATGGCGTTACTGACCGGTGATGCACTGCTCAATCGCGCGTTTGAAATCGTGGTGAGCGAAAAAACGGCGCAGACACTCTCTGCTGAAACGATTGTGCACGCCGCTCGTGTACTGGCAGATGCCGCTGGCATTGCGGGTATGGTAGGCGGACAGTGTATCGATTTGGAAAGTGAAGGCAAAACCATTGATTTGGAAACGTTGCAGGTGTTGCAGGACGGCAAAACAGCGGCATTGTTACGTGCGGCTTGTGTGATGGGTGCAGTGATTGGCGGCGCAAACGAACAACAACAGCGTGCCGCTGCCCTGTATGGTGAAAACATCGGTCTGGCGTTTCAGATGGTGGATGATATATTGGATGTTACCGCGGATGCGCAAAAATTAGGCAAACCTGTGGGTGGCGACGCTGAAAATGAAAAAGTGACCTACGTTACTTTGTGCGGTTTGGAGCAAACACGTGCTTTGGCGCGTGAAAAGACCGAACAAGCACTAAAAGCACTGGAAAGTTTTGAGGGGGATACTTCTCATTTGCGCGCTTTGGCGCAATCCTTATTACAACGGGACTGTTAGGGAGAAAACAATGAAAGAAAAACAACAGTATTTGCATCGTGTGCAAGTACCGGAAGATGTTAAAAAAATAAAACGGGATGGCTTGGAAACGCTGTGTGCAGAAATCCGAGCTGAATTGCTGTCTTCGGTATCCGAAACAGGAGGACACTTGTCCTCCAATCTCGGTGTGGTGGAGTTGACGGTGGCGTTGTTGCGCGCTTTTGACCTTTCTACCGATGCTGTTGTTTGGGACGTGGGACATCAGTGCTATCCGTTTAAGATGCTCACAGGCAGAAAAGATAGCTTGCGTCAGATACGGCAGATGGGTGGTATTTCCGGTTTTCCCAATCCGAAGGAAAGTCCGTATGATGCTTTTGTAGTGGGACACAGCAGTACCTCTGTTTCCGCTGCTAACGGTATTGCGAAAGCCAAGACGTTGCGTGGTGAGGATGGATATACCGTTGCGGTTATTGGCGACGGCGCCATGACAGGCGGCTTGGCATATGAGGGCTTGAGCAATGCGGGGCGCAGTGACGACCGCTTGATTGTGGTGCTTAACGATAACCAGATGTCTATCAGCCCCAATGTGGGTTTTGCGGCACGGCATTTGTCTTCGTTGCGTGCTCGTCCACGCTATGTGCGGTTAAAATTGAGGGTGACAGAGGGATGCAAGCATATCCCGTTGATTGGTAAGTCGATATATAAATTATTGTTGCGCAGTAAAAACACCATGAAACGACTCCTTTTTAAAGATGTGTCGTTCTTTGAAGATATGGGGTTCTACTATATTGGCCCTATCAATGGCCATAATTTAGATCAGTTGAACCGTGCTTTTGAAGCCGCTAAAATGTTGACACGTCCGGTGGTGGTACATGTCGAAACGGTGAAAGGCAAGGGCTATACTTTTGCGGAGAAAGACCCCGGCAATTATCATGGCGTTTCGCGGTTTGACCCGTCACAAAAATTGGCCCCGTCCACAGCCCGCACTTTTTCTTCGGTGTTTGGTGAAACATTGGATGCTATGGCGCAAAAAGATGAGCGGGTGGTGGCGATTACTGCCGCTATGAAACACGGCACCGGTATGATGCGGTTTGCGGAGCACATGCCGTCCCGTTGCTTTGATACCGGTATTGCGGAAGCACACGCCGTGACGTTTGCTTCGGGTCTTGCCGGTGGCGGTATGTTGCCGATATTTGCGGTGTATGCGACTTTTTTACAACGTGCGTACGACCAATTGCTCAACGATACTTCCATTATGGACAACCATATCGTGTTGTGTATTGACCGTGCAGGCATCGTGCCGGAGGATGGCGAAACGCATCAAGGTATTTATGACATACCGTTTTTGACCACCATTCCGCACACCACTATTTTTGCTCCCGCTACTCTGTCGGAACTTCCGCTTTTGTTAAAGCAAGCGGCATACGATACCGACGGCATTGCGGCGGTGCGGTATCCGCGCGGCGGTGAACCGCTGTCTTTGCATAACTACACACCCGATGGCGCGCCGATTTTCTTGGAAGAAACCGAACATGCAGATACGTTGGTGGTAACCTACGGCAGAGTATATGGCAATGTGTTGACAGCGGCGCAACAATGTGCTCAAAACGGTAAACCCGTATCCGTGCTCAAAATGGCAAAAATTTTCCCGCTTGAACAAGCGGTGGTGCAAACGGCCATGCGATATACGCGCGTTGTGTTTGTGGAAGAAGCGGCCAAACGCGGCGGTATCGGTGAATATCTGGCGGCGCGTTTGCTGGAAAATGGATTTAAAGGGCAGTATATCGTGCGGGCGATTGAACAGAATTTACCGCCTTGCACGTTGGAACAAGGTATGTATCTGACCGGGCTGGATGCACAAAGCCTGCAAAAATTGTTTGCAAATGAGGAAAATTGATGGATACCATGCGACTGGATGCCTTTTTGGTGTCACAGGGATTTGTAAGCGGCAGAGAAAAGGCGAAGGAATTGATTGCCGCCGGGGCTGTCACCGTGAATGGTCAGCCTATATATAAGGCATCACGACAAGTATGTGCTACTGATTTAGTAGACTGTGATACTTCGTCTATTCGTTTTGTGGGACGCGGTGGCTTGAAACTCGAAAAGGCGTTGCAAATGAGCGGGCTAGACGTTGGTGGTTTGACGGCACTGGATGTGGGCGCTTCGACCGGTGGATTTACCGATTGTTTATTGCAAGCGGGCGCTCGGCACGTATATGCGGTGGATGTCGGTAGTGACCAGTTGCACCCTGATTTGCGTGCGGATAAGCGGGTGACGGTGCTGGAAAACACCGATATTCGCAGTGAGGTCGCCCGCACCGCTATACCGTTGGGCGGGATAGACGTGTGCGCGATAGATGTGTCTTTTATCTCGTTGCAACAGGTGTTGCCATCGGTTTTACCGTTTTTGAAACCGCAAGCAACCGTGTTAGCACTCATCAAACCGCAGTTTGAAGCGGGAAAATCCGCTGTGGGCAAACGTGGTGTGGTGCGAGATAAAAAGGTGCAGCATACAGTGTTACAGAACCTTTGCGGGTATTTTACCACACAAAACCTTCACATTGCCGCACTTTCCCATTCGCCGATAACCGGTGGAGAGGGGAATATTGAATTTTTAGTCGTTTTGGTGTATAGTAATACACAGACGGCGTGTCAAACGCCGATTTATGTGCGTGAAATCGTGGATAAAGCGCATGAGATGTTAAAAAAAGGGGCAGATAAGCCATGAAAAGGATAGCGGTTGTATCCAATATACATACGGCAATCAAACCGCAAGACGTTGCCCGCATTTGTGAGGTGCTGCGTGGTTGCGGCGCGACTGTGCAGGAGATGCAGTTTTGTGCGGGCGAAGCTTTGTGCGTGGAAAACGTAGATTGCATTGTCGCCATCGGTGGTGACGGTACCATTATGCATATCGCTAAACAGGCGGCATCCCTTTCTGTTCCCGTGCTCGGCATTAACAGCGGAAAACTTGGTTTCTTGGCGGGCATGGAGATGGACGAACTTCACTTGCTACAGGATTTGGTGGATGGTAAATATATCACTGAAGAACGGTTGTTACTGGATGTGACGGTGAAAGGTGTTGATAAGTCGTATCTTGCGATGAATGAGGCCGTGTTATCTCGCGGCGCATTGTCTCGTTTGGTAGATGTTGCGGTTACGAGCGGGGAGAGAGAAATTATGTGTTGCCGTGCAGACGGTGTAATGGTGGCGAGCCCAACCGGCTCGACGGCATATTCGCTGTCTGCGGGTGGTCCCGTGGTAGATCCACAGGTGCCGTGTTTGTTGCTCACCCCGATTTGCCCTCACTCTTTATATGCGCGCTCGTATGTTTTACCTGCGCAAACGGAACTTTGTATCCGTACCACTGACGGCAGAGGGGAAACCTTCTTAACAGTGGACGGCGAAATGGAAGTGCCGCTGACAACCGATGGAATGGTGTATGTAAAGCGCTCTAACTTGACAGCGAAATTGATTCGGTTGCAAGAGCGTTCTTTCTATGATGTTTTGGATAAGAAACTAATCGGCAGAGAGGGTGGACGTAAATGAAAGTAAGGCGTCAAGCGGCGATTTTGGAAATCATCCGTCGTCAATCGGTGGATACGCAAGAAGAACTGCAACGGTTGTTGAAAGAGGAAGGCTACCACGTCACACAAGCGACTGTTTCCCGTGATATTAAAGAGATGCATCTGATTAAAATTCTGGATGCGGGTGGCGGGTATCGGTATTCGGTGGAACGTCACGAGAGTGTGCAGATTTCTTCGAAATTTCATTCGTTATTTTCGGATGCGGTTACCAGTGTTAATTTTGCCGGTAATATTGTGGTTATTAAATGTTTGAACGGTATGGCACAAGCGGTTTGTGCGGCGATGGATTCGTTGCATTGGGAAGGTCTTGTCGGTACGCTCGCGGGAGACGATACGTTTATCGGTATTGCTGCGAGTGAAACACGTGCGGCGCAGTTGACAGAGGATTTGAAAAAGTTGTTACGTGGTGCATAATTTCGGAAAAGTGGTGACGGTGGATGCTGGACAGTTTGCATATTGAGAATATTGCAGTCATTGAGCGGGCAGACGTGCATTTTCACGACTGCCTCAATGTGCTGACCGGCGAAACCGGTGCCGGCAAATCGATTTTGATTGACGCCATCAATGCCGTTCTGGGTGAACGGGTACGCCGTGATTTGGTGCGTACCGGTTGTGAGGAAGCGCAGGTGTTTGCGACTTTTTCCGATGTTTCCGAGCGTGTAAAAGCGCATCTTTCGGATATGGGTTATCCCATGGAAGACGACACCTTGCTTATCGGGCGCACCATTCGTGCTGACGGTAAAACAGCCTGCCGTATTGGCGGGCGTCCTGCAACGGTGGGGTTGTTGCGTGAAGTCGGACGGATGTTGGTCAACATACACGGACAACACGAAAACCAGTCACTGTTGGATGCTTCGTTGCATTTGCGGTATCTGGAAAATATGGGCGATTTTGATGCGGTGCGTGAGGCGTATACCGCAGCGTATGAACGATATTGCACCATCAGTCGTGCTTTGAAAAAGTTACAAACTGCTGAAAGTGAAAAATTACAGCGTTTGGATATGTTGCATTTTCAGATTGAAGAATTGGAAAGTGCAGCATTGGTAGCAGACGAGGAAAAACAACTGGAAGAAAAACGTGATTTTTACCGCCATAGCGAAAAAATCGCCGGGTATTTGCGAAAAACGGATGCATTGTTAAACGGCGATGAAAACGGCGGTGCGGTATCTGCGGTAACGGTGGCGGCGGAAGCGTTACGCCACGCAGGTGCGCTGGTCGGTTCATTGTCACCGCTTTCTGAACGGTTGCAATCGCTGTTGTATGAACTGGAAGCACTGGGTACAGAGGTCTCGGATTTTACACGGGATATGTGCTTTGATGAAGCGGATCGTGAACGCACGGAAGACAGATTCGCATTGTTACGCCGTCTGTCGCAGAAATATGGTGCCGATGCAAAAGGCATGTTACAGATTTTGCAAGACGCACAAGCCGAGGTACAGGCGATTGAAACGGCGGACGAGCGTGCAGCGCAGTTACAGTTGGAACTGGAAATCGCTCGCAAAGATACTATTGCGGCCGCCGAAAAATTGACCCTCGCTCGCAAGAAAACCGCCAAAGAATTTGCGAAACGTGTATGTGAAGAATTGGCATTTCTTGATATGCCGTTTGTGCAATTTGAGGTGGCAATTATGCCGGTTCCTTTAACGGCTACGGGCGGCGATAAGGTGGAATTTTTGCTGTCGGTCAATCCCGGCGAACCCGCAAAACCGTTGGCACAAATTGCATCCGGCGGCGAACTTTCACGCATGATGTTGGCGATAAAATCGGTAATGGCACAGGTGGATGACATCGATACTTTGATTTTCGATGAAATTGATACCGGCATCAGCGGACATGCGGCGGTGAAAGTTGGTATTAAATTACGGCAAACTGCCGGTCATCGACAGGTTTTGTGCGTTACTCATTTGGCGCAGATTGCTGCTCGTGCGCATCATCATTTGCGTATACACAAGGATGTCGTAAACGGCAGAACCTGCACCGGCGTGACGGCGCTGGATGCCGCGGATAGTGAAAAAGAACTTGCCCGCATTATTGGTGGCAGTGTGACGGATACAAATTTAAAAGCTGCGCATGAAATGCGTGTGGCAGGACAGGAGGAACTGTAAATGGCAATGAAACTCAACGAAGAAAGCAAGGAATTTTTGTATAAGGCTGTTTTACAACTGCAATCGGTGGAAGAATGTCGTTTGTTTTTCGATGACTTGTGCACCGAAAAGGAAATCGGCACCATGGTGCAACGCTTGTCGGTGGCGCAGATGTTAGAGGATGGCTACAATTATGCGGAAATTGTGGAGGAGACCGGTGCGTCTACTGCGACGGTGTCCCGCGTTAAGCGTTCTTGTGACAACTATCGTATTGTGCTCGATAGGATGAAAGAGGATAACTGATATGGCGGGATACGGCTCGTTTGCGTATTTTTATGACCGTTTGACAGGCAATGTCGATTATAAAGGTTGGGCGGCGTACATACTGAAACTGTTTCAAAAACACGCGAGCGAAAAACCGCAACAGGTGATAGACCTCGCATGCGGGACAGGCAGTTTGTCATTGGAATTGCTCAAAAACGGTGTGGACGTCATCGGTGTAGACGGTTCGGTGGATATGTTGGCAGAGGCGACCGAAAAATTGATGCCTTATGGTGAGCGTGCGATGCTGTTGTGTCAGGATATGCGCACGCTGGATTTATACGGTACCGCTGACGGTGCAGTGTGTATGCTCGATTCGCTTAACCACCTGCTGAAAACCGCTGATGTGCAAGCTGTGTTTGACCGATTGGGGTTGTTTATTAAACCAAACGGTTTGTTTATTTTCGATGTGAATACGCCGTATAAACATGAAACGGTTTTGGGCGATAATGCGTTTGTGTATGAGCAGGAAGACTTTTTCTGCGCTTGGCAAAACAATTATTTGCCGCACACCAAAGAAGTGGTGATGCAACTGGATTTCTTTGTAGAGGAAGACGGTTGCTATGACCGTTACAGCGAGCAAATCCGTGAACGTGTCTATACCGAAAACACCCTGCGCCGTTTGCTGAAAGCGGCGGGATTTGAGGTGTTGGCGGTGTATGCTGAGCGGGGAATGCATCCGCCTGCAAAGGATGAACAAAGAATGGTGTTCGTCACTGAAAATTTGGCAATAAAACAGAGATAGGAGCATATAATGGCAAAGGTACTTCGTTGTTTAACTCAGGATGCCACCGTGATGGCAATGGTAATAGATGCGAGCGATATTGTCGCACAAGCGGAACAGTATCATAAGACTTCTGCAGTCACCACTGCAGCACTCGGCAGATTGCTCACTGCGGCTTCGATGATGGGCGTTATGCTGAAAGGGAAGGACGACACCATCACGCTGAAGGTGCGTGCTGACGGTCCAGCAGGCATGTTGATGGCGGTGTCGGATAGCAACGGTGACGTGCGTGGCAATGTGGAAAATCCCGTGGTGGAAATTCCGCTCAAAGCCAATGGTAAATTGGATGTCAGCGGTGCTGTGGGCACGGATGGTATGCTGTATGTCATTCGGGATATGGGCAGCGGTGAACCGTATGTGGGTTGTGTGCCGCTCACCACAGGTGAAATTGCAGAGGATATCACCACCTATTATGCTACCAGTGAACAGACTCCAACTGTCTGTGCGCTGGGTGTGCTCGTGGAACCCGATTTGAGTGTTAAGTTTGCCGGTGGTTTGTTGTTGCAACTGTTGCCGTTTTGCCCCGATGACGTGATTGATAAGGTGGAAAAGAACATTGCCGCTTTGCCGTCTATGACACAAATGCTGTCGGACGGATTAACGCCGATGCAAATATGCGAAAAAGCGCTGGAAGGTATGCCGTTTGACGTGTTGGATACGTATGAACCGACCTATCGTTGCAACTGCAGTCGTGAGCGGGTCGAAAAGGTCTTTTTATCGATGGATACGGAGGAGCTGCGCTCGTTGCCGGACGAAAACGGAGAGGTGACGGCGGATTGTTCTTTCTGTGATAAAGTATACCGTTTCACTACGCAGGATATCGAGCAAATGATTGCCCGGCGAGGTCGGTAAATATATCGAAAAAAATATAAAAAAGCACTTGACAAACGTTTTTTATTGTAGTAATATAATGAGCGTCGCTTGTGCGATAATGGGAGCATAGCTCAGCTGGGAGAGCACCTGCCTTACAAGCAGGGGGTCACAGGTTCGAGCCCTGTTGTTCCCACCAAAATTTGGCCCGGTAGTTCAGCTGGTTAGAACGCTAGCCTGTCACGCTAGAGGTCGACGGTTCGAGCCCGTTCCGGGTCGCCAAATTTGCCTCTGTAGCTCAGTTGGTAGAGCAGGGGACTGAAAATCCCCGTGTCATTGGTTCGATTCCGATCGGAGGCACCATATCTGCGGCTTTAGCTCATCTGGTAGAGCGCCACCTTGCCAAGGTGGAGGTAGCGAGTTCGAGCCTCGTAAGCCGCTCCAAAAAGGAAAAGGTGCTATTTTAGCACCTTTTCTGCATACGGCGACATGGCCAAGTGGTAAGGCAAGGGTCTGCAAAATCCTGATTCCCCAGTTCAAATCTGGGTGTCGCCTCCAAAAAAAGACAAGTCGAAAGACTTGTCTTTTTTTATCCAATCCGAAGGATTGGTATGTAATCTCGCGTTAGCGAGTATGTAATCAGTTCGCTCTGCGAACTGTATGTCATCAAGCCGTGAGGCTTGAATGCTTATTCCTTCGGATTGATTACATACCGAAATGAATTTCGGATTACACACATTTTCCCCAGAAAATGATTGCATTCCGTCTTCGACGGGTTACATGCAACGCTCCGCGTTGATTTATTTGTACTTTTATGCTATACTACACATAGGCGGTGATGATATGTCTTTGCAAACGATAGAAATAAAGTCTGAAAAAATTACATTTGATAAAGAAAAAACTAAAGCATATCGAACAGATTTTAATAAGCCTTGTGATTGTCAAGATTGCAGAAATTATTATAAACATATAGAAAGAAATAAGGAACTTGTTGAGTTTTTAAATAACTTTGGTATTGATTATTATTGTACTGAAGAAGTTTTTTCGTGGGATTGGGAAAACGATAATAATTCTTTGATTCATCACGAAGGCTATTATGGTGTTTTCGGTAAAATCGAAGGCGAAGAATTTGAATTTGAAAGATTTGGTGTAAAAATTACCTTTCAAAAAGGCGCTTCCGTTCCTTGCGATAGGACAGGGGAATATTTTTGGATATGTATTAATGGGGATTTCCCTTATATACTTGATGAAGAAAGAGATTTACCTATTACTTTTTCTCAAAAGCTTCAAAAGTCAAATATAATCAGTAAAATTAAAGCAATATTTAGAAAAAAATAAAGAAAATCCTCGGTTTTTGCCCAGTTCTTTTTCGTACAAGAGAGCCAAACGAAAATCCGTTCTCGAAAGAGGACGGATTTTTGTTTGTATTATTCACTATTCATTATTCATCATTCATTATTCATTAAATAAAAAAACGGATTTTCGAATGAATAATGAAAAATGAAGTCGCTTACGCTGATGAATAATGAATAATTTCGGTGTGGCTTCGCCACGAATTATAAAAACAGTGTTTCGTATTGATTTATTGTCGCTTTTATGTTATACTA
Organism: Acutalibacteraceae bacterium; assembly: GCA_045634325.1. GTDB lineage: Bacteria > Bacillota > Clostridia > Oscillospirales > Acutalibacteraceae > URNF01. The sequence continues at coordinate 1,813 of JAZRAA010000017.1, read as the reverse complement.
AACCTAAGGTGGTGAATTTATGAAAAAATTAGCATGTTTATTTTTGACGATAATTTTGGTGTTTGGTTTTTCTGCTTGTAGCAAAGACATATTAGGGGGCCGGTTGACTTCAACTGATAGTTGTAACACTAATGAGAATGATTCAACCACTAATGCTAGTACATCAGCTGAAAAAGAAAGATCTACCACAACAAAAGCAGCTACCACAACAAAAGCAACTATCACTACAAAAGTATCTACCACGAAAAAAACATCTACCACGAAAAAAACATCTACCACGACAGAACTCAACAAATTTTATAACACTGTTCAATTGCAAAATCCTGATCCGAATATATCTCAGGTCTTTGAGCCCATTATAGATAATAAATTTTCGGGTGGGAACGGAACGCAGTCGAATCCTTACTTAATAACATCGTCAGACCAATTAGTATATTTGTCTAACAAAATCAATTCAGGAAAAATGAATAATGGGGTACATTTTGCGCTCGGTGCTGACATTGATATGGCTGGAGTAGAGTTTTTGCCTATCGGAAATGGCACCTATCGTTTTTCATCTAATTTTGATGGTAGAGGTTTTACTGTTTCCAATCTGTCCCCTAAACTTTTATACGATGACTACGGCAATAACGCCAACTATTCTTGTGGATTTTTCGGGATAGTCGGAAATGCGGAAATCAAAAATCTTCATCTTGAAAATGTTAACATAACATATACCTATGAAAGCAATTATTTTACCGAAATAGGTCTTCTTGCAGGTTGTGTGTATCCAACCCGGGAATGTAAAATTACCGATTGCATTGTCAATGGTAATATCAATGTTGAAACAGATGTTTTACTCGTAGGAGGAATTGTTGGCGATATTTTTGTAACCGATAATGCAAAACTCAAATGTGAACGACTGCAGAGCAATACAAAATTACAAGTGCGCTCTGATTCGGTAAATGCAGGCGCTATTTCGGGGAGTCTTCTCGGAAGCGGAGAGGAAATTTTCACGGATATTTGCGTTCAAAGTGAGATTTTGCACAGTTCTACATATTATTCACACATAGGCGCTTTTGGCGGTGTAGCAAATTCAAAAGGAAGCATAAGCGTTAGTAATTGTTTTATAAAAATAAATACCAATAAAAAGTATGGTGATAATGTTCATCCATTGATCGGCGGAATTATTGATTCATATCAGCCGAGCGGCACTTTTGATTTTATAAATGTATTTGGATTTGCGGATGGTTGCACTAAATTATATGAGATACCTTCTGAAAATCTCGTAAAAGAAGAAAATTGTAGTTTTGTAAATGCATTACCGGCAAATTGTAACTTCAATACTGAAATTTGGGATATTACTGATCCTGCAACACCGTTTATTAAATTAAATTTTCAAAAAAAATAAGTTTTCAGGCATATTAAATTCGTGCCACTAAGTTCAAACTACCCAAAAAATAAAGCACTTCTTCGGAAGTGCTTTATTTTTATCCAATCCGAAGGATTGGTATGTAATCGCCGTCAGGCGTATGTAATCACGCGAAGCGTGTATGGCATCACTGCAGGTGTATTTTCCTTCGGATTGATTACATACCACCTACGGTGGATTACATACATTTCTTCGAAATGATAACATCCAACACTGCGTGTTGATTACATTCCGTCTTTCGACGGATTACATGCAATGCTTCGCATTGATTTTTCACCGCTTTTATGCTATAATACACCCAAGGCGGTGATTGTATGAAAAAGAAAATGGTTGTTGGTTCTTTTTTAGCACTAATATTTGTTACAATAATTGTTTTTATTATTGGTGTCATAAATACATATA
>JAZRAA010000016.1:0-193541 GCA_045634325.1 Acutalibacteraceae bacterium | reverse complement strand
GCTGTTTTCGTGGTCTCCCGCGAGACAGCTTTGTTATAATACCACCACTTCTTCACTTTGTCAACACTTTTTTGCAGATTTCTTCAAAGTTTTTTCAAAAAGTATATGTGTATAATTCTGATAAGATATTGGGGAGAATTTTAGTCATTTTGACAACGAAAAGGCGCCGGAAAACCGACGCCTTTTCCTATACTATCTCTTCTGACAACCGCATGCATTGTTACCGCTTTCTGCGGGCGGAAAAAACTCATCGACAGGGAAACACATTTTCTTGAAAATCTCACACGGTGTGTCTGCAGTGCCGTTGCAACATTCCTTACCGGGCATACAGAAATCATATACAGGTACCAACATCTGCACTTTACGGATTAACTGCACAATGGTAAAGATGCCGATGGTAACCAGTACCGCTTTCCCATCATCCGACTGCACAAAGCAACTGCCGTAACGGTTGCAAATACATTCGGGGATGCAATCGCAACAACAACACGCCTTACACTCACAGACATCCACCAGTTTCGCACTGAGCACTACCGGATCTGCCACCTGCACGCATGCTTTAGGCATATTGCGGCAAGGCATTATCTGACGGTCACACTTATCTGCTGCCATTTCACTGCAAAATACTTTGACATTGCCTTCGCTGCCGTACAGGATGACTTTCTTTTGGAAGCTGGCAATACCGCACACATCGGTGCAAGGATTTCCGTGTCCGGTGGACACCTCCAAGGTCACCTCAAAATAAAACGTAATGTCACAAGCATAATAACCGCGGTTAAACGGCAATGCCTCTACATCAATGTAAGTATAAATAACCTCCGCTTTCTTTGCACGCACATTGGTAGCGCGGTCAATGAGCATTTGGTCCCGCTCACAAAATACAACCCGTACGTTCTCTACACAATCCTTATCCGAACAGCTGTCATATACACGCCCTGCATCGATACAAACCGCTTCTTTACAGCCGCCGTCCCGCATCATCCGAGTATCTGCCATAAAAAATCCTCCCGTTCAAAACTGATTGCCGTGCCGCAATGCGACACTTCACTATCAAGATATGAATCGGGAGGAATATGGTGCATTAGATTTTGTTCAGTTTTGCGAAATTATGCATGATTTTCTTGGTGCCGACTTTGTCAAAAACAATCTCCAGCAAAGAGTCGTTGCCCATGGGTGTGATTTTCATCACGGTGCCTTCACCGAAAGCGGCATGAGACACTTTTTCCCCTACCTGTAACGTACAAGCCGTTTTGGGCGGCGCAGTGACAAAGGTTTGTTTCTTCACCTGTGTACTGCCTACCGGCGCAGCGTACGTATTGACCGACGGTTTTACAGCAGTGTAACGACTACCGCCAAAACTGCTGTGATATCCACCCTGAGTAAAAGACTGCTCGGCACGACGACTGATATCCTTTCTCTCGGTCAACTCTTCAGGAATATCCCCTAAAAAGCGGGACGGACGATTATAAGTCGTCTGTCCGTACAACATACGACTGACCGCGTTGAAAATAAACAGTTCTTCTCTTGCACGGGTAATCGCTACATAACAAAGACGACGGTCCTCTTCCAGTTCTTCCGGCTGGTACATCACCTGTACGCCCGGAAAAACGCCTTCTTCGAAGCCCGGCAAAATTACAACAGGAAATTCCAAACCTTTGGAAGCGTGCATGGTCATCAAAATAACCGAATCGGCATTTTTGTCATAGTTGTCAATGTCCGTGAGCAACGCCATTTCTTCCAAAAATCCCGCTAAAGTGGGATGCTCTTCACCGCACGATTGCGCATAGCTGATAATGTTGGAAGCCAATTCGTTTAGGTTTTCTACACGAGCAGCTTCTTCTTTTCCCGCCTGTTCCCACATGGTGAGATACCCTGTGACTTCCAGCATAGTACGGTATAATAAATGTAAAGAAGCCTCGGGATCATTTGCCATGTCACGCAAAGACTCTATCATACGAATAAATTCAGTCAGTTTTCCGGCCGCACGGGCAAGTTCGGGATATTGCGAAGCGTTGCACAGCACAGTATACAGTGTCACGCCATTCATATCTGCGATTTCAGCGGCACGCTCAATCGTGGTATCCCCAATGCCACGGCGCGGCATGTTGATGATACGGCGCAGGCTGACTACGTCCGCAGGATTGTTAATCAGCCGCAAATACGCCATCGCATCCTTGACTTCCTGCGTATCGTTAAACCGATGTCCGCCAATGATGCGATACGGCACACCGCTTTTGAGCAACGCCTGTTCGATAGCATTGGATTGTGCGTTGGCACGGTACAGAACTGCGAAATCGCTGAATTTTCTGCCACGGGATACGCCGGACAACACCGTATCCGCAACCAAACGGCCTTCTGCTTCCGCATTATCTACCGTAACGAGCTGCAAACGCTTTCCTGCGCCGTTTTGGGTCCACAGCGTTTTACCTTTACGATTGACATTCTTCGCAATCACCGTGTTGGCGGCATCCAAAATATTCTGGGTGGAGCGATAATTCTGTTCCAGACGAATAACCGCACAATCCTTAAACTCGTGTTCAAAATTGAGAATGTTTTCAATGGTTGCGCCGCGGAATTTATAAATGCTCTGGTCATCATCACCGACCACGCACAAATTTCCGCTCCCTTCTGCCAACAAACTCACCAGACGATATTGTGCATGGTTGGTATCTTGGTATTCGTCTACCATAATATACGGATAGCGCAAGCGGTAGCGGTCGGCAATATCTGGATTATTTTCAAATAATTCAATAACCTTGCACAGTAAGTCATCAAAGTCCATTGCATCCGCTTCACGCAAGCGAGATTGGTACAGCGCATAGCACCGCGCCACCGCCTGCAAACGAACATTACCCGAAACTTCCGGTTGTTTTTGGTACATTTCGGGAGAAACCAGCGCATCTTTAGCGTGACTGATTTCGGACAAAATTGCACGATGGCCAATGAATTTCTCATCAATATTGAGCGTTTTCATGCACTCTTTCATCAAACGACGACTATCATCTGTATCATAAATGGTGAAATGAGCAGAATAACCAAGTGCTTCGCCATCACGACGTAAAATGCGTGCGCAAAACGAGTGGAACGTACTCGCCATTACTTCTTCGCCTTCACTGCCAAGCATGGCGGATAAACGTTCCCGCAATTCTCCCGCAGCTTTGTTGGTAAAGGTTATCGCCAAAATTTTCCAAGCCGGAACAGCATCCACCGACAATTTTGCCGCCAAGGCATCACTCATCGGCATTTCACCGTTTGCGCAACGGCACAATTTTTCTTCCGTTTGTGCATCCACAAAAGCGGGCGTTTCAGGAGAATGATACGCATCACCGAAACGCACCAAATTGGCAATACGATTGATAAGCACGGTGGTTTTACCGCTCCCCGCGCCCGCCAAAATCAGCAGAGCGCCTTGTGTGTGAAACACCGCCTCGCGTTGACGGTCATTCATACGCGAGAAAAACCGTTCTAACGCCTTTCGGCGCAATGCGCAAAATTCTTGCTGCGTAAGCATACTTTCCCTCCAATAAACAGATAAACGGAGGAGAACCAAACGTGTCCTCCCCCGCTACAATCAATCAACCAAACAACGTGAGCAAAACGCCCGCCGCAACAGCAGAGCCGATAACACCTGCCACGTTGGGACCCATAGCGTGCATCAACAGGAAGTTACCAGGATTTTCGCTCTGACCGACTTTCTGCGAAACACGCGCCGCCATCGGCACGGCAGAAACGCCCGCGGAGCCAATCAACGGATTAACTTTACCACCCGACAGCCAGTACATCAACTTGCCGAGCAACACACCACCCGCAGTGCCAAAACTGAAAGCGACGAGGCCCAAACAGATGATGAGCAACGTTTTCAGTTGCAGGAATGCCGCCGCGTTCGCGGTGGCACCAACCGTGACACCAAGGAAAATGGTGACGATATTCATCAGTTCATTTTGCGCAGTTTTGAAAATGCGGTCCACAACACCGCTTTCTTTCATCAGGTTACCGAGCATCAGCATACCGACCAACGGCGCGGCGCTAGGCAACAGCAACACCACCAAAATAGCCACTGCAATCGGGAACAAAATTTTCTCGGTTTTGGAAACGGTACGCAACTGGGTCATCACCACAGCGCGTTCCTTCTTGGTAGTCAACGCACGCATAATCGGCGGCTGGATAATCGGAACCAACGCCATATAGGAGTAGGCGGCAATAGCAATTGCGCCGAGCAAATGCGGAGCGAGTTTAGAAGTGAGGTATATAGCAGTGGGACCGTCCGCACCACCGATAATAGCGATGGAAGCGGCTTCTTGTTGGGTATATGCCAAGCCGTCGATGCCAAGCAGATTGAGAGCACGCGCACCCAGATACGTCAAGAAAATACCGAGCTGTGCCGCCGCACCGAGCAAAAAGCTTTTCGGGTTGGAAAGCAAGGGGCCAAAGTCGGTCATCGCACCGATGCCAAGGAAAATGAGTGGCGGATAAATGCCGAATTTAACGCCTTGATACAGATACCACATCAAACCGCCTTGTTCAAAGTGCTGCCAGTAAGGAATGATAGCAACTTTGCTGCCATCTTCCAAAGTCTTCACTTTATACACAGCACCATTGTCTTCAAGCACTTCGACTTCCACACCAGAAGCGTTGACTACGGTTTTGATACTTCCATAATAATCAGGGTTGATGCCCGCTTCTTGTTCATAGACGGGATACACTTGTTCATATGTACCGTCGACATACGCTTGCATTTCTACTTGGCTGAATTCCACCAAAGAATTGCGCTGCGGATCCATCACGCCGCCCAACGGCAAATTCACAAGCAACATACCAAAAGCAATCGGCAACAACAGTAAGGGTTCAAATTGTTTTTTGATTGCCAAATATAATAGCACACAGGCAATCGCAATCATAATGAGGTTTTTCCAACCGCCATTTTCAAAATTGAGCAGCTGTGCCAAGCCGGAGGAATGCCATAGATCTACCAAAGCTTGTAAAAACTTGTCCATGTTCAGCAATCTCCTTTCTTATTCCGCACGGTCAATTTTGGTAATGGTATATTTTTGACCTGCGGGCATAGAAGCCGCAACAGCCGCCGCGATAACTGCGGTTTCTTCAGGTTTAATGCCGTTACGCACCTGTGCACAAGACATCACCGGACCCAAGTCAACAGCGGGAGCAACCGGTGCTGCCGTTTGAACGGGGGCGGGTGCGCTTTCTTCTTTTTTCTCCAAAGAACTCATCACAACGCCAAACGCCTTAAACAAACCGGTGAGTAATAACAACACACCGAACACCACAACAAGACCAATGAGAATGGTCATGCCGGCATCACTCAAGATGTCAGCGGCAGTTTCGGCGGCAAGTGTAAATAACGCCATAAAAACTCCTCCAAACGCTCTGATGCGGGTGAAAAGCCACCTTTTCACCCATTATAAAAATTCTTTCATTATTATACGAGATGTCATCAAAAAAAGCAATGCTTTTTCACAAGTTCATTAAAAAAAGGTCATCTGGCTGGTTTCCGGCATATCCCCCAAAACGCCCAATGCACGCAGTGACTGGGACACGCTCTTGTTGATGCCACTGCGATTTTGCAAATCATCCTCCGAAATAAACGGGTCTTGCGGGTCGCAGGCAGCTTTCAGCTGAATGGCCGCAGGTTCACCCAAGCCTTTCATAGAGGCAAACGGCAGACGAATGCCGCCATCTTCGGGGATAAATTTATACGCATGTGAACGGTATAAATCAATGGGTAAAAATGGGATACCGCGTTGCATAGCCTCGTACACAATATGCAATGTTTCCGCAAGTCCCTGTTCATTAGCGGTAGCTTCTTTACCACGAGAACGGATTTCATCCATCGTGTTTTTAACAGCGGACTTCCCGCGCATCACCGGTTCTGCATCAAAATCTTCGCGACGAGCGGTGAAATACGCGGCATAATATGCCACCGGCATATGCACCTTATACCAAGCCACACGCAAAGCGGCAATAATATACGCCGCAGCATGCGCTTTGGGGAACATATACTTAATCTTCATGCAAGAATCAATATACCATTGCGGCACATTGTGCTCTTTCATAGCAGTGAAATGTTCCTCGGTGAGCAACTTGGTCGCGTTGCCTTTACGCACGATTTCCATAATCTTAAATGCCATTTTCGGCTCTAAACCTTTGTGCATCAAATAGGTCATGATGTTATCACGAGTTCCGATAACTTCCGAAATGGTGCAAGTACCCTTTTGAATGAGTTCTTGCGCATTACCCAGCCACACGTCAGTACCGTGAGATAAGCCCGAAATCTGCAACAAATCTGCAAAGTTTTTGGGTTTACAGTCTAACAACATCTGACGCACAAAAGGTGTGCCCATTTCAGGTAACGACAGCGTTCCGGTTTCACAACCGATGTCCTCTTTGGTAACACCCAGAGCCTCCGGAGAGGTGAACAGCGAATATACCATCGGATCGGACATATCCACATCCATTACACTTTTACCGCTGTATTCTTCCAGATACTTATAGGTAGTGGGAACGACGTGACCCAGATTATCCAGTTTCAAAATGGTATCGTGAATAGAATGGAAATCAAAGTGGGTGGTCACAACGTCCGAATCGGTTTTATCTGCGGGATGTTGTACAGGGCAAAAGTCCTCCACGTCATAATCATCCGGCACGACTACCATACCACCGGGATGCTGACCGGTGGTGCGTTTGACACCGGTGCAACCAACGGTCAAACGGTTAGTTTCGGCGTTGCTGTATACGTTACCACGTTCTTCGGCATATTTTTTTACATAGCCATAGGCGGTCTTGTCCGCAACGGTGGCAATGGTACCGGCTTTGAACACGTGTTCATCACCAAATAATGTTTCGGTATACCGATGCGCACGTGTCTGGTATTCACTTGCAAAGTTCAAGTCGATATCAGGTGCTTTATCGCCATCAAAGCCAAGGAACGTTTCAAACGGAATTTCGTGTCCGTCACGGGATAACGGTGTGCCACAATGCGGACAATCTTTTTGCGGCAGGTCAAAGCCCGAACCAACCGAACCATCGGTGAAAAATTCACTGTATTTACATTTCGGACAAACGTAATGCGGTTCCAAGGGATTCACTTCCGAGATACCCGCCATATTCGCCACAAAAGAAGAACCGACCGAACCACGCGAGCCGACCAAATACCCGTTATCCACCGAGTTTTTGACCAGTTTTTGCGCAATCATATACAACACGGCAAAACCGTGTTTGATAATAGAGCCCAGTTCCCTCTCCAGTCGTTTTGCCACGAGTTCCGGCACGGGATCGCCGTAGATTTCTTTTGCACGTCCCCAAGTAATTTCCTGCAACTGCTCGTCCGCACCGTCAATGTGCGGCGGGAACGTACCAAGCGGAATAGGACGAATATCCTCAATCATATCCGCAATTCTGTTCGGATTGGTGATGACCACCTCTCGTGCTTTTTCGTCGCCGAGATAGTCGAACTCTCGCAACATTTCATCGGTTGTACGCAGATACAACGGCGCTTGTTGGTCAGCATCGTCAAAGCCGTTTCCCGCCATCAAAATTTTACGGAAAGCCGCATCTTCGGGGTCGAGGAAATGCACGTCACAGGTCGCGCAAACCGGTTTTTTCAATCGCTCGCCCAATTTTACGATGGTGCGGTTATAATCACGCAACACCTCGTCGTTGGCGGCAGTGCCGTTTCGCACCATAAAAGCGTTGTTACCGATAGGCTGAATTTCCAAATAATCATAAAAGGAAGCGATATGCAGCAATTCCTCAAAAGGTTTACCTTCTACGATTGCGTGGAACAATTCGCCCGCTTCACAAGCACTGCCAATCAGCAGACCTTCTCTGTGTTGTTCCAGCATACTGCGGGGTATACGCGGATGTCGATAGAAACAATGCAGGTTGGACCACGATATTAACTTATACAAATTTTTAAGACCCGTATGGTTACGCACCAATAAAATCATATGATACGATTTTGCTTTTTTGGGGTCAATGCCGGTGAGCTTGGTATTGATTTCCTGCACCATCGAAATGCCATAGCCCTTCATGGCGGCAATTTCCCTTTGGAAAATCTGTGCAAGCACACGAGCATCATCACATGCACGGTGATGTTCAAACGGCGGGAGGTCCAGATATTTCGCCACCGCATCCAATTTATGTTTTTTCAAGTCGGGATACAACGCACGGCTGACCGGCACGGTATCTATTGCTGTAAAGTTATACGGCTTATCACAACGCAATGCCGCTGCTTGCAAAAAGCCTGTGTCAAAGCCCGCATTATGTGCCACTAAAATAGAACAGTCACCGCAAAAATCATAGAAAGATTGCAGCGCTTGCGCTTCGCACGGCGCATCTGCCACCATTTCATCGGTGATACCGGTTAATTCCGTGATTTGAGCAGGGATAGGTTTTTCGGGATTCACAAAGGTGTTGAATTCCTCTATAATCTCTCCGCCACGCAAACGCACCGCACCAATTTCGGTGATGCGCTCTGTGGCGGCAGATAAACCTGTGGTCTCCAAATCAAATACGATATATTCGCCGTCAATACTGTCATCCGCTTGTCCTTTCACAACCGGAATGGCATCATTAACATAATAAGCTTCCATGCCATACAGGATTTTTATATCATTCCCTGCTTTACGCAGACCGCTTACCGCTTTTAAGGCATCGGGGAACGCTTGTGCTACACCGTGGTCGGTGATAGCAACCGCTTTGTGTCCCCATTCGGCGGCACGTTTTATCAAATCGGATGCTTCCGAGACACCATCCATCATGGACATTTTGGTGTGCAAATGCAATTCTACACGTTTTTCTAAAGCGGTATCCTGTCGCTTGAATTTTGCTACCACCGCCATCGCACGAGGACGCATCAAGTTCGCACGGACATACGCATCGTAATCATACGAGCCGGCAACCAGTACGCAATCCCCTTTTTTCAAAGAGGAAATGGCACCGATTTTATCGGCATCACGTTTTTTATCCAGCCAAACGCTGAGCGTCACCGAATCCGTTTGGTCGGTGATATCAATGCTATAACGACATTTCGTGCCATCACGATTATCACGAGAATCAATAGCAAAAATTTCGCCCCATACGGTTGCATTAGAGCCGTCTGCTTCCAGCGAGCACAGTTCACGAGGACGTTCTTTTATCGGCACACCAAACAAGGGCGTTGCCGTTTCCAAATAAATCGGCAATCCCGATGCGGGCGGCGCAGTGGGGTCAATCGGTTTGGCGCAAGTGGGCACCGCCGTCTGTTTTGCGGGTGCAGCTTTTTTGCTTGCCGCCTGTGCGTGCTGTTGCGCCAAACGGCGCGCCGCCTCCTCTTGCTCGGCAACACGCTGTTGCATCTCTATGTACCGTTCATCCTGTTCGTTAACGGTAGCATCCCCCTCGATGATGACCTGCAAATGCAAGTCAAACAACTGTGAAATCAACTGCGTAAGCATCTGTTCGGTGTTGGTCACCATCAACAGATTTTTCCCGCCGTGCGCGAGCGTCACGGTGAGCTTGTCCCCATCAAGTACGCAGGTCGCCTCATCAAACGTACCGTTCACCGCAGCATTCTTTTTGCGCAAATAGGTCACCACTGCCGAAAACACCGACGGCGTGAACATAGCGGGCGAAAAATGCGGAGTCAGTATGGCGTTTTGCAATTTCAAAGCTTTTTTTAATTGTTCTTCTGCTTTGAACAAAACCTCCGCTTGCACAACTGTAGCGGGGCAAATATCCACTTTCAGTCCCCGCTCGTCCATATCCAGACGCACAGATTTGACCGCACTGTCCGACAGTAGCGGATCTATATCGATATATTCTCCAAAAACCGTTTGAAAGGTTTGTTCGTTCATGTTACATTCCTCTTTTTCAGGGTGACAAGATTCAAGCCTGTCACCCTAAAGCGTCTCAATCTCTTTCATCAATTCTTCCACCGCATACTGTTCTTCTACGGTGCGCACAACTTTTCCTTTTTTGAAAATGGCGACTTTCCCCTTGCCGCCGGCAAGACCTACATCGGCCTCCGCCGCTTCGCCCGGTCCGTTGACGATACAACCCATCACCGCAACCGTGATAGGTTTTCTCACATCACGCAGTCGTTCTTCCACACGATTGGCAATACCAATCAAATCAACCGCCGTTCTGCCACAGGTCGGGCAAGAGACGAATCGCACCGTGTCACGACGCAATCCCAACGCCGCCAGCAAATCGAGACCTGCCGCAATTTCTTCTTTCGGGTCGGCCGTCAAGGACACACGAATGGTGTCACCAATACCTTCTGCTAACAAACCGCCGATACCCGCCGCGGATTTGAGCAAACCGAGACGTGCAGTGCCCGCTTCGGTGACACCCAAGTGCAACGGATACTCACACGCTTTAGCGGTCAAACGACACGCTTGCATCATGGTAGATACATCCGACGATTTAATGGAAATCACAATATCATCAAAATCAAACTTGTTTAATAAAGATGCATGATACAGCGCACTATCCCGCAATGCCTCGGCTGTCGGATGACCGTACTTTTTGAGGATTTCTTTTTCCAGTGAACCCGCATTAACACCAATGCGAATCGGAATACGCTTTTGACGGCAAACGTCTGCCACCGCTTTGACACGGTCTTCCCCGCCGATGTTACCGGGGTTAATACGGATTTTATCCACCCCTGCAGCCGCCGCTTCCAGCGCCAACTGATAATCAAAATGAATATCCGCTACCACGGGAATGGTCAGCGACTCTTTTAATGCAGCAACCAAACGCACCGCTTCCATATCCGGCACGGCAGTACGGATGATTTGACATCCTGCCGCTTCCAGTGCTTGCGCTTGCCGTATGCTTCCCGCAACATCGTGTGCAGGGATATTGAGCATCGACTGCACACTGATCGGGTGACCACCGCCGATGGCAAGATTACCTGCATATACAGTTTTACTTTGTCTGCGCTCCATGGCTTTACCCCCCCGTAATGAGTCTGCGAATATCACTGAACGTCACCACTATCATCAATCCAAACAGCAAAACGAGACCAATAAAATGCACCAGTCCTTCATATTTTGCGGGAATTTTTTTGCGAGTGACACCCTCAAAAATCAAAAACAACAATCTACCGCCATCCAAAGCAGGCAACGGCAATAAATTGAAAACACCCACGTTAATGGTAATCAGCGCAATCATTTGCAAGAGTGTATAGATGCCTTCCAACGACACCGCTTGCGCCACTGCATCACCGATATAACCCACTGTACCTACCGGACCGGATAGGTCATTCAGTCCGTAACGACCGGTGAGCAAATCGCCCAAACTGCGCCACACCGTCACCGCCATCGAATATTCCGTTTTAGCGGCTTTGGTCACAGTGGTAAGTACGGTACGTTTGATGCCCTGTACTTTAAAATCATACTGTAAATACCGTATGCCGTTCTCGGGGTCTTCCACCAACCGAAACGTGATGCCTTCCAACTTGACCTTTTCACCGTCACGACGCACGGTCATATCAAATTTACCATCTTCATCACTTTGCATAATCATGGATAAATCCATGTCGGTGGCAACGACCTTGCCATCCACTTTCAAAATGGTATCCCCAACCCGTAACCCTGTCTCATATGCAGGGGAGCTTTCGGGCAATTCGGCAATGGTCAAACTGTTGAAATATGCATTGCCGTTAGGGGCTTTATTTTCAAAAAAGCCAAACGAAATGAGCAACACAACAAAGCCCAAAATCAAATTCATGGCGGCGCCCGCAATGACAATCAACACGCGGCGCCACACCGCTTTATCCGCAAACGAATTTTCGGTTACAACATCAGTTTTAGGACGGTCAGCATTGCCTCCCATAAAAGCGGGTGTGGGTGCATCCTCGTCTTCGCCCTCCATGGCACAAAAACCGCCCAAAGGCAACAGACGCAACGAATATTTCGTCTCGCCTTTCCCCCAACTGAGTATCTTCGGGCCCATACCAATAGCAAATTCATTGACACGCACTTTCATCCATTTCGCCACAATAAAGTGACCGAATTCATGCACCATAATGATGATGCCAAAGATGAAAAGTGCCGCTATGATTTTAAGGGCGGTCATCAAAAATGCTGTCATATCAAAACCTCACGAGTTTGCCGACGCACCTGGGCGTCAATTTCCAGAATATCCTCTACCGTGCGCGGTTGCGCAATGGTACTACCCAGCACCTTTTCAACGGTGCGGGTAATATCGGTGAAGCCGATTTTGCCTTCCAAGAACAAAGCCACCGCTTGCTCATTCGCGGCATTGAGTGCCGCAGGATAGGCACCGCCGCGACGAATTGCCTCACGGCAAAGATCTGTTGCGGGGAACGTTGCAGTATCCGGTGCAAAGAAGGTCAGTTTCCCCCAATCCTCCAAGCGCAACTGCTTAGTGGGAGACGGCAGACGTGCAGGATAGGTCAACGCATACTGAATCGGCACGCGCATATCCGGCTCACCGAGTTGTGCCAACACCGCATGGTCATTGTATTCAATCAGTGAGTGAATAATGCTTTCACGGTGTATCACAACGTCAATTTTATCTTCCGGCATATCAAACAGCCAGCACGCCTCAATAATTTCAAGGCCTTTATTCATCATAGTTGCCGAGTCAACGGTGATTTTTGTGCCCATACTCCAATTGGGATGTTTCAGCGCATCCTCCACCGTCACCTTTTGCAAATCTGCCGCCGTGCGTCCGAAAAACGGACCGCCGGATGCTGTCAAAATCAAACGTTTCAAAGCAGATTTTTCGGGCATGCCCTGCAAACATTGAAAAATTGCCGAATGTTCGCTGTCAACCGGCAAGAGTTTTACGCCTTTTCTCGACACAGCGTTCATGACAAATGCACCGCCGGCCACCAAAGTCTCTTTGTTGGCAAGGGCAACATCGTGTCCTGCATTAACTGCGGCCAAAGTCGGCAACAAACCGACCATGCCGACCACCGCATTGAGCACCAAATCCGCCTCCGGCAAAGATGCGAGCGTGCACAGTCCGTCCATGCCGGACAAAATCTCAATATCCAAATCGGCAACACGCACTTTCAAATCCGCCGCCGCTTTGGTGTCATACACCGCGGCATATCGCGGACGAAATGCACGCAATTGTTGTTCAAACATATCAATACGGCTACCGACCGCCATGGCAAGCACACGGTATCCCGCCGCAAGCGCTACTTCCAGTGCTTGCGTACCGATAGAGCCGGTAGAACCGAGCAATACTAAATTTTTCATGCGACCACTCCTTGCAAAAGCGGTGTAATTTGTAATACAGCGTATACAAACGGCGCAACAAACAACAACGAATCAAAGCGATCCATCACGCCGCCATGGCCCGGCATAATATTGCCGTAATCTTTGGCACCTGCCTGCCGTTTGACCACCGAGGCGAACAGGTCACCCACCACAGACAGCGGGCAAAGCAACAAGCTCAAAACGGCAATCTGGATATACAACGGAGAAACAGACTGCGGTAATATCCACAAATCACACACCCATGCAAAACCCAGTGTGGTCAACACGCAAAACACAAGGCCGCCGACAAAACCTTCCACCGTTTTCTTAGGCGAAATGGAAGGGCACAACTTATGTTTGCCAAAGAAGCTACCGGCAAAATAAGCACCTGTATCACTCATCCATGCAATAAACAAAGTGAGGAACAAATAAAACAGGCCGTATTCATTAACGGTGCGACAATATACCACACAAGAAATGGAAAGAGAAAGCAACAACGTCATAAACATCGCCACACCGCTGTCTTTCACTGACAAGGCCTCATGCCGATACAACTGATTCAAAATAAGGGTCAGCAAATACACTGCCAGTGCAACACCTATCAACAGCGGACTGCGAAACCAACCGAAAAACGGCACAGTTGCGGCAAACAATAACGACACCGTTGTCAGTACCCGCTCTTTTTGCAGGCCGAGCACCTGGAACATCTCCCACACCGCCAAAGCGGAAATCAGGGCGAATGCGCAGTATGCGACCAACGGCGGCAACAATAACAGTATCACCAGCAAACCACCGTATAAAACTCCGGTCAAAATTCTTGTTTTCATTCTACAATTCCTCCAAAAGCAGACGTAAAAGCTATCGCTTTACACGCCGCCGAAACGGCGATTACGGCGGGCGTATGCAGCAAACGCCGCATCCAAATCCGCCCCTTTGAAACCAGGCCATAAAATATCGTCCATAAACACAAATTCTGCGTATGCGGATTGCCAAACCAAGAAATTAGACAACCGATATTCCCCGCTGGGACGCAAAATGAGGTCCACGGGTGGTTGTGTTTCGGTATACAACGTTTCTTGCACCATCTGTTCGGTGATGTCTTCCGGCATCAAGTTGCCGTCCTTTACACGTTGCGCCAACGTACGTACCGCTTGTGTGATTTCCTGTTGGCCACCGTAGTTCAAGGCGATATTCAGTATCATGCCGTCCTTTTGTGCGGTTTCCTCTTCTGCTTGCGCCATCAATTCTTGAATATCTTTAGCAAGCGGTGTGCGATCACCGATAAAGCGGGTACGGATATTTTCACGCTTAAAATCTGCCAACGATTCCTTCAAATACTGCCGCAGAAGATCCATAATGGCATCGACTTCTTCTTGCGGGCGTTTCCAATTTTCAGTGGAAAAGGCATACACTGTCAAATATTTTACCCCGCGCTTTTCACAATATTTTGTGATTTTACGAAACACTTGCGCACCGGTAATGTGGCCCGCTTGTCTGGGTAAACCACGTTTCTTTGCCCATCTGCCGTTACCATCCATAATGATACCGACATTCTCCGGCGCAGGGGCAAGCATATTTGTTTTAGGCGTTTTCTTTCTCCAAAACATAGCCGTTTCCTTTCAAGCAATTCTATAAAGAAAGCGGACATCAGTCCGCTTTCTTTTGAAGGTTACAGTTCCATGATTTCTTTTTCTTTTTTTGCGGCAATACCGTCGATTTCTTTACAGAATTTATCGGTCAAATCCTGCATTTTCTTTTCAGCGGATTTCAAATCATCTTCCGTGATTTCAGATTTCTTTTTGAGATCTTTGAGTTTATCGATTGCATCACGACGAATAGAACGAACAGCCACTTTGCTATCCTCGCCGTATTTCATAATGCTTTTGCCGAGTTCTTTACGGCGTTCCTCGGTCAGCGGCGGAAACTGCATACGCAGTGCATTGCCGTCATTTTGCGGGTTGATACCGATATCCGAAATCAAAATAGCACGTTCAATATCTTTCAAAGTGGATTTGTCCCACGGTTGAATCATCAACGTACGGGCATCCGGCACCGACACGGCTGCCATCTGGTTGATGGGGGTGGGGGTTCCATAATATTCCACCATCACTCTGTCCAAAATAGCAGGGTTTGCACGACCTGCACGAATGGTGGCATATTCGTTGAGCAGAGCATTGATGCTCTTATTCATCTTTTCTTCAGCAATTTTAAAAATTTCGTTCATCACTATCTCTCCTTATTTCTCAACCAGTGTACCAATAGCATCACCGCGCACGGCACGCACAATGTTATCGGGGTCTTCCATATTGAATACGAGCAACGGAATATCGTTGTCACGACAGATAGAAGCCGCAGTCGAATCCATTACTTGCAAGCCCTTGTTGAGCACCTCCGAGAAGGTAAGGCGGTCATAACGCTTGGCATCGGGAAATTTTTTCGGGTCGGCATCATACACGCCGTCCACCATGCTCGCTTTAAAGATAATGTCCGCATCAATTTCCGCCGCACGCAACGCTGCCGCAGTATCGGTAGAGAAGAACGGGTTGCCGGTGCCGCAGCCGAAAATCACAATGCGTTTTTTCTCCAAGTGGCGCACCGCACGATTGCGAATGTACGGCTCGGCAATCTGGTTCATCGCAATAGCAGTTTGCACACGCACCTCGCAGCCAACCTGCTCCAAGGTATCAGCCAATGCCAATGCATTAATGGTGGTAGCAAGCATACCCATATGGTCCGCACGGGTACGGTCCATCTGGCCGCTGGAACGGCCGCGCCAGAAGTTGCCACCGCCCACAACAACCGCAATTTCCACGCCCATATCGGCGCATTTCTTCACATCTTTACATACAGTTTCCAAAGTATTAAAATTCAAACCAAAACCGGTTTCGCCGGACAGCGCCTCGCCGCTGAGCTTTAATAAAACGCGTTTATACTTCATGCGTCATCACCTTTCCTTTGCAGGATATTTATTCCTTTATATTTTACTATAAATCTGCTTTTCTGTAAAGTCAAAAGCAGATTTTTTTACACTTTTCACAAAGAATTTTTTGAGGATACAAAAAAGAACCGAAGTGCCAAGCACTTCGGTTCTTTTAAAAGTAAATTTTATTTCGCCATTGCAGCGACTTCGGCAGCAAAGTCGTCTTCACGTTTTTGCAGACCTTCGCCTTTTTCAAAGCGAACATAATCCACAAGCGCCATCTCGCCACCCATTTTTTTCGCCTCATCAGAGATGTACTGAGCAACATTCATGCTACTGTCTTTCACAAACTCCTGATTGAGCAAGCAGTTCTCTTTGAAGAACTTGCCCATACGGCCTTCCACCATCTTTTCGATGATATTAGCGGGTTTGGAAGCGTTTTTCGGGTCAGCCTGAATCTGTGCTACGGTGATTTCTTTCTCCTTAGCAACATCTTCTGCGGGCACGGTAGCTTCGCTCAGATAGGGCGCATTGAGTGCTGCAATCTGCATTGCAACGTCCTTACCGCAAGCTTTCAGAGCTTCGGTACCGGAAGCGGCAGCGTCAGCCTCAAATTTCACCAAAACGCCGATACGGCCTTCGCCATGCACATACGCCACAACATCGCCCTCATAACGAGCAAAACGGCGCACGGACAAGTTTTCGCCGATAACCAGCACTTTTTCACGCAGTTCATCAGCGACAGTATTGCCGTTAGCAACGGTCATTTCCATCAAAGCAGCCACGTCAGCGGGGTTCTTCTCCGCAATAATGGCAGCAACGCTCTGCACGAATTCTTGGAATTTTTCGCTCTTAGCGGCAAAGTCGGTCTCAGCGTTCACTTCGACCACAACGCCAACTTTGTTTGCGTCATCCACATATGCATATACAGCGCCTTCAGCGGCAATGCGGGTAGCTTTTTTCGCAGCGGCAGCAAGGCCTTTCTCACGCAAAATGTCTACCGCTTTTTCCATATCGCCATCGGTAGCGGCGAGTGCTTTTTTACATTCCATCATGCCAACGCCGGTTTTTTCACGCAACGCTTGCACGTCTTTTGCAGTAAATGCCATGATTAGTCCATCCTTTCTGATACCTTAGTATATCACAAACGATTGATTACGCCTCAGCGGGAGCTTCGACAACTTCTTCTTCAGCCTGCGCAGCACTAGCTTCGCCCTGACGGCCTTCGATGATAGCGTCAGCCATGGTAGCGGCAATCAATTTGACAGCGCGGATAGCGTCGTCGTTACCGGGGATGACATAGTCCACATCATCGGGGTCACAGTTGGTGTCCACGATAGCGACAACCGGAATACCCAGTTTCTTCGCTTCGGAAACAGCAATCTTTTCTTTGCGGGGGTCGACGATGAACAACGCACCGGGCAGTTTATTCATGTCTTGAATACCACCGAGGAATTTTTCCAATTTCTCGATTTCGTGGTTCAGTTTGACAACTTCTTTTTTCGGCATCAAATCAAAGGTGCCGTCTTCCGCCATCGCTTTGAGCTGATGCAGACGAGCCACACGGCTACGGATGGTGCGGAAGTTGGTGAGCATACCGCCCAACCAACGCGCATTTACGAAGTAAGCGCCAGCACGCTCAGCTTCTTCGCGGACAGAGTCCTGCGCTTGTTTTTTGGTGCCGACGAACAGCACGGTTTTGCCCTCAGCGGACAGTTCACGAATGAACATATACGCTTCTTCCAATTTGCGAACGGTTTTCTGCAAATCAATAATGTAGATACCGTTGCGCTCGGTGAAGATGTAGGGCGCCATTTTGGGGTTCCAGCGGCGGGTTTGGTGTCCGAAATGGACGCCGGCTTCCAGCAACTGTTTCATGGATACGACTGACATAAACTTTTTCCTCCTTGGTTTTTCCTCCGCAGCATTTTTCAGCCACCGCTCGGCACTTCCGAGTTCGGCACCGACCGAAAAACGTCGTGTTAAACACTATCTGCGTGCGTTATGCCGACATAGTATACCACACTCAATTTCAGAATGCAAGTCTTTTTTTACTTTTTTATCCAAATAATCCACCTAATATGTTACCACCGTTTTTGCAGGTGCAAGGACGGTAAGCGGGCATCGGGTGATTAACCAATACCGTTTCCTCTCCTATCACCTCAATTTCCCGCCATCCGATAACAATGTCATCGCATCGTCCGAACAAACCGAATAACTTCCTGTGTCCATGTACCACAATTGCCACCAATTCCGCTGTGCAGGTGTCCACCTCTACGTCGTCCACACAGCCCAGCCGTTGACCATCACACACGTTGATGACCTCTTTATTATGCATGTCCGTAATTCTGCAAATCATATTTCCAGCTCCTTTCCTTATAATGTGTATGCAAAAAAAAGCGGGCATATGCCCGCTTTAGCCAAAGTATCATAATACACTTTTGATTTGTTGCAAAGCGCCTTTTTCCAATCGACTGACCTGCGCTTGCGATATGCCGATTTCGGTTGACACCTCAATTTGCGTTTTTCCTTTGAAAAACCGCAAATATAAAATCTTCTTTTCTCGCTCGCTCAAGTTGTTCATCGCCTCTTTTAATGCAATCTCGTCCAACCAGTTACGATCATCGTTATGGTCGCCCACTTGGTCAAGCACATAAATCGTGTCGCCCCCGTCAGCATACACCGGCTCATATAAACTGACCGGCTCCACAATAGCCTCCAACGCAATCACCACTTCTTCACGGGGAATCCCTAATTCCTGTGCAATCTCAGTAGCGGTAGGTTCTCGTTGCTTTTCGGCGGTGAGACGTTCTTTTACTTGCATAGCTTTGTACGCCGTGTCCCGTACCGAACGGCTGATACGGATACTGTTGTTATCCCGCAAATACCGACGAATTTCGCCGATAATCATTGGTACCGCATAGGTGGAAAAGCGCACATTCTGTGTAATATCAAAATTGTCGATGGATTTCACCAAACCGATACATCCCACCTGAAATAAATCATCCAGGTTTTCTCCTCTACCGGTAAAGCGTTGCACAACGCTCAGTACTAAACGCAAATTACCGTTGACCATCTCCTCACGTGCGGCTGTATCCCCCTGTCGCACGCGCTGTAACAACGCCGTTTTTTCCTTTTCACTCAACACCTTTAAAGTCGACGTATTGACACCGCAAATTTCCACCTTATTATACATCGCCAAGCCTCCTTTACATACTGTTTTCAGTATGGACGGCAGAAGACTTTTCGATACAACTTTACAGACGTCCGAAGTGGAAATTTATTCCGCTTTTTCCAACTCCATCCTCAAACGACGAATAATTTTCTTTTCCAATCTTGAAATATAGGATTGCGATATGCCCAGCGTGTCCGCAACCTCCTTTTGGGTGTATTCGCGACTACCGTCAAACCCGTATCGCATCCGCATAATCACCTGTTCTCGTTTGGAAAGCTTGGTCACGCATTCCCTGAGCAACACCCGTTCAGCTTCCTGTTCAACACCTTGGTGGATTTCATCAGGGTCACTGCCGAGAATATCTGACAGCAACAATTCGTTGCCGTCCCAATCCACGTTAAGAGGCTCGTCAAAAGACATTTCATGCTTTTGTCCCGCTATTTTACGCAAATACATCAAAATCTCATTTTCGATACAGCGAGACGAATAGGTTGCCAGTTTAATATTACGGTCAGGGCAAAATGTATTCACCGCCTTAATCAAGCCAATCGTTCCGATGGAAATCAAATCCTCCAGCCCTACACCCGAACTTTCAAACTTGCGCGCAATATACACCACCAAGCGCAAATTATGAGTGATGAGCGTTTCTCTGGCGGCGGGGTCGTTTTCCCGCATACGTGCAAACACCTGTTGCTCCTCCTGTGCAGAAAGCGGCGGTGGTAATACATCCGTACCATTTATGTAATAACATCCGTCTTTTCGAAACAACCGGCAATAGAGCCTAAACAACCAGCGATATATCCGAAACATCTCTACCAAACTCCTCTCACAACAAATCGCCGATATCTGTGCCGATAAGTGCTACAAACTCACCGTTTCCCTCCACCTTGCCTACCGCCAAATAACTGCCGGTGATGTCACAGCGGTGTCCATTTTCATCGGTAACAGCCATCGCCTGCGGTACAAACGCCGGCAATGCACCTTCTCCGTCAATACCGTTGAAAGGTATAAAACGCATTTTATGTAATATCGCATCCGTGCCCGTCTGCCAACCGTCAGACAACAGCCGCTGTGCTGCGGTTTGGTCTATCAGTGCGGCGGGTTTTCCCGAAAACGGCTCTTTCAAGGTGCAACCTGTATCATACAAACACGGACACACCATTTTGACGTCCCGATGAGAAATTTCCAGCGAATATCGACCGCCCAGTGGAATCTTACGACGGGTGAAACGGTCATATAAACATATCACGCCGTAACTCAAAGCGGTGAATACAATCAACAAGGAGGCGGGTGCATCATAATACACCACGCCATTTACCACCATAAACCCTTGCGGCGACAGTGTATGCCACAGTGCGGTCGCAAGACCCGCAAAGGCAGCACTGATAACCGCCCACACCAGCAAATCTCCCCAAAACCGTCTAAAGCTCACAAATGGGAACGTGATGCGGCACAACGCAACCGTCCCTACCACACGTAACAATGCACTTGCCCACCACGGCAACGGCGGTAAAAATAAAACACAGCTACCGACGGCACCAAAGACAGCACCGCACAATAGCCGTCGCCGCGTAAGCGGTATGCGGCGCACCTTCGCTGTTGCCGCTAACAATAAAAAATCCACCCACACATTTAAAATCAGCAATACGTCTATGTATATGACAGGCATTTTTATCACTCCGCTTTTCATTATAGGAAAATAAGCGTAAAAAACTTGTCAAAACAAGGCGGGGAAAACACAAAAAATCCGCCGCGGCATCGCCACGACGGATTTTGGTATATAACATTTTATAGCGGCAAACGTTGAATGCGCGATTGATACGCAGTAATCGGCCAGGTTTTTATATATTCCGAACAAAGTTCCGAAATGTTTTTATTGATCAAGGAATTCTTCGCACTCACTTGCCAAACCTCTTGACCCGCTCCCGGATAGTACATAATGTGGTAGCCGTAATCGGTTTTGACAATCGCCGTATCCCCTTCTTTACGAGCTTCATCAAACAGCCATTCGTCAAACTCTTCAATCATTTCCCCTTGGGAAACGTTCTCATATAAGCCACCGGTTTCTTTGGAGCCTTCATCCTCGGTGTTTGCTTTCGCCAACTCTGCAAACGTTTCCGCCGTAGCTTCGCCCGCTTTCCACTGTGCAAGCAACTGCTCAGCTTTTTCTTTTGCTTTAGCAGAAGTCTCGCAGGTGTTTTCAGACAACAGAATATGGCGCACATTGCGCAAATCCGCTTCGACAAGAGTGGGTAACGCAGTCAACTGATATACTTCATACGCACTGCCATTGTCTTCAATATAAATATCGCCGGCTTTACGTGCAGCGGCAAAAGCCCATTTGTAGAACTCATTGTCGGTGTAGTAAGCACCGCTCACTTTTCCCTCTTCCAATTCGGTTTTCGCTTGTTCAGCCGTTGCGCCAATGGTTTGCAACAATTGGCTGACATACGATTCGAACATCTCAACGCTAGTGGATTTTTGCAACAATTCTGCTGCGGATTTTGCGCCGGAGACGTCCTTGTACCAACCGTTTTTACCATACGGAATGGAAATCTTGGTATAATCAACCGTTTTAAAATATTTCTCGTTCTCGTCGAAATGATTCTTCACGGCTTCATCGGTGATATCCATGTCATCCACCAATTTTTGATACATTTTGGAGGCAAGCGCAGTCAGTTCCAAAGCTTGTTTCAAATCACTCGTTTGCATACCGAATGCTTTTTTGTAAGAAGAGATATCCGCCAAAGAGATATTTTCATCCAACTGCTTTAGTTCTTCTTCATCCAGTGTAACGCCTTGTTCTTTTGCCTTTTCCGCAAACAACAATACCTCTTGCATATTTGCCTGGGATTCCAAATTGAAATAATCAAACCAAGTAGCATCCTCACGGAACATCTGCTTTTTCAGAGAAGTATCCGTAGAGATATTCAAGCTGGTACCATACTGTTGATAATAAGAAGCATACGCACTGTAAATATAATATGCCATCATTTGACCGGTGACAGTATAGTTTTCCGTTTTCATCATAGTGGTATTACGCAAATAAGCGGGTGTTTTCACCACGATACCGAAAAACACACCGAGAACGATACCTATTGCCGCCACAACCGACACCGCTACGATGACAAGCGGACGCACTTTACGCCATTTCGCTAACTTTTGTTCGCGTGCTTTTTCAATCTCTTTCTGTGCTCTGATTTCCTCTCTGCGTTCTTCACGCAGTTTTGCACTTCTACCCATGTTTCGTTTCTCCCTTATCTTTTATTTTTTGTATTCTTCAGTTTCCACAGTGATTTCATAACCGATTTTCGACAGAGGGTCATCCGCGATTTGCACGAATTTAGCGGGGATGAACAACTCATAGGAAGCATACCCCTGCGTAACAATGTAAAAATCATCACGCACATCGGTCACCGTTCCCTGCGCAATAATTTCCCCGGCATCGTTCATCAATTTCACATATACCGATACAGGATGTTGCGTAGTGGGCTCGGCATTAGCAAAGTTCATATTGATACGCAAACCACCATTACGGGTGTAGTACACCTCATTGATGGCAGCTTGTACCCCCTCATCGCCCATCTCGGCTACCAAGGCATTGTCCAAAAAATAAGTAGCATCCTCTTTGGGTTGCATGCCCATGCCTTTCGTTTGTATAAACACCAACAACAGGGTTACCGCTACCATAACGGCTATCATCGCCGACACAACATAAGCCATTTGCTTGGTGTCCTTAACTTTGTGTGCCCTTTGTTGTGCGCGCAATTGTTTGCGCAACGCCTTTTCTTCCGCTTTTTTCTGCTTTTCCAACGCTTGCCGTTGTTGCACCGTCAGCACAGGCGTACTGCCTAGAATACCGGCATCTTGCGTCAAATTCGCCTTTTTGCGGGGAATTTTCGCCATAACTTCCCTCTCCTACTTTCTTATTCAATACATTCTAACATATATAGTATAGAAAAGTAAAGTCCGTTCACCGAAAATTCACGAAATTTGAAAAACGCAGAAGCCCGATGGCTTCTGCGTTTTTAATTACAATTTAAAATGCACCGGTAAACCGTTTTTCATCACGGGATAGCTTTCGCCTGTGATGAGCGGCGCAAAATATGCCTGTGCCGCCGGCAACACACCGTTTTGCGTCTCGTTTATCCATTCGGCAGGGAACTTCTTTTCGTGGTTTGCAACCCGATCCGCATCCGCTGTGGTATATTCCACTGCATACGGGGCATCCGACACACGTGTAAAGCACATCATCTTGCCGGTCTCTCCCGACAACGCAGCACGCACACCTGCGGCACCGATACCCTCTGCCTCATCCAAGTCTGTCAACGAAGCGATGTGTGCAGCACAACGCTGCATCACATTGAGTTCAATGGAGCGCACTTTGCAACCAATTTCCTTGCGCACAATGGTTTCGAGGCATTTGCCGATACCCGACAAATACCGATGGCCAAATGTATCGGTAGCACCCGAACGAAAATCGCCTTCGGTCTCGTCAGCGGGAATTTCGATACCCTCCGACACCGCCACAATCACCGAACGATGCGTTTCTTGCGCCTTGCGAATGTCGTTTAAAAACTTTTCCACAGTGAACGGACATTCCGGCAAATAAATCAAATGCGGTGCCGTTTCACCGTTTCCGTGCAACAGGCAGGTAGAAGCGGTGAGCCAACCTGCATTGCGTCCCATAATCTCCACAATCGTAACCGAGCGCACGCTATATACCGCACTGTCACGCACGATTTCTTGCAAAGTCGCTGCCACGTATTTTGCCGCCGAACCAAAGCCGGGGGTGTGATCGGTATGGCACAAGTCGTTATCAATGGTCTTGGGAATACCAATGATACGGATATCCTTGCCCGCCGCTTTACAATACGCAGACAGTTTCATCACCGTATCCATAGAATCGTTGCCGCCGATATAGAAAAATGCACGAATGTTGTTTTTCTCCATCGTTTCCAACACTGTTTTATACACCGTTTCATTTTCCTGCACATCCGGCAGTTTATAACGGCAAGAGCCGAGCACCGTAGACGGTGTGCGGCGCACCAAATCCAGCGTTTGTTCATCCGCCATACACGCATTCAAATCAATCAAACGGTTTTTGAGCAACCCCTCAATACCGTTAGGGCAACCGAACACCGTGCCAATTTCCTTGTGAGCGCGCGCCTCACGCACCACACCCACCAAAGAACTGTTGATTGCACAAGTAGGACCGCCAGACTGCGCCACAGCAATGTTAAACATATATCAATTCCTCACTTTGATTTTCTTCGTAATTTTTGTTCCAAAGTAAACGCCGCGTTACGCCTTTTTTGTGTTTCCTCATCCGATACCGCCAACACGCCGTTTTGCTCACATAACACGTCGCCCACTTTACAAACGGGCACTTTTTCGACAGAAAGTACAATTCTTTCGCCATTTTCGTCTTCTAATACTACCATACCGTCGTGGATACCGTCAACAGAAAAATATTTCATGCCGCTTCCCCCTTTTGCGTGGTAACGGTCACCGTTTCACCGTCGGCACGCATACATATCGTGCCGTTGACATCGGAACGGTATATCTCTGTTCCAATATTGCGTAACCGCCGCAATGCTTCCGTGTGCGGATGTCCGTACGCATTATCCATCCCACATGTGAGCACCGAAACTGTAGGTTGTACACACTTCAAAAACGCTTCGCTTGTGGAATTTTTACCGCCGTGGTGTCCTACTTTTAATACATCGGCGCGCATATCCGCACCACTATTCAAAAGAGCGGTTTCCGCTTCCCGCTCGGCATCTCCCATGAACAAAAAGCGATTGTTACCAAACACGACCTTACAAATCACCGATTGGTTATTTTTCTCTTCAAAATCGCCTACGGGACCAAGAATATGTACCGCCGCTTCGCCGAGTGCAAACGTGTCTCCGACCACCGCTTCTTTAAGCGGGATATCCCTTGCATCCAACGTTTCCAGCACCCGCATATACGTGCGGCTGGTGGGTGTATATCCTTCCGGCATAAACGACATGATATAGTTTTCTACTTTCACGCCCTCTAACACGGCTTGCATACCACCAATATGGTCACTGTCGGCATGGGTGGCAATCACATAGTCCAAAGTGTCTATGCCTTTTTCGTTCAGCAAAGATAAAACGGTATCGCCATCCCCTGTCTCGCCCGCATCAATGAGCATAGCATCATCTCCGCTTTGTAACAAAATGGCATCCGCGTTGCCCACATCCAGCACCGTTACAAGCAGTTCTCCATCGGGAACAGACACGTTTTCCCCATGCAATCCCGTCATAGAAAACAGCGCATCCCATGTGGGTAAAATAGGTTTGGGCAGCGTTTCATTAACCGCCATCGCCAGACTGATGATCGCTACCGCAATCCAAAATATCTGACGTAAGCGATGTAGTAATCGTTTACTTTTTCTTGCGTTTCTTGGCATACGTACCTCCCCGTTTAACCGACGCCGAACGGCGCGGTTGCGGTTTGTCCGGTGCCACCAGACAGTGTTTGCCGGTACCAATCAAATCATATCTGCCCGCTTCTTTGAGCGCACGCAATACCGTCGCACGATTTTCCGGACGGAAATACTGTAACAACGCTCGCTGTGCTGCTTTTTCAGCAGGAGTGCGCGGTACATAAACAGGTTGTAGTGTGTAGGGATCCAGCCCCGTATAGAACATGCACGTGGAAATCGTACCGGGGGTGGGATAAAAATCCTGCACCTGTTCGGGATGCAACCCCTCCTCTTTCAAAAACACCGCAAGTTCAATTGCCTCCCGCATGGTACTACCGGGATGAGAAGACATCAGATACGGCACCAAATATTGCTTTTTGCCGGCACTTTTCGTCAATTCATAAAAGCGTTTTTGGAACGCTTTATAGGTCGCAACAGCAGGTTTTCCCATCGCACGCAACACGGGAGTCGCACAATGTTCCGGTGCGACCTTTAACTGCCCGCTCACGTGGTATTTCACGAGTTCTTTAAAGAATGTATCGTCTTTATCCGCAAGCAGATAGTCAAATCGAATACCGGAACGAATAAACACACGTTTGACACCCGGTAAACCACGCAACCGTCGCAATAAATGCAAATACTCCTCATGATTTGCTTTCAAAGCGGGACACACGGTGGGTGCAAGACATTTTTTGCCCTTACACAACCCGCTCTTCAATTGCTTCTCACAGGACGGATGACGGAAATTGGCAGTCGGACCGCCAACGTCATGGATATACCCTTTAAAGTCGGGCATTTTGGTGAGTTTAATTGCTTCGTCTATCACCGATTGCTCGCTGCGACAGGTAATCTGCCGTCCTTGGTGAAAAGCGAGAGAGCAAAAATTACACGCACCAAAGCAACCACGTGTGTGGGTGATGGAAAACTTCACTTCCTCAATCCCCGGCACACCGCCCATTGCCTCATAAGAGGGGTGATAATTGCGTTCATACGGCAAAGCGTACACCCAATCCAATTCTTCTGTTTGGAGCGGCGGCATGGGCGGGTTTTGTATCAACATTTTATCGCCATGCCGCTGAATAACCGTCTTACCCCGCACGGCATCCTGTTCGTCTTGCTGGATACGGTTGGCGATGGCATACTGCTTTTTGCCAACCTCATCCGCCACCCGCACCTGTTCATAAGACGGGCACTCCGCACACGGACGCGGTGTATACGCCTGAATATCCACCGCCACACACGTACCTCGGATATCGGTGATGGTATCTATCGGTTCTCCCTCACCCAAGCGGCGAGCAATTTCCATCATCTGATGTTCACCCATACCGTATGCCAAAATATCGGCACCACTTTCCAATAAAATAGAAGGGTGTACCGTATTATCCCAGTAATCATAATGTGCAAACCGCCGCAGTGATGCTTCCAATCCGCCAATAGCTAGCGGCACGTCCGGATACAGTTCACGGATTTGCCGACAATACACCGTTACGGCACGGTCAGGGCGTTTACCCGCTTTGCCGCCCGCGGTATAGGCATCGTCACTGCGTTTACGCTTGGCGGCGGTATAGTGCGCCACCATCGAATCAATATTACCGCCGGTAACAAAGTAACCCAATGTGGGTCTGCCGAAACGGTCAAAATCTGCAACGCATTGCGGTTGCGACAACACGCACACACGCCACCCGCACGCTTCCAGTACGCGGGAAATAATCGCAACGCCGAAACTCGGGTGGTCCACATATGCGTCCCCCGTCACCATGACGATATCAGCAGCATCCCATCCGCACTCGTCCATCTCTTTTTTTGTTATCGGCAAAAACGCCATATTTGTACTCCTTACATCTCGGTATCAGTTTCCTGCGCACGCATTTCCAACCATTGTTGGCGGGTGATGAGCACCTGGCGAGGTTTACTGCCCTCATACGGTCCGATAATACCTTTTTGTTCCAGCTGGTCAATAATGCGACCCGCACGTGCGTATCCCAATCGCAGACGACGTTGCAACATAGAAGTGGATGCCATTCCCGCTTCCACCACCGCTTCAATCGCTTGCGGCAACATTTCGTCCCAATCACCGTCTTCCTCGCCGTCTTCCCCGCTCTTAGCGGCAGATTTACCCGCCGCAGCGGCTTGACGGTCGATTTCGTCCATAATATCTTGGTCATATTCATTGGGGGTCTTATCCACTTGTTTTAAGAACTCGACCACCGATTCCACTTCACGGTTGCTCACAAAACAACCTTGTACACGGCGGGGCTTGGGCATACCAACCGGCATGAACAACATATCGCCATAACCCAGCAATTTCTCCGCACCGCCCGCATCCAAAATGGTACGAGAATCTACCGCCGATGCCACGGTCAAAGCCAGACGGCTGGGAATGTTTGCTTTAATCAAACCGGTGATAACATCCACAGACGGACGTTGGGTCGCAATCACCATGTGCATACCCGCAGCACGTGCCATCTGTGCCAAACGAATGATGGAATCCTCCACCTCGCTCGCCGCCGCCATCATCAAGTCGGCCAATTCGTCAATGACAATCAGAATGCGCGGCATCTCTTTGAGCGTTTCACTCTTTTTGGCAAGAGCGTTATAAGAAATCAAGTCACGCACATTGTTTTCCGCAAACATTTTATAACGATGTAACATTTCATTGACCGCCCAACCCAGTGCACCTGCCGCTTTACGCGGGTCGGTAACCACCGGAATGAGCAAGTGCGGAATACCGTTATACACACCAAATTCCACCTGTTTGGGGTCAATAAGAATCATTTTCACTTCATCGGGACGTGCGTGATACAGCACCGACTGAATCATCGAGTTGGTGCACACCGATTTACCGGAGCCGGTAGTACCTGCAATCAGCAAGTGCGGCATTTTCGCCAGGTCAGCGAGTACCAGTTCGCCCTCGATATCCTTACCCAAAGCCACCGTCAACTTGCTTTTGGAGGCAGAAAACGCCGTGGTATCCAACAATTCCCGCAAACAAACCGTGTTGCGTGCCTTGTTTGGCACCTCAATACCCACCGCTGCTTTATTCGGGATAGGCGCTTCAATACGCACACCGGTAGTGGCAAGACGCAGCGCAATATCATCGGCAAGGCCGGTGATACGACTGATTTTCACACCTGCACTGGGTTCCAATTCATATCGTGTCACCGCGGGACCGTGAGTAACTGCGCTCATACGAGTAGAAATACCGAAATCTTTGAGAGTGCTGACCAACAATTCACCGTTGCGTTGCACCTCATCTGCTGAAGCGTTGCCACCGCCCGCTCGCGGCTCATCCAACAAGGATAACGGCGGGAAACGATAGCCGTCATCTTCCGGCTCCACTTCCAATTCGGCATGCGGTTTTTCGGATTTCTCCGCGGTATCGCCATCCAAATCAGACGCCGCTTTTTTCAGCGTATCCAACGCAGTTTTATCGGTCACAGGGGCAACAGCTTCTGCTTTACGGCGGGTGCGCTTCGGTTTTTCACCATAGCCTTCGCCTAAATCAATATCGATCGAACCACGACGGCGACGAGAGGGATATTGCTCCCCTACCTCTTCCATCCGCTCAGCAGTTTGCGCAATAGCAGTTTCGATGGATTCTTTGGTCTTTTTCACCGGTTTCCATGCTGTGCGGAACAAAGCGAGAATCGTCGTACCGGTCATCAGCATCAAAAACACAAACACCAAGAGAACAATGATGATTTTTGCGCCCACCCCAGGGAACAGTTTGAGCATCGGATAACCAAGCAACGTGCCAAAAGCACCACTGCTCCACATGTGTGTATAGCCATCGATATAGCTCTCGGCGATACCTTTAAAATAGTTGATGCCTACAGGCTCAACCGTGAATATGTAGATAGCGCTGTCCAACATCGTGAGCAACGCACCACACTGCCACAGTTTCGTGCTGATACTGCCAATGGGTTTTTCCATCGCCGCAATCACTGCAATGTAGCCCATCAAAATCGGCATCAAATATGCACCTATTCCAAACATGCCACGGAAGAAATAATGCATCCACCGCCACAGGTTATTGCCTTCTTCTCCCGGTATACACACCATACACATCATCAATAATGCGACCGCAAACAAAATGACCGCTGCCGCTTGGTGTCGTGCACGGGGCTTTTCCTTTCCCGCTTTTTTTCTGTTTTTTTTGGTTGCCACTATTATTCCTCCTTAGCAGGCGGCTCACACCGCCTACTGTTCTGTCGTTTCAATCATATCATACAAAGCCGTCAGTGCATCACTGAGCGAACCTACCTCATCGATAAGTCCCTCTTTCACCGCCGCTTTTCCGTCCAACACCGTACCCACATCGGTTGCCAATTCATCGGTATCCATACACAATTGCATAAACCGTTCATTGGAAATCCCCGAATGCCCACACACAAAATCTGTAATGCGCTGCTGCATTTTTCGGAAATAGGTAAATGCTTGCGGCACACCCAGCACCATACCATTGATGCGCACAGGGTGAATGGTCATGGTAGCACTCGGCACAATAAAAGAACGTCGTGCAGATACCGCCAACGGCACCCCGATGGAATGTCCACCGCCAAGCACCAACGAAACCGTCGGTTTTTTCATGCCGGCAATCAGTTCCGCCAAAGCGAGTCCCGCTTCAATGTCACCGCCCACAGTATTTAAAATCACCAGCAAGCCTTCAATATCCTTATTTTCCTCAACTGCGACCAGTTGCGGAATGACGTGCTCATATTTTGTGGTTTTGTTATCCCCCGCCAACACATAGTGTCCTTCAATCTGCCCAATGACGGTCAGACAATGGATGATATGCTTGCCATTATCGGTGGTAACAGCGCCGTCCTCATCGGTACTTTTGAGCACGTCTCTTTCCTCTGAGGGTGTATTGGCATTGTCCTTTGTATCCATGTGCATCACATCTTCCTTCCCGACTTTTTACTAGCATTGCCGAAAAAGAGGAAATCTTGCACAGTATATATGATTCAGTATACACCCTTTTTACAGCTTTCGCAAGTTTCTTATAATAAAATATTACAAATATACCATATTAGGCAGAAAAATGCGTCCGATATACATATCGGACGCATTTTTGATCAAAGTTAAATTATGCTGTTTCTAACAACACACGCAATCTGCCCACCAAATCCGAAATATAATTGGCACCTCTTGCGGCAAACACGCCGGTCAGTATGCACCCCGCCGGCATCCACGCAAAATGAATGCCGAGTGCACCATATACATCTGCGCCCGAAAGCAAACAAAGGCACACCGAAACCGCCACGGCGGCACCCTGTAATAAAACGGCTTTTTTGCCGTTATGCCACGCCGTGATAATCGTCTTGCCGTATTCCACCAGTGCTTCCACCGTAACGGCAATGACCGTTGCCAACACGATTTTTTCTATACTCATGTCCCTTCTCCTTCCCACTTGTCCATTCGCTTATGCGCACTTTTGGTAGACTCCTCCACCCTTGTAACACGATCTCTTACCTCGTCCAACTGTTCCCGCACATCCGCCATCAACACATCGTTTTTATCCACCTGACCGCGGATATGCTTAATATCCGAGCGCATCTCGGACAACTCCGCTGCTTTCTGTTCATCTCTGGCATGCATGCCGCGCACATTGGAAATCAACGCCACAATAACACCTGCCGCCGACAGCAAAGAAAGCCAACCGGCTAAATCCAATCGTTCCATAATCACTCTCCTCATTTACCACGCCGATAAACAACCGACAGACCGCTCAAACCCGCTCTGCCGAAAAAGGTCGTTGCCCAACCAAACCGACGTGCCCGCGTAACAGGTGGTGACAACACGAGTGTGCCGTTGGGCACAGTATAACACGTCGATTCCTCTGTTTTTGTATCGTCAAACTGATAGGAAACACGAAGCAAAGCACCTGCATCCGCTTCAAAATCGCCATACAACCGTATCACCCGTTTAAACGCAACGGCATCATCAAAATCATATAATTTTGTAGAAAAAGAAGCTACAATCGGATGTTCACTCCATACATCACCCTGAAAAACAACATCTGCACCGTCGTTTTTCAGTGTAAAGGGTATCAGCTTTATGCTGTTGACGTCGATGTTTTGGGTGAGCATCGCCGCTTGTCTGCCGTTTCCGCCGAAAAACACCATTTCCAAATCAAAAGGCACCTGCCACACATACCATGCCAATTGCTGCTGTGCCGATGTATCGTTATATACCGAGGTATACCGTTTGAACGCTTTTTCATCGATGCGCAACACATACACCGTCTTGCCTACCGCTAACAAATAATGCCCTTGAAACTCCGCCGCATGAGCGTTTTTCCATACGGATACATCGTGTGTCTGCAAGGCGGATTCCACCATTGAGGATAAAGGATGCACGGTATATCCGTCAGTGCTTTCAATGAGTGTATATACACTGCCCAAGCCATCCGCCCAACACAAGCGATTCCCGCAAAAGCAAATTGTGTGAGGCGCAAGTGTACCGATTTGTCCGTGCAACTGGGTCAGCGGGAGAAAATCAGCATCCGCTACCTTCTCCCCGTTCGAATCTTTCGCCCACACCGTATTGGTAAAATCAGATAAACAATATAACTCGCGTTCTTTGAAGATGATGAGTTTGCCGTCCTGTTTACCCAGTGCAGTCACAGCCTGTGACGTATCCCCCATCGATATATAGTTGCTATCCGGCATATACAACGGATTGCCGGGAGCACTCCAATATATACGGTTAGAAGCCGCCGATGCGCCGCCGCAAAACAAACGTGCCGCATAGCCTTGCTGTGCGCCACCCATCCACGTAGAAAACTGCATGGATGCCAACAACCGTTTTACTTCTTCACTACGCGACTGATATGCATACAAAACCAGATTGTTTTGGAGTCCGTCCGCCATCACTAAATTTGTATCAGAAGCAGCATGTTTCAAACAAAACATGCCGTCCATGCGATCACAAAGCAAATAGACCCCGCGTTCATCCGGCTGACTGCAAGATTCTCCGGCCTCTACGGTGTAACCGTATGTCCACCCGTTTTCATCGATATAACTCACTTGCACCTGTTTGGTTTCATCCAATGCTTCATACGGCGCAAAATATACCGTATCCTTTGAAGAGGTGCTGTATTTTGCGCAAAAACTATCACTGAGCAAATTTCTCGCCTCATAATTAGGGGTAGGCGGGAAAGGAAATGCGTAACTCTGTTTGCGATAACCCTGGCCATTTTGCAAAACGCACGGTGTATATGCCAAATTCGTTATATTACGCCATTGATAATTTTTTGTGTTTTGCGCATAAATTTCTCCATTGGATACAAATATCAGCACGTTTTCTGTTTCCGAATACGGATATGTCAAAGCGTAAGCTACTGTATCTGCGGGTAAGTTTTTCAAACTGCCTTCCTCTGCAAACACGCCATCAAAAGTGAAAATACCCAGCGTCAGCGTAACCTTTTTCACAGAGCGGTCATATGAACGCCGTAAAAAACGTCGCGCGCCCGATTGTTCGTGGGTGGTATCCTCACCGCAAAACAAAAACGATACATCCGTGTTTTGAACGGTCTTCACTTGCGCCTGCATCCCGAAAAATGCAGGGCGAGTGCGCAACGCACCATTTTGCCACCACAAATTGTTCGCTTCCAGCAATTGTGTATCTGCCGTACATTGCGCACCGTCACGCAAATTACAACCCCCACGCAACGCTTCAATGGTATATTGTTTGGCGACACCTTCTTTCAAGGTGGGGTATTTCATACACAATCCCCCTTTTGACGTTTGAACAACACGTCCATACGCCGTCCGGTCGTTGCAGCGGCAATGCGTTTGCGATTATACAAAGTAGCATACAACTGCTGGTTGTCGCCATCCCCTTCAGATAATGCCAGCAACATCGCGACTCCGTAAGGCATGACGTCCTGCAACTGCTTTTGCGGCAACAACAGCGGTGCATCCAATTTCGTCAACGGTATAAACGGTTCACGTTGACCGGTGTGCCATACATCACAATAAATCTGGTTAATAATCGCCAAACCACGTGCCACATCAACAGCATCTTCACCGGTATATTTATCGGGATATTGCAATAAATTCAACGCACGCCGTAATACATCTTGTCCGGTTCGCATACGTTCCCTCCTTTCAAAAAGGAGATGCCGTGCAACGGCACGGCATCTCCCGCAAAAACCTTAATAGAGATCTGTGTAGATAGCATTCTCCATGCTTTTACGGACGAACAGGTCGTAGAACACACGGTAATCAAATTTCCATGCATCTGCATTGGGATTGTGATCCGGGTCAAACACACGGACTTTCTCGGTTTTCTTCACCAAGGAAGCAGCGCGCTTCGGCATGACCAACACGCGGATTTTACCAACCATATCACCGGGTTTGAAACCACCTTCAACTTGACCCGCAGATACACCGTCGTTGAAGACGAAATTGGTTTTCATACGATTATCGGGAGCGGGCAAAATCGCCACGCCGTTCAAAGATTTCACCTCAGTGCACATCTCACCTTTTTTGAAGGAGTTAGTCACCAGCATACGAGAAATCTTTTCGCTGGACTGCAAAGCAGACCACATATTACCGTCCACAAAGGCCACCAATTCTTCGTCATAGCCGACCACGTTTTGTACCTTTCCAATCATATCGCTCAGCAGTTTATAAGGATCTATGCCATTACTGCCGGACGTCGCTGTTTGTTTGGCGATAGACACTTGACAGAGTTTAGACAACACATACGCATCAATTTCGGGCACAACCTGTGTACGCACGAATTCCCCCATCACCTGACCGGCCAGATCGGCAATACCCGTTTCATCATTGTCCTCACGGTCAATCTGGAAAGAACGGCCACGGTCCATGCTGAGCGTATACGACTCGCCGGTAACCGAAATGCTACCGTTCGCAAAACCGGTTTCACGGTCATAATTACCCAAACCGCAAAACGACATTTCCGGAATCAACACATTTTTGCCGCCCACAAATTTCGCGCGCAGATTATTGTCCGTCAAGAAACCGGTCACCGGTTTTTGCACAATCGCTTTGTCCAATTCGCCGGTAATAGTACTTTCAAAATTTTCAAAATCAATACTCATTTTACATTCTCCTTTTTATATGCTCCAAAACTTACGAAAGAGCCTTTTCAAATGCGCGGGCAAAGGCATCTGATACCGGCGCCGCCCGCAACGCACCGGTATGTAATGACCCGACAGAAAGTTCTGCCGTGCGTTGTTGTCGCAGTTGTTCTGCGGCTATCGCTTGCTGTTCACGATAGCGATACCGCAAAAACGCATCAAACAACGAGATGTTTTCACAGCGTGCGGTTTCAAATACCTCTTTGGGTACTTGCTGCACACCTTGTAATTCCGGCACCTGCTGTTGCAACCGTAAAAACTCATCCGTGGTCGAGTCTTCTTGCGCAGCCGGCTGAATTTCTGCGGCAGATACCTCCCCCGCTGCATCCGTTTGCGACACCTGCTCCTCCACGGTCGTGATTTCGGTTTGTTGCTCCATAGTTATACCTCCTTTTCCGCTTGGCACAATTCTTGCAGTAAACGCCGTTGACCGGGGATACTGCCGGCAGGCAAACGACTGATATATTGCCTTGCCGTAATCAAACCACCGTCCAGCAGACGATTTAAAATCTGCACACTGTTATTTTGGTCTCCCGTCACCGATTCGGATACATCCGCCTTCACAGCAAACAACATCTTTCTGCACGCATCACCGTCGAAATCACAGTAACGGCTACCATTTTCATTCTGCACGCACAACGGACGACAGCCGTACATGGTTATCCAAAACTCCGCCCAAATGCGCGCCACATCCTCACAAAACGCATAAAAACGATTTCGGATGAGTTGCATGGGCTTGACGGCGGCATCCCGCACAGTGAGAATGGCAGCAGCATTGTTCGGGCGCACGTCGCCCAATACCACCCCGCTGACACCTGCTTGCGAGAGCGTTTCGCTGATGAGGTTAGATATACCGGAATCGAATTGAGAGGAAAAAGCCGGCGGGTCCACATAACGAATCGCGCGTTCCACATCCTCCCCACTGCCATAAACCGGAATAACCTGACCGGGGTCGTTGGTGATGGGCTGTGTCACCACATCTCCGTTTACTACCATGATGGGCATGCCTGTCATCATAGTAGCCCAAACGGAAGCGGTCAGCATGCGGTTGATGGCAATCTGGTTGGGGATGAGATGCACAATTTCGCTCTCGCCATACCCGCATCCGTGCCGTGTGCACCAGCGGAAGATTGCTAACGGATACAGGCGCAAGCCTAAACACCACGGCGGGCGTACCACGATGTTGCCGCACACCTGCATACCCCAAACCTGTGTCACGCCATGCTCATCACATTCTTTCCAGAAACGGGTGAGCACGGTTGCTTTCGGTTGCATATCCGCAAACGTTCCGGTGCGATTGTCTGCCTTGATTTGTTTCCACTCACGGCAACCGTAACGGCGGGCGGTACGCTGTAACGCATCTACACCGCTTTGCTGTGCGATCAGCACATACGGCTGGTTTTGCAGTTCTTCCACCGTCGGGTCTCCTAAAACCAATTGATCAACGTGTAAAAGTTCACTGACAATATCGCCGCGAATGGAGGTTGTATGCGCAGCATCTGCATACAACCCTGTATCCAAACGGTCATCCCAATAGGTATATAGGATGCCGGTGCCGGTTATATAAGCATCTAACATGACCTGCTGTTTGAGGTCATCAAACTTCAAGCGATCGGCGGTCACCGCAAAATGGTCGGACAACATACCCGCCAAACGATTACGCTCTATATCGAGATCACTTTCCGCAGACTCCACACCTTCCCGCCACTGTTTGAGGTCCTGTCGCATCAGTGCGGTATCGGGAACACCTTCTGCAGAAAAAGAAACTGCTATGGGGTCAGACCCCACCACCGCCATTTTATAGTCGGCAATACGTTTAATAACGTTCTGTCGCACAAGCGGGCGGTCTTCACCGCATCCCGCACCGTGCCATTGGTCACCTAAATAAAATCGTTCATTGATTTCATTTTGACGGAACATACCGTGTCTGCCGATACCCTGTTTATACCGAACGCCTGCGGTGTATTCGTTCTGCACCTGCGCCGGTGTAATTTTCTGTTTCACCGTTTATATTTCCCCTTTCCGAATTTGCTGACGGCATCTTACCACTGCCGTCATATTGCAGAAAATTCAGCAACTCCTGCCAACCGAAACTATCGGTTGTGCGCACACATTGTTGTTTGCGCGGGTGTGTGCGTGCAGATGTTTTACCGCCGTACCGTCCCCAAAGGAAGCCGGCACCTACACTCAGTAAAAACAACCAAA
Source organism: Acutalibacteraceae bacterium (assembly GCA_045634325.1). Classification (GTDB taxonomy): domain Bacteria; phylum Bacillota; class Clostridia; order Oscillospirales; family Acutalibacteraceae; genus URNF01. The sequence continues at coordinate 156,443 of JAZRAA010000016.1, read as the reverse complement.
TTCCCGCCAACGTTTCTACCATATTTTTCTCCTTTCATCCGCCCCAACTGCCATACATATTTCGCGCCAGCGCAACACCCTTTACAGGTGCCATCCCACGCCCTTGCTTACGGCGCGGAATATCCTCCATTGCATAGCGTAAAGCGTCCATTAAATGATTTTCACTGTCACAAGGGCGATTGCTGTATACTCCCGCCTCCCCGCTGGGTGACGGTTGCCAAGCATACGCAGAAAGTTCTGCCGCCGTATGCACGCAATCGGGATGTACAATGATGCGATATTCCTGTAACCGCGAAATACCGGCATTCACCGAATCCTGCCCTTTTTGCGCAGATTGCAACCGTACAATCCCCAGTCTGCGCAAATCCTCATTGGATTTGGGTTCTGCACTGTCCGCACGAATACGCTCTTTGGCATACCCTTTGCGTTTGAGCATATCGGCTATATCCGCATTGAGCATCCGTCGTTTATAATACTCATCATATACATATAACCGCTTTTCACCCTCCTGCTCGGTTTCTGCAGCCGCAATAAATGCGGTAGGGTCGTTGGTATATCCGTAATCCAGCCCAAAGATATGCCGAAAAGCGTCCCCACGCAATGCATTTCTGTCAAACGGCGCCACCTCCCAGTTTTCGAAAACCAGCCCTTCTGACCGTCCCCACTCCCCCAACCCCGCTACCGCAAACTGTCGTGGCCGCCGCACGCGCATTTCCTCATACAACTTGCGGTCGGTGTCATCCAAAAACTCATTGCAGGTGTAATTTGTCGTCAACGCCAACGTGTCCGAGCGTTTGGTATCAAAAAAACGCCTCTTGAGCCAATGGGTTTCATCCCACGGGTTAAAAGTAATGGTGGTCTGTTTGAACAATGGTGGCAGCAACTGTCCGCGCGGCACAGAGAGGTCTAATTTATCAAAATCCGCCTCCCTTGCAATTTCAAACGCCTCTTCTATCCACACCCAACATATATACCCCTTGTCCACGGTGGTGGAAGCTAACTTTTCGACATTATCAAACCCGCGGAACAAAATACGCTGTCCGGTAGGCAAATACTGTAATTCGAGCGGTTCACGAGAAGCACGCCACAAATGCGACACCTGTAACTGCTCGATTGCCCACCGCAACTGTGCAAAGGTACTGTCACGATGGGTGCGCCCCACCTGCCGCACCACCAAAAGATTGGCATCAGGGTATTTCATCATATGTACGATATACCACAGAGCTGTCGTACTGGATTTTTTTGATGCTTTGCCGCCCTTTACCACACGATACCGCAATTTACAATCCCAAAACTGACGATATCCCCTACCGATAAGAGACGGCAGAAACACCTCTACTGCGCCATCCATATTTGTCTCCTTGTTCGTGTTTTTTGAGCGTTACGATAATTTCCCATATTTCATCCATCTCCTCCTCTAACAAAGCAATACGCTTGTCATACACTCGTATCTGCTTTTGTAATTGCGCATGCCGTTTTTCCAGACTGCGCAACGAAGCCAGATATGTCTCAATCAACTCTTGATTGGTCATGGTAAAATCTCCTCCTCGCCGAGAAAAATAACAGGGGCCGCCATCGGCACTTCATCCGTCGTTTTCTCGCCGTACCCCGCATTTTCTTTCAGGTACAACATGTGCATATTGGGACTGCTGCCGCGTTGCATCGCATGCTCCATCACGCTGGCAGTCGCCTCCGAAAAAGCACTTTGCAGAACGGAAATTTTACCAACGAGTGCACTTTGCCGTACACCTTTCTCTGTATACCTTCCCTCTACCACCGCACGAAACACCGACAAATCCATGTCCAGCGCCGCCGCTAGCCGTTCCGCCGTTAGGGGCACCTTGTTTTCTTTCGCATATTCCACAGCCGTTGCCACAGCCTCTCGCACCTGTGCAAGTGACCGCTTGGAAAGCGGTTTATTATGCATATTTCCTCACCTCTTTTTAAAATATTGCATTTTGCAACTACATTTGCAAAAAAATAAAAGGATACATTTATACCTCATCCGTAATTTCCAGAAAAACGGCTGGGATAAATCCACTCGCCCTGTGAAAGAGCTGTCCATTTTTCAAAGAAGCTCCTATTTCGAAAGCACCGCAAAAATCCCCTGAAACAAGGTCTCCTGACGTGTCCATAACGCTTAACTTCCTATCTGCGCACACCGCCACCGGCAATTCCGGCGGCACCTGTTCTAACAGTTGACACAACTGTGCCGCCGTCACCACCTTCGCCTCCTCTACTGCAACAAACCGTGGTTTGTTTCCTTTTGCAACTTTAATTGTAGATGGTTTTTCGGGGTTTGTCAATAGCGTTTTGCAACTTTTTTCAAAAATAAGTTGCATTTTGATTCGACATGTGGTATGATACTGTCGAAAGAAGGTGCGGATTATGGGAAATAATGAGATTGTCGCCTATCGTTTGCGAACTTGCCGCGAGCGTTCCGGCGAAACATTGGAGCAAATCGGACGACTGGTCGGTGTCAACAAATCCACCGTGATGCGATGGGAACGCGGAGACACCGGAAAAATAAATATGCCCACCCTGCAATTTTTGGCGGAACATTTTCACGTGTCTCCCGAATGGCTGTCGGGTGATTGCGATACCGCTGAGCGCCCGCAGGATTGGTTGCAGCAACACGGTACCGCACAACAACGCAGTATCCTCCTACCTATTTTAGGCGCCGTGCGTGCGGGGATTGGCGGTATTGTGCAAGAAGAGGTGATTGGGCACGAGGCAGTGGATCCCACCACTTTACAAACCGGTGAGCAATATTTCTGGTTGCGCGTGTCGGGTGACAGTATGACCCCCTCCATTAACGATGGGGATTTGGTGCTGGTACGCCGTCAGCAAATGGTGGAAAACGGGCAGTATGCGGTCATTTTAGTAGACAGCGAAGAAGGCTTGGTCAAACGTATTGCATATGGTCCGGATTGGATCGAATTGCAAAGTGTCAATCCTTACTACCCGCCTCGCCGCTTTGAAGGCGAGGACGCCGCTTGTGTGCACATTCTCGGCAAAGTAATTGAATCCCGCCGCAAATTTGCATAAGTATATAAAAAAGGTGTGAGCACGAGCTCACACCTTTTTCTTTATAAAAATTCTCGTAGTTCATCCATGAATTTTTGTTCGGCAGAAATCAGCCTTTCTGCCATTTGTTTCACCTTCTCATCGGCACCGTTATATTGATTGATATATTCACTGAGTTTCTGTATACCCATATTACAACCATCCATCATCAAAGTGGCAATGGTATGGTCGGTAGGTTCAATGAGCATTTTCATGTCAATTTTCATCTGCGCCATACCGCGCGCCATCGGATTGGGTTCTTTCCCCTCATCACCGTGTTCGCGCAACATGCCGCCGATTTCATCCCCCAAACGCTGATGCGTTTTAAGGCCTTCGGTGAGCAAACGGTGCAAAGCGGGATTATCGGTACGGTCCAGCACCGCCTCAATACTGTTTACAGCCGTTTTGCAACCCGCATCCGTTTCTTTTAACAATTCCTCACTGTCAGTTAAATGTCTATCTTTCATACAGCAGTACCTCCTGATTTTTCAAACACTTTCCAAGACTATTTTGCACAAAAAAGCTTAAAATATCAGCGGAGGTGAGAAAAATGCATCAACAACACGAGATTTTCAAGGATGAAAGTATGCGCGCGTTTTTCAATGGTTTACCCAAAGTGGTACAAGAAGCAGTTTTTCAAAGCGGTGTGAAAATTAAAAATATAGACGAATTAAGAGATTTTGCAAACAGATATACCGCAACCTAAAAAAAAACGGGTGTTGCACAGCGGCAACACCCGTTTTCAATACCGTATTTTCTGAAATTAGATTTCAGCGAAATATTTAATGGTACGCACCATCTGGCTGGTGTAAGAGTTCTCGTTGTCGTACCAGGACACGACCTGCACCTGATAGGTGTCGTCGTCGATTTTCGCAACCATGGTCTGGGTAGCGTCGAACAAAGAACCATAACGGATGCCGATGATGTCAGAAGACACAATCTGGTCCTCGTTGTAACCGAAGGAATCGGAAGCAGCAGCTTTCATAGCAGCGTTGATGCCGTCAACGGTGACGTCCTTACCTTTCACAACAGCCACCAACAAAGTGGTAGAACCGGTGCAGGTGGGCACGCGCTGAGCGGAGCCGATGAGTTTGCCGTTGAGTTCCGGAATAACCAAGCCGATAGCTTTAGCAGCACCGGTGGAGTTGGGAACGATGTTCTGTGCACCTGCACGAGCACGGCGGAGATCACCTTTGCGATGCGGGCCGTCCAGAATCATCTGGTCGCCGGTGTAAGCATGCACGGTGGTCATGATACCGCTCTGGATAGGAGCATAGTCGTTGAGCGCTTTGGCCATGGGAGCCAAGCAGTTGGTGGTGCAGGATGCAGCGGAGATGATGGTGTCGTTAGCATCCAGAGTTTTCTCGTTAACGGAGAAAACGATAGTTTTCAGGTCGTTGCCCGCGGGAGCGGAGATAACAACCTTTTTCGCGCCGGCATCGATGTGCGCCTGGCTCTTTGCTTTGCTGCAATAGAAGCCGGTGCATTCCAGCACTACGTCAACGCCGATTTCGCCCCAGGGCAAATCTTTCGCGTCTTTTTCAGCATAGATTTTGAGGACTTTGCCGTCCACGGTGATGGTGCCGGCTTCGTCGTCAGCAGTGACAACATGACCGTCGTAACGACCCTGAGCGGTGTCGTATTTCAAAAGATGAGCGAGCATGCTGGGTTTGGTCAAATCGTTGATAGCGACCAACTCATAACCCTCGGCGCCGAACATCTGACGGAAAGCCAGACGGCCAATACGGCCAAAACCATTGATTGCAACTTTAACTGCCATAATGAATAACCTCCAAACAAATTTTTCTTTGTATATTCTAGCCTTTTTTAATAAAAAAAGCAATATCTTTGTCAATTTTTTAATCGATTTTCTCTCATTTTGGTGAGGTTGAACAAAAACTATGTAAAAAAACGGTAAGTTCCCAACATATTATCATATTTTTGACCACCGCTAAAAGGAGTTATTATGCACAAAAACTATATCCACCCCAAAGTTATCCCGGTCCACGCATTACCTGAACCTACCTGGCGTTGTTTGCTGGCAAATATTTTACTGGAACAACCACAATTCCAAGAGAACTGGATGTATCATACCGCTTTGGAAACACTGTTTACGGCGGAGTGTGCATGTGCGCTGAAAACTTTAAGTGAAATGCGAAAAAGCTGTTTGCAACCGCAACTCTATCTGGTCAATATAGGGCAATTGGTGAGCAGCCAACTATTCGCCGCAAAGCGATTGTTAAACGCTAACGGCTATACCGTTTTCATGGAAACAAAAGGTAACGACACACCCTCTGCCATCTATCCACGCTATCTCACGCTGGCGATCATACAACTATTACGCACCGCCGCACAAAACTCAAGCAGTATACATGTTTTCGTGGATATTCCCGCGTTTTCTGTTTGCATACAAGGAAAATTCAACACTGCCTCACTCGCCTTACCGCGAGCAGTAGCGGCGGCACATGGCGGCAGAGTATTGCAAACCGATGACACCGCTATTCTGCATTTTTCACCGCTCAAACAAAATGTCGCCTACCCTTGTCAACCATTAACAAGTGTAGACGACATTCTACAAAACCCTTTATCTGCGGTCAACGCCGCTTTCAGTCATCTTGCTCCTCTTCGTCAGAATCGATAAACCGCAACATACTGATGATGTTAAACTCTTCGGCCTCTTCCGAAGACAAATCTTCGAGTTGTTCATCTTCATCAAAAAACGCGGTTTTCGATGTCTGAGAAATAGCAACCGTACGATAGTTCTTTACACCGCATAACCACAAAACAGCAAACACGCCCGCTAAAATACCCACTGCCAAATCGGCGATACCCGCCAACTGACCCGCGCGGTATGCATCACCGTCTCCCGACAAGAAAAAGCATATTCTTGCCAACGAGCCGGAAACGCCTAAAAAGACGGTACACAAAGCGAAAAATATCGTGATATACGGTTTTTTCGCTTGCACGTTTGCCACCTGTCGCGCGAATGTGAATAAAAACAGCATACTCATCAGCAACATGCCGAAATCATAGAAACTCTGGTATACTTCTACCGCACTGGCATACGATACCTCATACCGAGCCAACCGTGTCCATACCCAGAAAGTCGGGGCAAGAGCGAGTATCGGCATCATGCCGGAGACTTGCTCTCCTTTTATAAGCCATCTGATGCCTAAAGAGATGAAATAAATACCGGCTAAAACACCGCAAACAAAGCACATCAATAATGCTATGCGGTCCACCCCACTGCTTACCGTATGTGCAGGTGGCGGCGCAATACCATTGAAAGCGTATTGATATATATCGTATACGGTAGAAAAGGCAATACAGCCGCCCACCGCAATCAACGCAAACCCGACCGGAAACACCCAGTCTCCCGTTGCAGTCGGCAATACGGGAAGTGTGCAGCGACCCGCACGCAACAACGCAAAAATTCCTATCATCGTGGCCACCATGGTTCCCACGATAACATAACTGTATACCGCATTTTCGCCTTTCTGTAACCACGGCACCAAGGTAACACGCAACACCGTTACCAACACAGTCATCAATAAGGTCACGGGTAATGCAACGCTCATTTTATTCCACTTGAACATACAACAGCGCTCCTTTAACGGTCTCGAATCGGTGTATATGTATTTTCACCGGCTATGGCTTTATAAGCAGGACGAATGATACGACCACCGGTAGTGATTTCTTCCAAGCGATGTGCACTCCAACCCGCCATACGCGCAACAGCGAACAACGGCGTAAACAACGCCTCTTCAATTCCCAAAGTCTTGTACACAAGGCCGGAATACATATCCACGTTGGCACACAGCGCCTTGCTGTCCCCGTGCATTTTTTCAAACACAGCAGGTGTAACCCTTTCTACCGCTTCAAGCAGTCGGAATTCATCGCCGAACCCTTTTTTCTCCGCAAGGTCATACGCGCATTTTTTAAGAATAACGGCACGCGGGTCAGACAAGGTATACACAGCGTGACCCATACCATATACCAAGCCGGTACGGTCGCCCGCCTCACCACGCATCAATTTTTCCACAAAAGCCGCAACCTCATCGTCGTCATTCCAGTTATGAATACCGGCTTTGAGATATTCGAGCATCTGCATCACTTTGATATTGGCGCCGCCGTGACGCGGACCTTTGAGCGCGCCGATAGCGGCAGATAAAGCCGCATACGTATCGGTGCCCGAAGAAGACAACACACGCGCCGCAAAGGTAGAGTTATTACCGCCGCCATGCTCCGCATGCAACATCAAGCACAAATCGAGAATATGTGCTTCTTCAGCGGTAAAATTAGAATCCGCACGAATGCCGTGCAGAATGGTTTCCGCCGTGGAAAGTCCCTTTATGTTGGGATGGAAATACATACTTTGTTTATCATAATAGCGCCGTCTGATTTGATATGCGTGCGCCATAATATTAGGCATTTTAGCAAGCAACGCAATCGATTGACGCAGCACGTTTTTGTCCGAAATGGTATCGGGGTCATTATCCTCTGCATACAACGCCAAAACCGCACGGCTCATCTGATTCATAATATCAGGGGACGGCATACGCACCATCATGTTTTCCACGAAATTTTCCGGCAGTTCGCGGTATTCCGAAAGCAAATCGATAAACCCTTCCAACTGCTTCTCGGTGGGCAATTTACCAAACAGCAACAACCACGCAATTTCCTCATACCCAAATCGTCCGTCGGCGTGGGTACCATTGACCAAATCCTCAATATTATAGCCACGATAGGTCAGTTTGCCTTCCACCGGAGAACGCTCGCCTTCGTTGATTACATAGCCGTGCACGTTACACACCAAAGTAAGCCCCGCCATAACGCCGGAACCATCTTCATTGCGCAATCCTCTTTTGACATGATATTTCTGGAATTTTTCGGGAGGAATGCGGTTATTTTTCTGTAATTCCTCGCATAAACTGGACAAGGTGGTGTCCGAAAGTTGTATTGTTTCGTTTTGCATAGTCAACCCTCTATTAAACCGAATATATAGTTCTAATAAGTATATCGCATCCCCTATCGAAAGTCAAGCGTTTATGTTTTCGTTTTCCGCATTACTGCAATTTTTGTTTTTATAAATTTCAATTCTTGCTGTTGCATTTGAAAAAACGGAAGAAAATATATATAAAAATGAAAGAGAACAACAAAAATCGTGCAAATAAAGGAGGCTATTCCATGGGATATATCCTATTAACCGTTTTATCCATACTGGTCATGTTTACAACGCCGTTTTGCGCTTTTTCAACAAACGCCTCAAAAGAAAATGATGCATCATCATCCGAGCCGGTCAGCACCCAAACTGTCCAAACGCAAAAAGCGGTATTTAAAGTGAAAAACACGCAAACCGGTGATGTTATTACCATGGACGAACAATCTTTTCTCATCGGCATTGTGACTTGTGAAATGAGCCCCTTGGCACCCACAGAAGCATTAAAAGCACAGGCGGTAGCTGCGTATACCTATTATTGTAAACAACGTAACGCCGCTGAAGACGGCATATTTTCCAACGTCCCCGACACCTTTTTCACCTACGGCACCAAAGAAGGGTTGCAACAACGGTTCGGTGACAATTTCACGCAATATTATGCGACCATTTCCTCCGCCGTGCAAGCCGTAGAGGGCAAACGCATTTTATATGATGGTGAGCCTATCACTGCGTGCTACCACGCCATTAGTGCGGGATTAACCGAACACGCTACGGACGTGTGGGGCGGCGACTATCCGTATCTCACACCGGTAGACAGTTTTGGAGATTTACAGGCAGATGCATATGAAACCACTGCCACCTTTACCGTGGCAGAACTGGAAGCACTACTAGAAGCTCACAACCCACAATTCACCGTCAGCGGCGATGCAGACACATGGTTTGGAACGCCCGATACCACCGACAGCGGTTTTGTCAAGACCGTCGAGATTTGCGGTACAATTTTCAAAGGAACGGATGTGCGCACTGCACTTTCGCTGCGTTCTGCCTGCTTCACGGTAGCATACAAAGAAGAAACATTTCAATTTACCGTGCGTGGTTACGGGCATAATGTGGGTATGAGCCAGACAGGCGCTATATACATGGCAAACAACGGTGCTGACTACCGCGAAATTTTATTGCATTATTATCCCAATACCGTCCTCGCTGATAAATAGACATTGACATTCCCCTGTAAAAATTGGTATTATAGGAATATCAAAAAATAAAGGACGAGCATATATGGCACCTGTATATAACAATCGCAGAAACAACCGCCGTCGCCGTACCCGTGCCCGCATCAAAGCGGCGCTCATCGGCATTATGGCATTGGCGGCATTGCTGTTTGCCATTTTGATAGCGACACTCATCAAAAGCGCAATACCGTCGGGAGAACAGGTGGAAAATCCATCCACTGAGCAAACCGAGCCGCCCGCACCCACCGTGACCATTTCCCTACCAAAAGAATTTATCGATCAGAACACGGCTTCCGAATGTATCGTACTGTATGATGTCAACAGCGACACCGTACTGTACAGCAAAAATGCGGACAAGCGGTGCTATCCCGCCAGCACCACCAAGTTGCTAACCTGTTTGGTAACGTTAAAATTTGCAAACAACGACACCGTGTTCACGGTAGGCGATGAAATTCGGTTAATTGACCCGCAATCCAGTGTCGCACATTTAGGACGCGGCAACAAACTGGACCTGCAAACGATGTTGGAAGCGATCATCCTCCCTTCCGGCAACGATGCGGCATACACAGCCGCCGCTAACGTCGGGCGCATCATCAAGGGCGACCAAACCATCTCCACACAAGATGCCATCAAGGCGTTTTGCGACGAGATGAATGTGATGGCAAAAGAACTGGGCGCAAAGAATTCGCATTTCGCTAACCCCGACGGCATCCATGATGCTAACCACTACACCACCGCCGCCGACATGGCGTTGATTGGCAAAGCGGCTCTAAACAATCCGTTGCTGGCACAGGTGGTCGGCGAAGAAAAAGCGGTACGTTCCCTGCTTTCAGGCGAAGCGGGCATCACGTGGTATAACACCAACTACTTATTGCGCTCCGATAACCGTTTCTATTTCGAAGGCGCAACCGGTTTGAAAACAGGATACACAAGTGAAGCGGGCTATTGTCTCGCTGCTGCCGCCGAAAGAAACGGCGTCAAGCTTATCGCCGTAATGATGAATTCCCCCAACGCTGACGGACGATTTGACGATGCCACCGGCCTTTTCAATGTATGTTTTGACTCTTTAAATTAAAACAAAAAGCAGTTGCCTTTTGGCAACTGCTTTTTCATTTTAAATACTTCATCGGGTCTACCCGCTTGTTATTCAACCGCACCTCAAAATGCAAATGCGGTCCTGTGCTTTTACCGGTATTGCCCACATAGGCAATCACCTGTCCTTTGGACACTCGCTGACCGGGAGCAACAGCAATTTTTGAGCAGTGTGCATACAAAGTGCGCAACCCGTTGCCATGGTCGATTATCACCGCATAACCATAACCCGTGAACATACCTGTTCCCCATTTACTGGTGCGGTTGACCGCATACACCGTACCGCCATCCGCTGCCACAATGGAAGCGCCATACACATTATAACCGGAAATATCCAATCCCTGATGCACCGTACCCCAACGCGGGCCATAGTACGACGTAATGGTTTTGAAATACGGCAAAGGCCATGTAAATATACCCGTCGCCACCCCGGAACCATCAGGACGTGTACCCTTTTGCGTGCCGATACGCACCTTTTGGGTTACCGGTTTGACAAGCACCTCGCTTTCGAGAACATTGCGCGCAGTTTCCACGCCGTCGGTATATTCAATTTCCGCCGTGACCCTGCGAGAACCGTTTTCTCCTTTCTGCAGTACCCGCTGTTCATCCACATAAAAATTTTCGTTAAAATACACTTTGGTTTCATACGGCACCGCTTCGGTATACGTCTGTTTGAGATACCGAGAAACTTGCAACAATGCGGACGCCTCTTTAATCACCAACTCATCACCGACGTGTAACACGTCGGTATTTTCATACGCGGGATTTCTCTCACGCAATTCCCCCAGTGTCAACCCACAAGAGTGGGCGATGCCGATGAGGGTATCCCCGCTTTTCACCGTATACTGCACCAATTCACTTTTTTGCGTTGCGAGCATTTCTTCCAATTGCGAAACAGTCAAAATAGTATCTTTCGGGTAAGCGCCGTCTAAAATTTCAACTTTCTGTTTAAAGACAGAGGGTTTACATTCGGTACCATCATCCCCCGCCGTGCGAAACCGTTCCAACACCGCATCCAAATCTGCACGAACAGTCAACGCGCCAACATAATCGCCGTCCACAAACAATCCGCTCGCCTCGGTCAACACGTCACTGTGACAAGCGACCAAACCTCTACCGACATCTTCGGCAGTCAAAATGTTTTGGGGTAAAGTCAACCCATAGGACAAAGTCGGCAACTGTTCCAATTGGAGAAACTGCATCATACGCCCCGCGTATTTCAAGCCGTTAGATAAGGTTTCCACCGACGAAACATAACCGATTTGCATGCCACGATACGTCACCTGATACGCCAGTTGCAAACGAAGATAACTCTGCGCCGTACCAAACAAAAACACCGCACACACACCCAAAGCGAGCAAGCGCATACACCCGCCGCCTATCAACGCCAAGCGTTGCTCACGAGGCGCAGAGAACGCACGGTACAACATACAAAACGGTTTGCCGCACACCAAATATGCCATATACGCCGCACGGCACGCAAACCGCCGAAACGCCTTTTTGAAACGACGACGTGTTTTCTTCATAAAGCGGGCGGTCTGTACCGCTAAAATATAAAATGACGCATATACAGCGTGCCTGCAAGCATGGACAGAGATACGCCGTATCTTTTGCCATGCCGCCGCTATAAACCGCATATCTCTCCCACCTTTCCTGTCATTTCAACTACACATTATAAACAAACATTTTTTAAAAAGCAAGAAAAAAGGAAAGAGTTGGAAATCCAACTCTTTCCTCTTAATTACAAAGTTGCCGCCATCACGGCTTTGATGGTATGCATACGATTCTCCGCTTCTGCAAACACAATGGAGCGGTCACTTTCAAACACCTCGTCGGTGACCTCCATACAATCGATACCGAATTTATCAAAAATCTGTTTGCCGATAACTGTCTTCAAGTCATGGAACGCAGGCAAACAGTGCATGAACTTACAGTTTTCTCCTGCGGCGTTTATCAATTTCGTGTCAACGCGATAAGGAGATAATTCACGAATACGCTCTTCCCACACACTGTCGGGTTCACCCATAGACACCCACACGTCCGTATATAACACATCCGCATGTTGCACGGCTTTCATGGGATCGGTTTCAAATTCGAGAATAGCACCCGTCTGTTTGGCAATTTCTTGACAAGTAGCCATTAATGCGGGGTCAGGGAAATACTTTTCGGGTGCCGCCGCCACAAAATGCATGCCCATCTTGGCACAGCCCACCATCAAAGAATTACCCATGTTATAACGTGCATCACCGAGATACACCAATTTGATACCCTGTAATTTACCGAACTGCTCACGAATGGTGAGGAAATCAGCGAGAATTTGGGTGGGATGGAACTCGTTGGTCAAACCGTTCCATACAGGCACACCCGCATTTGCTGCTAATTCTTCCACCAATTCCTGTCCGTATCCACGGTATTCGATACCGTCAAAGATACCACCGAGCACTCTCGCCGTATCTGCAATACTTTCTTTTTTACCAATTTGAGAACCGGCGGGGTCGAGATATACAGGATGCATGCCAAGATCGGCCGCCGCAACCTCAAAACTGCAACGGGTGCGGGTACTGGTCTTTTCGAAAATCAAAGCAATGTTTTTACCCTCACACAAACGGTGCGGCACACCCGCTTTTTTCTTGGCTTTCAAATCGGCGGCAAGGTCAATCAGTGACAAAATCTCCGTCGGTGTAAAGTCCAACAGCTTTAAAAAGCTTCTTCCTTTGAGCGACATATCTATTCTCCTTTTATAGCTTCTTTCAGAATTTCAATCGCCTTTTCAAGCGTTTCCATCGGCATATTCAGAGCGGGTAACAACCGCACTTTATGTTTTGCAGTGAGACACAGTACACCTTTTTCCATACAATCACGCACCACATCAATGGCAGGACGCTCGGTTTCAATGCCAATCATCAAACCCAATCCCGACACCGATTTCACGCCCGGCGCATCCAACAGCGCCTCAAAAATATACTGTGATTTTTTCTGTACGTCCGCTAAAAATGCATCATCCATACGACTGATAACGCTGTAAGCACCTGCACAGCAAACAGGATTGCCGCCATAGGTCGAGCCATGGTCACCCGCACCCAGTACGGTTTCTACCTTCTCACCCAGCAAACAAGCACCGATCGGCAAACCGCCGCCCAATCCTTTGGCGGTAGTCACCACGTCGGGAGTGATGCCATACTGCATATACGCATACAGTGTGCCGGTACGTCCGTTACCGGTTTGCACTTCATCCACCATCAGCACAATATCTTCCTGCTTGGCAAACGCAGCAACCGCTTGTACAAACGCTTTATCCAGCGTGTTGACGCCGCCTTCACCTTGCACACATTCCAGTAAAATACCCGCAACCTTTTCTTTTTTCGCCAAGGCAATCAGTGCATCGGCATCATTGGCGGGTGCATGTACAAAGCCCTCTGTCAGTGGAGCAAACAATTCGTGATAATGCGCCTGTCCCGTAGCTGCCAGAGTGGTCAATGTTCTGCCGTGGAAACTGTTTTCAAGTGTCAAAATGGTACTGTATGCCGCACCTTTTTTCTCGGCGGCATATTTGCGTGCCACCTTGATGGCACACTCATTCGCTTCCGCACCCGAATTGCCGAAAAACACCTTTTTCATATCGGTGCGTTTGCACAACAATTCCGCCAATTTCACGCACGGCTCGGTGTAATACAAGTTAGACATGTGCTGCACTTTGCCCAGTTGCGCCATCACAGCACTTTGCCACACGTCATCGGCAATACCGAAAGCTGTGACACCAATACCCGAACCCATATCAATATACGCTTTTCCTGTTTCATCATACACATACGAACCTTTGCCCGACACGATTTCTACCGGAAAACGTGCGTATGTGCCGGCAACGTAGGTGCGGTCAAGCGTTTGCAATTCGCTCATGCGGTTTAGTCCCCTTTCACCATAGTGCCCGCACCTTCAGCGGTCAACATTTCCATCAAGATAGAATGCGGTACACGGCCGTCCATAATAGTTACACTCTTAACGCCTTTTTTCACCGCCTCAATGCAGCAATCCACCTTGGGAATCATACCGCCCGAAACAATGCCCCGTTCACACAGTTCTTTCGCCTGTGAAACAGTCACTTCGGGAATCAAGGTAGTAGGGTCGTCTTTGTCACGTAAAATGCCGTCAATATCGGTCATCATGAACATACGCTCGGCGTGTAATGCGCCCGCAATAAAAGCCGCCGCTGTATCACCGTTGATGTTATACGCATTACCCTCACCATCGCAACCGATGGTGGAAATGACAGGAATATATCCCTTTTCGAGCAAATCGTTAACAGGCTCAATGTTCACGCCGGTAATCGCCCCGACGTAACCGAGTCGTTCATCCTTCATTTTTGCTTCGATGAGCCGTCCGTCCATACCGGAAATGCCCATCGCCTTGCCGCCTTTCATTTCCACAAGGTTGACAAGCGTTTTGTTGACCTTACCGGCAAGCACCATCTGTACAATGTCCACCGTTTCCTTGTCGGTCACACGCAAACCATCCACAAACTCTGCTTTTTTACCGAGCTTTTGCATCAAATCGCTGATTTCGGGGCCACCGCCGTGCACCAGCACCACTTTGACACCCACCAGTTGCAACAACACGATGTCCTCCATCACCTGTTCTTTCAGGTGCTCGTCAATCATCGCATTACCGCCGTATTTAATCACCACAATTTTACCGTTATACTGTTGAATATACGGCAACGCTTGGGTCAACACCTCTGCTCTTTGCGCATTGGAAAACTGCATATTCATTCTCAACACCTCAGGTTCTGTAATCACCGTTGATTTTTACATAATCATAAGTCAAATCGCAACCCCAAGCGGTAGCGGTATATACGCCGTCGCCCAAAGTCACCAAAATCTCAATTTCGCTTTCAAGCAAGATTTCTTTTGCTTTTTCTTCGGAAAATACCACGCCGGCACCGTTTTCGCAAACCAAAATTTCGCCCTTGCTTGAACGGAACGAAACACCCACTTTGGTGACGTCCACGTCAGCACCGCTGTATCCGATTGCGCATAATACACGACCCCAGTTCGCATCCGCACCAAACATAGCGGCTTTGAGAAGACTGGAACATACCACGCTTTTCGCCACCGTTTTGGCAGTTTGGAGCGTATCAGCACCGGTGACACAACATTCCAGCATTTTTGTCGCACCCTCGCCGTCTGCAGCGATGGTACGGCACAAATGCACCGTCACGGTGTTAAGTGCCTGCATAAAAGCGGTGAAATCCTCACCCTCTTCAGCAATCGTCTCGTTCCCCGCCAAACCGTTGGCAAGCACCGTTACCATATCGTTGGTTGAAGTATCACCATCGATACTGAGCATATTAAATGTATTTTGAATATCCCCCGATAACGCTTTTTGCAACATCGGTGCAGAAATGGCAGCGTCAGTGGTCAAAAACACCAACATGGTCGCCATATTGGGATGAATCATACCACTGCCCTTCGCAATACCGCCAATGGTACAGGTTTTACCGCCCACCGTAAATTCCACCGCAATCTCTTTTTTGATGGTATCGGTGGTCATGATCGCCTCAGCGGCATTTTCACCGTTATCATAGCGCAAGCCCTCTACCAAAGCGGGAATGCCCGCCGCAATGGGCGCAATATCCAGCGGTTGACCGATAACGCCGGTGGAAGCAACCACCACGTCATCCGCTTTCAAACCAAGCGCATCTGCCGTCAGCGTACTCATCTGCTCGGCAATTTCAATGCCGTTTGCGTTGCAGGTGTTGGCGTTACCGCTGTTGCAAATGACCATCTGTGCCACGCCGTTTTCCAAATGTTGTTTGGTAACGGTGAGCGGGGCACCTTTTACGAGGTTGGTGGTATACACCGCCGCCGCCGTAGCGGGCACGTCACTGACAATCAACGCCAAATCACGTTTGGTGCGATTTTTACGAATACCGCAGTGAATACCATTTGCTTTAAATCCTTTTGCGGCACAAACGCCGCCGGAAACTATCTTCATACACACTCATCCTATCTGTAAACCGGTGGTTTCCTCTGCACCGAGTACAATATTCATATTCTGGATTGCGGCGCCCGAAGCACCTTTACCGAGATTATCAAACCGTGCCACCAACAAGATGCGTGCATCATTGCCGGAAACTATGATTTGCATATCATCTCTGCCGGACAAAGCGGCGGCAGACAGGAAATTGCCTTCCTCTGTCTGCTCTACAAAACGTACCACTTCATCGGTATACACCGCACGATACACCGCTTTGATATCCTCCATCGTGCCATTAACCTGTGTGGCAAACAACGGTACAGTCACTTCCATACCACTGTAAAAATCACCGACAATGGGGCAAAACAGCGGATCGGTTGTCAACCCGCACACCTTTGCCATTTCGGGCAGATGTTTATGTTGTTGAGACAAACCGTACTGGCGGGGCGCATCCAACAAAGCATCCCGCGCATCGTCCTCATATTCTGCGATCATACCCTTACCGCCACCTGAATAACCGGTCAGCGAAAAGCAAGAAAGCATCGCATCCGCATCTATCAACCCTGCTTTTACGAGTGGAGCCACCAACGCCACAAATCCGCTTGCATGACAACCGGGGTTGGCAATGCGCTTAGCGTTTTTGATAACGTCTTTGCCGGTCAATTCGGGAAAACCATATGTCCAACCGTCCGCTGTGCGATGTGCGGTGGAGGTGTCAATGATCACCGTTTGGGGATTTGTCACCATCGATACCGCCTCTTTTGCCGCCGCATCCGGCAAACATAAAAACGCAATATCTGCCATATTCAAAGCTTGTGCACGTGCTTTAGGGTCTTTGCGGGTTTCTTCGGGTAAAGTAACCACCTGCAAATCGGTTCTTTGCGCCAATCTATCGGCAATACGCAAGCCGGTCGTACCGGCACTACCGTCGATAAACACTTTTGTCATTGTGCGAGTTTCTCCTTCACAAAAGTAATCTGCTGTTCCACGGATTTCACCGAAGTGCCACCCAAGGAAATGCGTTTTTCCACGCACACGTTCAAATCGATGTCTGCATATACATCCTCTTCGAACAAGGGGCTATACTCTTGATATACTTGCAACGGCAAAGTTTCCAGCACCGCGCCGTCTGCGATGCATCTGGCGACAATCTGACCGGAAATTTTATAAGCACTACGGAACGGCAATCCCTTTTTCACCAGATAATCCGCCAAATCGGTCGCATTGATAAAACCGGTCTGTGCGGCTTTTTTCATGTTTTCGGTGCACACCGTCATGGTTGCAACCATGGGCGTAAACACACGCAAGCACATCTGCACCGTTTCCACTGCATCAAAGACACTTTCTTTGTCCTCTTGCATATCCTTGTTGTATGCAAGCGGCAAGCCTTTCAAGGTGGTGAGCAATGCCATCAAATCACCGTATACACGGCCCGTTTTACCACGGGTCAATTCTGCCATATCGGGATTTTTCTTTTGCGGCATGATAGAGGAACCGGTGGTGTAGGCATCAGAAAGTTCTACAAAACGGAATTCCCAGCTGGACCACAAAATCATTTCTTCTGAAAAACGAGAAAGATGCATCATCAAAATGGAAAGCGCACTCAACAATTCCACGCAAAAATCACGATCGGAAACACCGTCGATACTGTTACGACACACATCGTCAAAACCAAGTTTTTGCGCCTCAAATACACGGTCGGTATCATACGTCGTACCCGCCAAAGCGCAACTGCCAATCGGCGACACGTTCATACGCTTCACACAATCTTGCAAACGGTCCAAATCTCTGAGCAACATCATGGCATATGCCATCAAATGATGTCCAAACGTGATGGGTTGTGCACGTTGCAGGTGAGTATATCCCGGCAAAATAGCGGCTTTATGTTCCAAAGCCTTGTCGGTGACAGCCTCAATCAGCGCACGCACATCTTGCATGATAGCGGCAGTTTCATCCCGCAAATACATCCGCACATCCAACGCCACCTGGTCATTTCTGCTGCGTGCAGTATGTAATTTCTTACCCACATCACCCAAACGAGCGGTGAGTTCTTGTTCGACGAACATGTGAATATCCTCACAGGACATATCAAACTGCAAATCGCCGTTCTCCAAATCCTGTAAAATGGTCTCCAATCCGTCAATCAAAGTCGTCGCTTCTTGTTCGGTGATGATATGTTTTGCACCCAGCATAGCGGCATGCGCCATACTGCCGGTGATATCCTGCCGATACATTTTGCAGTCAAAGTGAATAGAAGAATTAAAATCATCCGCCAGACTGTCGGTGTTGCCGGCAGTTCTGCCCGCCCACATTTTAGCCATCGTTTACAACGCCCTTTCCATAAGTAGCAGAATAGTCCTGCACGATTTTCGTGCAGGACCTTTTCTTATTATTCGTTGTCGGCATCCACCATGGCCTGCACCTTGATGGGCAAACCGTAAAGGTTGATAAAGCCGGTAGCATCCGTCTGGTCATAATCGCTCTCACCGAAGGTAGCAATCTCTTCACTATACAGCGAATACGGACTCCACACGCCTGCGTTAATCATGTTGCCTTTATACAGTTTGAGTTTCACCTTACCGGTGACCTTCTCTTGCGTTTTGTCCACAAATGCGCTCAAAGCCTCACGCAACGGAGTGAACCATTGGCCGTTATACACCAGTTCTGCGAAGGTGATTGCCAAACGTTCTTTTTCGTGAGAAGTCATCTTATCGAGACACACGCTTTCCAACACCTTATGCGCTTTGTAAAGAATAGTGCCGCCGGGAGTCTCATATACACCACGGCATTTCATGCCGACCAAACGGTTTTCCACAATATCAATGATGCCAATACCGTTTTTACCGCCGATTTCGTTGAGTTTCAAGATGATCTGTTTGGCGGTCATTTTCTCACCGTCCAGTGCCACCGGCACACCCTGTTCAAAGTCGAGGGTCACGTAGGTGGGCACATCGGGTGCCTGTAAGGGAGACACACCCATTTCGAGGAAGCCTTCTTTTTCATACAACGGTTCATTGCCGGTGTCTTCCAAATCCATACCTTCGTGGGACAAATGCCACAAGTTCTTATCTTTGGAATAGTTGGTTTCTCTGTTAATTTTGAGCGGAATGTTATGCGCTTCCGCATATTCGATTTCTTCTTCACGAGATTTGATATCCCATTCTCTCCACGGTGCAATAATCGGAATAGTGGGAGCAAAGTGCTTGAGCGCCAATTCGAAACGCACCTGGTCATTACCTTTGCCGGTACAACCATGGCAAATAGCGTCTGCGCCCTCTTTGATAGCAACTTCCGCCAAACCTTTGGCAATGCAGGGACGTGCATGGCTGGTGCCGAGCAGATATTCTTCATACACTGCGCCCGCCTTCATAGTGGGGATGATGAAATCGTCCACATATTCCTCGGTCAAATCCAGCACATACAATTTGGATGCGCCGGTTTTAATAGCTTTCTCTTCCAAGCCTTCCAGCTCGTCAGCCTGACCCACGTTGCCCGAAACGGCAATCACTTCGCAGTTATTGTAATTCTCCTTGAGCCACGGAATGATGATGGAAGTATCCAATCCGCCGGAATAGGCGAGCACAACTTTTTTAATGTTTTCTTTGTTCATTTTATTTGCCTCCGTATGTACCTTTTTTTGGTTGGAAAAGACATTTCCAATCCACATGCTAGCGATTATACCCCGCCTATACGCATTTGTCAACCCCAAAAATGAAAAAATATACAGAAATTTTGCATTATTTATTGGTTTTATGCATAAAAAGTATGTTTATGCATAAAATTATACATTTTTTATGCATAAAGCGGCTGTTTTATACAATATATATACAGATATTCGTAAAATCCCTCACTTGACAAGCACGCAAAATGTAGTAAAATTGAAGAAAAAACTTTGGAAAAGAGATTTACACGCATGAATATCATTCTCATCGGCATGCCCGGTTGCGGCAAAAGCACCGTCGGCGTTTTGCTTGCAAAATCACTTTTAAGAGATTTCGTAGACACTGACTTAGTTATTCAAAACACCTATGGTAAAGCACTTTGTGACATCATAAACGAAGAAGGCCTAGATATTTTTAAGCAAAAAGAAAATGCAGTGTTACGCGACCTGCACTGTGACAACTGTGTGGTTGCCACCGGCGGCAGTGCCGTATACTGCGAAGAAGGCATGCAAAACTTAAAAGCCAACGGGAAAGTCGTGCATTTAAACCTCTCCCCCGCAACCATCCAAAGCCGTATTCACAATATCACCACCCGCGGTATTGCGATGGAAGAAAACTGCACACTCGAACAGTTATATGAGGAGCGATCACCTTTGTATGCACAGTATGCAGATATCACCATTAACTGTGAACATATGACTGCCGAAGAATGTGTCAGTGCGATTGTAAAAGCATTATAAAAACAAAAATCCCCTTGCTCTCGCAAGGGGATTTTTTTATTTTAGTTTTCGCTGTAAATAACCGTAACATCAGGATGCAACTGCAAGATGGATGCCGGTACTTCGGGAGTAATCGGGCCATAGAAAGCCTTTTCCACGATTTCACGCTTTGCTTTGCCATTGGCAATCAACAAAACTTTTTTTGCCTGCATAATGGACAGCATACCCATTGTGATGGCTTTACGCGGCACATCATCTGCAGAATCAAAGAAACGAGCATTCGCTTCAATGGTAGAGGGATCCAGTTCTACTTCGTGGGTGGGGCCGACAAATACGTCGTCCGGTTCGTTAAAGCCAATGTGGCCGTCCAAACCGATACCGAGCAATTGCAGGTCAATACCTCCCAATTCTTTGATGCGCGCATCATACGCCGCACCTTCCACTTCCAAATCTTCCGCACAGCCATTAGGGACAAAAGTTCTGTCCATCGGGATATTGATGTGACGGAACAGATTGTCGTTCATGAAATAGCGATAGCTCTGCTCATGGTCGCCGGTGAGACCCACATATTCATCCAAATTGACCGATGTCACCTGAGAGAAATCCAACTCGCCTGCGCGATATTTCTCAGCCAAAGCGGCATAGGTGCCCAGAGGAGAAGAACCTGTAGCCAAACCCAACACGCAATTGGGTTTTACCCATACCTGCGCCGCAATCAAATTGGCGGCATCGCGACTGAGTTGTTCATAACTGGATACTTCGATAATTTTCATACACTCACCTCATACTCTTTCTAACAATTGACTTCATTTGTTCCCAATGTTTCTCTATATCCGCAACCAACTTGAATTGCGTACGGCTACGCACCAAATTGTGTTCGGGATAAGCAGTTTTAAAATACACGTCACCACGCAAATAATCTTCCAAAAAGCGCATACCACACTCAATGGTCATCATTTTAGCGCCTTCCGGCAACAACATGATTTCGTGCTCATCCAATAAACCACCGCATCCTTCGAGGAAGCCTTTCGTATATGCGGTAAACTTATCCAAATCCAACCAAACTTTATCCAAATCGGTTTCATCCTCGGCGGCAGTAGAGGCACCAAAGCGAATCGCATCACCGAAATCGGTCACCGAAAAACCGGGCATCACCGTATCCAAATCAATCACGCACAATGCTTTTCGGGTTTTTGCATCCAGCATAACATTGTTAGATTTGGTATCGTTATGTGTCACACGAAGCGGTAATTCTCCTCGCTCACATGCAGCATACAACACGTTATAAAAAGGTTCCCGTTGTTTCACAAAAGCAATTTCCTTTTGCACGTTAGCGGCACGCCCTATCACGTCTGCTTCCACTGCTTGCAGAAAATCACGGAAACGCTTAGGGGTATTATGAAAATCCACCAACGTTTCCTGCAAACTACGAGCGGGAAAATCGTGCAACAGCCGTTGAAACTGGCCAAATGCCACAGCACACTGGTAAAACTCATCCGCACTCGGTGATTCGGGGCAAAAAGAGTCTTCCACAAACGCATACATGCGCCAGCAACGACCTTGCTTGTCAAAATAACAATTCTTACCGTCTTTTGTAACAATCAACTGTAACACACCGCGCGGGTCAGATACCTTATCTCGCAAAAACTCGGTCACCAACGTAATATTATCCATTACCAATTGCGGGTTTTTAAATACCGCAGCACTAATCGTCTGCAAAACAAAACGCTTAGGGGTGCCATCCTCCGAAAGACAGGTTACCTTGAAAGTGTCATTGATATGACCGTTTCCATACGAAACACAATCTACCGCCTTTGCAGGCAACGCAAACTGTTCGATAATCGATTGCAAAACAGAATCTCCTCATCGTCACCGTTTTCGTATACCAATGTTAGTATACCCCAAAACAGCATATTTTTCCTGAAACTTGTTGTAAAAGAAAGCAATTTGTGTTACCATCTATCTGAAAAGTTTAGCATAAAAAACTGCATTTTGCAATATTTAAGATGCAAAAAATGCAAAATCCACATAAAAAAACCGGTCACTTTTGCATTTTTGCCAAAAGAAAGGTGAAAGAAATGTCTATTGAAAAAGTAAAAGCATTTTTTAAAACACACGGTTTAGAAGATCGTGTGCTGGAATTTTCGGTTTCCAGCGCAACCGTAGCCCTCGCCGCACAAGCACTCGGTTGCGAACCCGCTCGCATCGCCAAAACCATGTCCTTTAAAGGAAAAGAGAACTATATATTAGTTGTCGCGGCAGGCGACGTAAAAATCGACAACGCAAAATTCAAACAAACCTTCGGTTGCAAGGCAAGTATGCTGCGCTTTGAAGAAGTTGAAGCTGCTATTGGTCATGCAGTAGGCGGTGTATGTCCGTTTGCGGTCAACGATGGCGTTGCCGTGTATCTTGACAAATCCATTTTGCGATTTGAAACCGTATTCCCCGCCTGCGGCAGCAGTAACAGTGCTATCGAATTAACACCGGACGAATTGCATACGTATGCCGCCGCAATTGACTGGGTAGATGTGTGCAAACCCATTGAGCCTGCAGTGGTGTAAAAAGGGTTGACATTTCAAAACATTGATGATATGATACCAATGTTCTCGCTGGTTTAGCTCAGTTGGTAGAGCAGCTGATTTGTAATCAGCAGGTCGGGGGTTCAAGTCCGTCAACCAGCTCCAAAAAAGCAGATACCGTTTTTACGGTGTCTGCTTTTTTTTGCGTTGGCGGCGAAGAACCCCCCTCGAATGTTTTGATGGCGCAAGACATCAAAACTTCTGGAACTTGCTATGCAAGTTCAGTTCAAGTCCGTCAACCAGCTCCAAAAAAGCAGATGCCGTTTTTACGGCATCTGCTTTTTTCATTCCTAACTTTAATCAAACTCCCGCCAAAAGTCCTTGACAGCGGCCTCATATCCTTCTTTATCTACCACATAACTCATACCATGTTCGGCACCCGGAACCACCAATAACCGCTTTTGCGCCGCGCAGGCTTTGTAATTTTCATAAGTCATCTCAATCGGGACAAATGCGTCGTCTGTCCCGTGAATGAAAAGCACAGGCACTTTACAGTCAGCCATCGCCTCTAAAGTGGAGTACGAATCCACCTCTACATTGATTTTCTTTTTAAACAGAGCACTTGCCAGACTACCGCATAATCCATCATACAATACGTGCATATTTTTAGCGACATGTCTCCAAATTTCTTCCGGCGCAGTAAAACCGCAATCGGCAAATATACCGTGCACCTGTTGAGGTAATGCAAAACCGGCTGTCATCAACACCGTAGTGGCACCCATCGAAATACCCGCAAGGTATATCGGCAAATCGGAGAACGACTGTTCACAAGCCCACGTAATCCAATCCAAGCAATCAAATCGTTCGGTAAGACCGAACCCCATATATTCACCACCGCTCTGTCCTTGCCCACGCTGTTCCGCAAACAGAACGTTGCACCGGTTATCAAACAAAAAGTCTGCCAGCATACCAAAATCTTTTGCCCAAGAAGAACGCCAACCGTGCATAGCAATCACCGTGCGCTTTGCCTGCTCGGCACGATGCAAATGCCCAACCAGCTTTGTGCCGTCCTGCGCTGTGATTTCCACAACCTCACAGTCAGCAGTTTCCAATTTCACGGCAATCTCTTGTTGCATTTCCAGCACTTGTTCAATATTGGCATTGCCGGTCAACAACTCTTTCGATTTACCAATTGTTTTAGGCTCCTCGCGGTCTAACGCCACCGTCACCAACTTTCTGGTGAGTATATACGTAGCCGCCGTTGCCGCGGCCGTTACCGCCGCCACAACGCCCGTACCGGTCAACAGCCGTTTGAAACCCTTTTTCATATATTCTCTCCTTATTGCAAACTGCAGGCCGTTTTTTCATCTGCAAAGTCAGATTGCTTTACACCGCTCGCACACACTGTATACGAGCAAACATTGTGCACCGACTCCCCATCTATTTGCATCGCGCAAGGACGGTCAAACGAAATGGTTATGTGTTTGCCCTGCAACATCTCTATATAACGGGTATGCCGCACATGTTTACCTTTCATGATGGTAGGATACAATGTTAGTGTACGCAGTTTGCTCAAATTGTGCGCCACCATCACCGTCAGGGTATCACCGTTGCGGTCTTGTGCGGGAGCGGGCATCACACCGCCACCGTAAAGCCGTCCGAACATGGTAGGAACCAGCCACACCTTTTCATAGGTGCGTGTCACACCGTCCACCGTCACGGTTGCATTGGTGGGCGTATACTGAAAAAGCAGTCCTTTGAGTGCGATCCATTTATAATTGATACGTTCACGACTTTTGGCACGCAAAAGTTCAGCTTGCTCAATACAATGTCCGTCCAATCCCAACCCAACGCCGTTAATAAAACGATAGGTTTTTCCGTTGACTTGCGCTGTAGGTAAATTCTGCAAGTATCGTTTCACCGAAAACGGTTTTTCCGTTTTCAGCATACCTACGTCATTTGCAAAATCATTGCCACTACCACACGGATAATACAGAATATCATTCGGTATTTCCATATCAGCAATGCTGTTAGAAAAGCGGTTGAGTGTACCGTCACCGCCGCAAACCACGATATAATCCTCTGCCTCCAACTGTGACAGTCGTTGCGTATATGTTTCATCCGCAGTTACATCACAGTATACCATTTTATCGGTCAAAATATGTGTCAAGCGTTGCATTTTTTCGGTACAACGCCCATTGCCCGCAAGCGGATTGTATAAGATAAAAGCACATGCCATATCTTTCACCTCTTAATAGAAAAAATACACGAATTTTGTCGAAAAGAAAAACGCAAAGTGAAACATCCGTATTCTTACTTTACATTTATGTATAAAACAGTATACCATAAAATCCCTGTGCATGCAACAAAGAAAACGGTCGGGAAGTTCCCGACCGTTTTCTTTATACCTGCCAAATTTTCTCAGCATATTCCTTCACCGCACGGTCGGCAGAAAAAACGCCAGCCGATGCGATATTATACAACATTTTCTTTGCAAACGCATCGCCGTCACGATACTCCCGATTGACACGCAAGCGGGTTTCCTGATAGGCAGCAAAATCACCAAGCAGATAATAGTAATCCGCCGCTTGCCAATCCGCTTGCAACAACGATTGTTGCAACTCCTTAAACATGCCGAAACCACCGTCATCCAAAGTGCCGTCAGTGAGCGCTTCCACCACCCGTCGCAAGCGCGGTTGCGTGTCTAACAATTCTTGCGGTTTATACTGCGGTCGAACACGTTCAAGTTCCTCCACCGTGGCGCCGAAAATATAGTTGTTCTCATTACCCGCTTCCCGCACGATTTCAATGTTCGCACCATCATACGTGCCAAGCGTCACAGCACCGTTGAGCATAAATTTCATATTACTCGTGCCCGATGCTTCGGTGCCGGCAGTAGAAATCTGTTCCGAAATATCCGTAGCGGGAATGAGTTTCTCAGCATACGATACGCCATAGTCCTCTACAAACAACACCTGTACTTTGTCGGCAAGTTTAGGGTCACGCGCCGCATACTCTGCCACCGCATGAATACATTTGATAATCGCTTTGGCACGGTGATACCCGGGTGCCGCTTTGCCGCCGAAAATGAACGCCGTCGGTGTGAAATCCTCTATACTGCCGTCTTGCAATCCAAAACAAATATCCAAAATGGACAACGCATTCAAAAATTGACGTTTATATTCGTGCAAGCGTTTGATTTGCACATCCAGCATGAAATCCCAACGCAATGAGAGACCGTCTTTTTTCTCCATATAGCGTGCCAGTTGTTTTTTCTTTTTTTGCCGCATAAAGCGCAATTGTTCTAAAAACTCTCTATCACCGACAAAAGTTTTCAATTCCTGTAACCGTGACAAATCGGTCAACCAATCACTGCCAATGCGGTCACTGATGAGCGCAGACAATTCCGGATTGGCAAGCGCAAGCCAACGACGTTGGGTAATACCGTTGGTGATATTGAAAAACCGTTCGGGATATTGTGCATACCATGCGGGCAATACCCGTGTTTTGAGCAACCCTGTGTGAATATCCGCCACACCATTGACCGCATGCGAGGCAAACAACGCCATTCGTGCCATATGAATTTTGCCGTCTTGCAAAATATCAAACGCATCAAAATCGGTCACGCCTCTATCCCGCAATTCTTGTCGCAATTGTTGTTGCAATCGTTTGATGACAGGATACACCTGCGGCAAAACGCTTTTAAAAAGCGTAACCTCCCACTTCTCCAATGCTTCAGGCATGATGGTGTGGTTGGTATAGGCAAACACCTTTCTGGCTACGGCTAACGCATCTGCAAAGGCAACCCCCTTGTCAGTTGCAAGGCGTAAAAACTCCGCAATCGCCACCGTAGGATGCGTATCATTTAATTGAATAACACACTGCTCGCCAAACGCCGTCATCACATCCAATCCGCGTTGTTCAAATCCCCGCCACAAATCCTGCAACGATGCCGCCGCAAAGAAATACTGCTGTTTTAAACGCAGTTTTTTGCCGGCGGGGGTGTTATCATTGGGATACAAAACTGCGCTGATACTCTGCGCCGCTGTTTGCTGCGCAAAAGCCGCGGCGTGCTGTCCTTTGTCAAATGCCGCAAAATCAAACGGCTGTACCGCTTCGGCTTGCCACAAGCGCAGAGTGTTCACGGTTTTCATGCCATATCCGATAATCGGCATATCATACGGCACCGCCCACACCGATTCCTTTCCGAAAGCAATCAACACCCGCTCATCCTCACGCCGCACCGACCACATATCGCCGTCTTTGAGCCAATCATCCTCTCGCTCGGTTTGAAAACCATTTTTAAATTGCTGTGCAAAAATACCGTATCGATACCGTATACCGTATCCATCGAGCGGAATGTTATGGGTGGCCGCCGCTTCTAAAAAACACGCCGCCAATCTGCCTAAACCACCGTTACCGAGTGCCGCATCCCGCATTTCCTCTAACGCCACGGCATCTATCCCCTGTGCTTGAAACAATTCTGTTGCTTGGTCTAACAACTGCATATTAAACAAATTGGCAGTGGTCAATCTCCCCAGCAAAAATTCCGCAGAAAAATATGCCGCTCTTCTGCCCTCTGTACGTTTCCAATGCGGGCGCAGCAGTTCCATCGCCGCACCCGCCACCGCATCGTGCAATTCCTTAGCGCTCGCTTTCCCGCTCATCGTTTGTAAATGAGCCTCTACCGATTTTTGAAACGGTGTATTCATATCGTCAACTTCCCTTCCTTGATATTCTCTCTTATAGTTCCCCTCCAAAATACACCTATTCTAATTTTGAAAAAATGTTGAAAAAAAAGCAAAAAAGAGATATGCTATAAAAGAAAAGAAAAAATCGGGAAGGAGGGATTGCCGTGTCCGTATTCACCCCACTAAAAGCCGCCGATGCGCCGCAATTGCGTTCGTTTTATGAGGCGCAACCGTATCGTTTGTGCGATTATACTGCGGGTGTTGCGTTTATGTGGCGCAAATTTCTCAAAACAGCATATTGCATCCATGCGGACATGCTGTTGTGTCGCATCACATTAAAAGCGGGAGACTATTTCACCTTCCCTATCGGAAACGGTAACCTTTCTGCCGCACTAACCTTTTTAGAAGAATATTGTCTTGAACGGCAAATCCCGTTGCGCTTTGCCGGGGTGCCCGAAAAAGCGGTGCCGCTGATACTGCAACACTTTCACGACCGCTGTAAAATCAAAGAATGGCGAGACAGCGCTGATTATTTGTATGATTACAACACTTTTCTGCAATTTCCGGGTAGACATCTGGCTGCTAAGCGCAATCATCTTCGCCGTTTCTGGAAAGAAAATCCTACAAGTATTTTTCTCCCTTTGCAACCGGAAGATGTTCCCCGTGCGGTGTCTTTCATCCAAAATTTCGCACAACAGCGTGCCGCAACGGGTACTATTTCCGCCGTTGAACAAGAAGAATGGCAACGCAGTTGCGAATTATTAGAAAATATGCAATCGCTCGGCATCAAAGCGGGTATTTTGCAAAAAGACGGTAACATCATCGCCGTCACAGCAGGCGAAATCGTGCGGGATATGCTGTGCGTGCACGTGGAAAAAGCTGACTGGCGGTATACCGGCGTGTATCAGGCAATTTCCAATGCTTTTGCACGCTATATGGCAACCGACGGCGTCGCATACATCAACCGTGAGGACGATGCGGGCGATATGGGATTACGCAAATCCAAACTGTCCTATCGCCCGTGCGCATTGCTAATGAAATACGAAATCACTATAGAATAAGGAGATATACATGGAGACCATTCGTTTAGATATACTTGCCGCCAAACAATTGGGCGTAGACGAAAGAGAGGCCGCCGCTCTAATCATGGAAGGCCGCGTGCTTATCGGACAAACGCCTGCCGACAAGCCGGGTATGACCATACCGGCGGATACGGTTTTAACATTAAAAGAAAAAGCCCGCAAATATGCGAGCCGTTCAGGATATAAGCTGGAGAAAGCACTGCATGTGTTCAACGTTGACCCCACGGGACTGCGGGTGTGTGACATCGGCGCTTCCAACGGCGGGTTTACCGACTGTCTGTTGCAACACGGTGCCGGACACGTATGTGCAGTGGACGTGGCATACGGTATTCTCGCGTGGGAACTGCGTAACGACGAGCGGGTGACCGTGTTAGAACGCACCAATGCCCGCCGTCTGACTCCCGAACAAGTGGGAATATGCGATATGGTGACGGCAGACGTTTCGTTTATCTCGCTCACCAAGATTTTTCCTGCCATGGACGCCGTGCTGTCAACAGAAGGACAGGTCGTTTGTCTTATCAAACCGCAATTCGAAGCACCGCAAAAGGCACTGGGCAAAAACGGTATCATCAAAGACCCCTCCATTTTGCCCGAATTGATGGAAAGCATCGTCGACAGTGCCGCTCAAAATCACCTGTACTTTGCAGACATGAGCGTATCCCCCATTCACGGCACCAACGGCAACGTCGAATACTTGATGCAATTTTTCCGCACCCCCACCCTCTCGACAGAGGAACGTGCCGAAAAAATCAAAGCAGCACTTTGCTTGTCTCCCGACGAGACTGCATAAAGGTTTACTGCTAAACTACATAAAAAAACGCTCGTGATGTTTAAAACACCACGAGCGTTTTTTCATTATTTTTTCATAACACCGAATGTAACGGTTTCACCGTTGATATCCCATTCTTTGACAAAGCCGTCGGTCTCTTGCATCACAATGCCGTCCGCCAACACGTCTTCACAAATGGTTTGCGCATTGCGAGTAATCAGTTCAGCAAGGTTTTCGTTGCCGTCAACATACACGGTAATATGGTCCGTCACCTCAAAACCTGCCTCTTTACGCATGGTTTGCAGTTTGCTGATAATCTCACGCACAAAACCCTCTTCAATCAGTTCGGGAGTCAAAGTGGTATCCAACACCACCGTCACACCACGGTCCGACAAGGTGTAGAAACCTTCTTGCTGTGCCGTATCGATGAGCAAATCTTCCTCCGCCAGAGCCACATCACCCGAAGGCAAGTGCAAGGTCAGCACGCCCGCCGATTGCAATTCGGCATACGCCACCGTGCCGTCAATTTCAGCAAGTGCAGTACGAATTTCGCCCAGCTGTTTGCCGTATTTGGGGCCGACAGTTTTAAGTTGCGGTTTGAAGGTGTAAGAAGAGAATGCGGAAGTGTCTTCCACAAATTCTACTGCCTTGACGTTGAGTTCTTCCTCGATGATTTGCTGATACAAAGCATCCAGAGCCGTTTCCGCTTTCACGTACATCTTAGCAAGCGGTTGACGGTTTTTGCGGTTAGAACCGTTTCTCGCCGCACGACCCAGCACCACGATTTGCAGTACTTCTTCCATCGCCGCTTCCAGTTCTTTGTTGATGAGTGTTTCATCGGCAACCGGATACTCACACAAATGAATGCTCTCGGGTGCGGTAGCATCCAAAGAACGCACCAAGTTCTGATAAATATCCTCGGTCATAAACGGAATCATGGGTGCCGCCGCTTTGCACACGGTGACCAATGCCGTATACAACGTCATATACGCATTAATTTTATCCTGCGGCATACCGCTTTCCCAGAAACGTTCACGGGAACGACGAACATACCAGTTACTCATCTCATCCACAAACTCCTGCAACACGCGGGCGGCTTCGGGGATGCGATAATTTTCAAGATTTTTGTCCATTTCCGCAACCAAAGTATTGAGTTTGGACAACAACCACTTATCCATCACCGAAAGTTTATCATATTCGAGAGTATATTTGGTGGCATCAAACTTATCAATATCAGCGTACAATACAAAGAACGCATACGTATTCCACAGCGTGCCCATCAACTTGCGTTGACCTTCCATTACGGCGCGACCGTGGAAACGGTTGGGCAGCCACGGAGCAGAGTTGCTGTAGAAATACCAACGAATGGCATCCGCACCGTAAGTTTCAAGTGCTTCAAACGGGTCAACGGCATTGCCTTTGGATTTGGACATCTTTTGTCCGTTTTCGTCCTGCACGTGACCGAGCACGATGACATTTTTATACGGTGCTTTATTGAACAGCAAGGTGGAAATCGCAAGCAACGAATAGAACCAACCACGTGTCTGGTCCACCGCCTCGGAAATGAAATCGGCGGGGAATTGTTGCTCGAACAAATCCTGGTTTTCAAAGGGATAATGATGCTGTGCAAACGGCATGGAACCGGAGTCAAACCAGCAATCGAGCACCTCGGGTACACGGCGCATCTGCTCACCGCAATGCGGGCAGGTGATGGTCACTGCATCAATGAAAGGACGATGCAATTCGATATTCTCGGGGCAGTTGGGGGACATTTCTTTCAGTTCTGCAATGCTGCCGATAGAATGACGGTGGCCACACTTACATTCCCAAATGTTAAGAGGCGTGCCCCAATAGCGGTCACGGCTGACACCCCAATCCTGCACATTGAGCAACCAGTCGCCGAAACGGCCTTTACCGATGCTTTCAGGAATCCAGTTAATCGTATTGTTGTTGCGGATAAGGTCATCACGCACGTCGGTCATTTTGATAAACCACGATTCTCTTGCATAATACAAAAGCGGGGTATCACAACGCCAACAGAACGGATAATCGTGTTCAAATTTCGGCGCATCAAAGAGTTGACCACGTTCTTCCAACTCCTGCAACACCAGCGGATCAGCCTTTTTCACGAACAAACCGCCAAAGGGGGTGTCGTCTGTCATGTTGCCCTGCGCATCTACCAATTGCACAAATGGCAAATCGTATTTTCTGCCAACCTGTGCGTCGTCTTCACCGAATGCGGGTGCGGTATGCACGATGCCCGTACCGTCGGTCATGGTAACATAATCGGCACACGTCACATAAAAACCTTTTTTGTGTTGCGCATCCGCTTTCACCTTTGCGCAATCAAACAGCGGCTCATATTGCTTATATTCCAAATCGGCGCCCGCAAAGCGTTCTAAAATCTCATAAGCGGGAGTGTCATCCGCAGCAAGTTTGCCGAGCACACTGTCCAGCAATTCCTCTGCCATATAATACGTCTGTCCGTCAGCGGCCTTCACGCGGCAATAAGTATCTTTCGGGTTGACACACAACGCCACGTTAGACGGCAACGTCCACGGCGTAGTGGTCCAAGCGAGGAACCAAGCATCCTCACCCGCCACCTTAAAG
This sequence comes from Acutalibacteraceae bacterium, assembly GCA_045634325.1. Classification (GTDB taxonomy): domain Bacteria; phylum Bacillota; class Clostridia; order Oscillospirales; family Acutalibacteraceae; genus URNF01. Next base: position 124,089 of record JAZRAA010000016.1, on the reverse strand, counting down.
CGCACGACTGCACTGCGTTCTTTCACATTTTTATAGCCTTGTGCAACCTCATGGCTGGACAACGGCGTTCCGCAACGCGGGCAATACGGCACAATCTTAAAGCCTTTATACAAAAGCTTTTTATCCCAGATTTGCTTTAATGCCCACCATTCAGACTCGATAAAATTGTTGTCATAAGTAACGTACGGGTCATCCATATCCGCCCAGAAACCGACAGTGCCGGAGAAATCCTCCCACATGCCCTTATATTTCCAGACGCTCTCTTTACATTTTTCGATAAACGGCTCTAAACCATAAGTTTCAATCTGCTCTTTGCCGTCAAGGCCCAACAGTTTTTCCACCTCTAATTCCACCGGCAGACCGTGGGTGTCCCAGCCCGCTTTACGCGGCACCATATAGCCTTTCATGGTGCGGTAACGCGGAATCATGTCTTTGATAACACGGGTAAGCACGTGACCGATGTGCGGTTTGCCGTTTGCGGTCGGAGGACCATCATAGAAAGTATAGGTCTCCCCTTCCTTACGGCTGTCCATGCTCTTTTCGAAAATAGCATTATCTGCCCAAAACTTTTCTACTTGTTTCTCGCGTTCCACAAAATTGAGGTTGGTTGATACCTTGCGATACATTGTTCTGCCTCCGTTTTCTAAAAAAATAACCTCCGTCCACGCATAACAGGACGAAGGTTGTTCGTTTACCACCTATTACGACGATACGCGAAACCAAACGTTTCGGATATCCGCTTCCGCTAACGGTGAAGCACCGGTCTAACTTACTCGCTACCCTTTCAGCCGACAGCTCAGGAGGGATATTCGCTATTTTCTACTCCTTGTCGGGCTCACACCATCCCCAACTCGCTGACAGTTTCAAAAATAGGTACTGTCTCCGTCACAGCTTTTACAGTATCATATACTTTTTTATAAAAAAAGTCAATAGTTGGTTACTAAAAAGACACATCTATGCATAAAATTATGTATAAATGTATAAAAATATACTTTATTATATGTTTTTCTTGCATTTCTTGAAAAGATATGCTATCATCTATCTGTCACAAGGGGAAACAATATGTTTCTCTACATAAACAAACAAAGAAAGAGGTTATGATTGTGAAAAAGATTTTATCCGTTTTGGCAGTTGTCGCCATCGCCGCCTCTCTGCTGACCTTTGTCGGTTGCGGCAAAAAAGAAGACAACACTTTGGACATGGCGACCAACGCCGCATTCCCGCCGTATGAATACAAAGACGGCGAAAACTTTGCCGGCATCGACGTGGAAATCGCCGGTAAAATTGCTGAAAAACTCGGCATGGAACTGAAAATTCACGATGTGGAATTCGGCTCCATCATCGGCGGTGTGCAATCCGGTAAATACGATATGGGCATGGCTGGCATGACCGTGACCGACGAACGCAAAGAAAGCGTCAACTTCACCAACACCTACGCCAAAGGCATCCAATCGGTTATCGTTTTAGCAGATTCCACTTATACCAGCTTTGAAGAATTCTACACCGGCTTCGATGCAGATGGCAACCCCGCCGGCACCAAAGAAGGCATCAAAATCGGCGTACAGCAGGATACTACCGGTGACATCTATGCTTCCGACGCACCTGCTAAATGGGGCTTCGGCGAAGAAAATGTCATCCGTTACAAAGACGGCCCGACTGCTGTTTCCGCTTTGAAAGAAGGCAAAGTGACCGCTGTTATCATCGATAACGAACCGGCAAAATCCTTCGTGGAATCCAACGACGGCCTGAAAATTCTCGAAGGCGCATACGCTGACGAAGATTATGCTATCTGCATTGCAAAAGAAAACAACGAACTGCTCGAAAAAGTCAACAACGCACTTAAAGAGTTGACCGAAGACGGCACCGTTGCCGCTATCATCGAAAAATATATCCCCAGTAAATAAACAAAACTTCGTACATTGGTTCGCAATCAGAGCGGCGGTTCCCGCCGCTCTGATTTGCGCTGGAAAGGAATTTTTCTATGCCTGAATGGTTACAAAAAATTGCCCAAATCCCGTGGATTGCCGATATAGTCGATGAATTCACCTTGAACTTCATCAAGGGCGACCGCTGGAAATGGTTATTGCAAGGTTTGGGCAACACACTGTATATCACCTTTATTGCACTGATGCTCGGTATTGCAATCGGTGTCGTGATTGCGGCTGTGCGTTCCTCCTACGACAAAAACAAAGAATCATTGAAGCTACACGGCGGTGTTGGCTATTATCTGCTGTCCTTTTTCAATGCGATTTGCAAATTATACTTAACGGTTATCCGTGGCACGCCTGTGGTAGTGCAGTTGATGATTATGTATTTCATCATTTTCGCCTCCTCTACCGACGGCACCATGATTGCGATGATTGCCTTTGGTATCAACTCCGGCGCATACGTAGCGGAAATCTTCCGTGCAGGCATCATGTCCATCGACGGCGGCCAATTCGAAGCGGGACGTTCACTGGGCTTTAACTATCTGCAAACCATGATTTACATCATCATTCCGCAGATGTTCAAAGCGGTACTCCCCACCTTGTGTAACGAATTTATCGTGTTGCTCAAAGAAACCTCCATCGCCGGTTACGTCGGCATTATGGACCTGACCAAAGCGGGCGACCTCATTCGCGGCCGTACCTTCTCGGCGTTTATGCCGTTGATTGCGGTAGCACTCATCTATCTGATTATGGTGGTCGTGCTCACGTGGCTGGTCGGTAAACTGGAAAGGAGGTTGCGTAAGAGTGAACGCTAATGAAATTTTAATTCACGTAGAAGATTTGAAAAAGCACTACAACGGTGGCACCGTTCGTGCTCTTGACGGTCTCAACACCGACATTCGCAAAGGTGAAGTGGTGGTAGTGGTCGGTCCTTCCGGCAGTGGTAAATCCACCTTCTTACGTTCCCTCAACCTCTTGGAACTGCCCACTTCCGGCAAAATCGAATTTGACGGTGTGAACATTGCAGACCCCAAAGTGAACATAAACGTACATCGTCAAAAGATGGGTATGGTGTTCCAGCATTTCAATCTGTTTCCGCATATGACCATTCTCGGTAATATGACCATTGCTCCCATCAAAATCCTCAAAAAAAGCAAACAAGAAGCGGAAGCGGAAGCAATGAGACTGTTACAACGTGTCGGTCTTGCCGACCGAGCAAATGCCTATCCCAGCCAATTGTCCGGTGGACAAAAACAACGTATCGCCATCGTGCGTGCACTGTGCATGCAACCGCAAGTGATGTTGTTCGACGAACCCACTTCTGCACTCGACCCCGAAATGGTCGGCGAAGTGTTGGACGTTATGAAAGAGCTCGCCGCTGACGGTATGACTATGGTGGTGGTCACACACGAAATGGGCTTTGCAAAAGAAGTCGCCGACCGTGTGTTGTTTATGGACGAGGGGCAGATATTAGAAGAAGGCACCCCCGCCGACATCTTCGAAAACCCGCAGTGCGAACGCTTGCAATCCTTCCTCGCAAAAGTTCTTTAAAACATTAAAAAAGCACATTCCCAATTGGGAATGTGCTTTTTCTTTTATTCTTCTGTTCTAATAACGGCAATGCCGAGGTCGGTTAATTGCTGTTCGTCCACGCTTGCGGGACAATCGGTCATCAACTCACGCATATTCTGTACTTTCGGATACGCAATGACATCACGCAATGTCGGTGCGCCGAGCATCTGCATCACCAGTCGGTCAAGGCCGATGCCCATGCCGCCGTGCGGCGGTGCGCCGTAACGGAAAGCACCGGTGAGGAAGCCGAATTTCTCTTCCGCTTCTTCATCCGACAGACCGAGCGCACGGAACATCCGTCCTTGCAGTTCAGGGTCGGTAATACGGATAGAACCGGATGCCAATTCGATACCATTGAGTACCAAGTCATACGCTTTGGCAAACACCTTTTCGGGTGCCACGTCCAGATATTCGATACATTCATCGAGCGGTGAGGTGAAGGGATGATGCATCGCCACCCATTCCCCACTCTCCTCGTCTTTTTCGAAGAACGGGAACTCGGTAATCCAGAGGAAATTATATCCCTCACGGGCGATGTTCAGTTTATTGGCAAGTTCCAAACGTACCGCGCCCAAAATGGACAGTGCATGCTTTTTGGAAGAGTCTGCCACAATGAGCACCACGTCGCCTTGCTGGGCACCGGTCACGTTGATGATATTTTGCATTTCTTCTTCGGTCATAAATTTGCCGAAAGAAGCGTTCATGCCGTCCGCAGTCCAACGAATATATGCAAGGCCTTTACCGCCGATACCACGCACCATTTCGGTGAGCTTGTCGATCTCTTTACGAGAAAGCGATGCCGCCGCACCTTTTGCGTTGACAGCACGCACCGTACCGCCGTTTTGCACAGTGGAAGCAAACACGCCAAATCCGCAATCTCTCACGGTATCATCCAAATTGATGATTTCCATACCAAAGCGGGTGTCGGGTTTGTCCGAACCGTATCTTTCCATCGCATCGGTATAGGTCATACGCGGCAACGGCAACGGAATATCCACGCCAAGCATTTCATTAAACAAAGTTTTGACATAGCCTTCGCCGATAGCCAGCACATCCTCAACGTCCACAAAGGACATTTCCATGTCAATCTGAGTGAATTCAGGCTGTCTGTCTGCACGCAAATCTTCGTCGCGGAAGCAACGTGCCAACTGCACGTAACGGTCAAAGCCTGCTACCATCGACAATTGTTTATACAACTGCGGCGACTGCGGCAATGCATAAAACTCGCCGTTGTGAATACGGCTGGGCACCAAAAAGTCACGCGCACCTTCGGGTGTGGACTTGATGAGCATGGGGGTTTCCAGTTCGATAAAGCCGTTTTCATCAAAATATTTACGGGTGAGCATGGTCACCTTGTGTCTGAACAACAAATTCTGTTGCAGGTTGGGACGGCGCAAGTCGAGGTAACGATATTTGAGTCGCAATGCCTCGGCCGTGTTGGTATCCTCCAAAATCTCAAACGGCGTGGTCTCCGCTTTGCCGAGAATACGCAACTCACTCACCGCCACCTCAATATCACCAGTGGGGAGTTCGGGGTTTTTAGAGGTGCGCACACGGATTTTGCCCACAGCCGCAACAACGTATTCGCTGTGCAACGTCGCCGCTTTCTCGAAAACGGCACGGTCGGTATCCTCATCAAATGCCAACTGTAAAATACCGGTGCGGTCACGCAAATCCACAAAAATTAACTGTCCGAGGTCACGCTGACGTTGCACCCAACCGAAAACGGTCACTTCTTTGCCGGCATCCGCTTCTCTGAAAACACCGCAATAATCGGTGCGTTTTAATCCTTTAACTGTTTCTGCCATATTGTTCATCCTCTCTTACTCCGCTACGCTGGTGAACAAGTCTGCCATACCGGCTAACTGCCGGTCAAGAGATTTGTTATACAAAGTGGTATACAAGCTGTCATCCAGTTGCACGTCCTCTGTCTCGCCGGTACGCATATCTTTGAGCTGCGCAATACCGTTTTCCAACTCACTGTCTCCCACTACGATGACGTATCTTGCACCGAGTTTATCGGCATATTTCATCTGTGCTTTTAAACCTCTGCCGACAATGTCGGTTTGGGCCGCTACACCGCCGTCACGCAATTTGGTTGCAATCGCAAAACAACGTGTTGCCGCCGCACTGCCCATGGGTGCGAAATACACTTCACACTGCGGTGCCGCGGGGAACGGTACGTTGTGTTCTTCCATAATCATCAAAATGCGTTCCAGACCCATACCAAAACCCAGCGATGGCAAATGCGGGCCGCCAAGTTCTTCAATCAATCCGTCATACCGGCCACCACCGCATACAGTCAAACCGCTGTCCGAAACAAACTCAAACACGGTGCGGGTGTAATAATCGAGACCACGCACGATATGGGTATCCACTTCGAACGGCAACTCGGCAGCGGTAAGCGCCGCTTTCACCGCTTCAAAATGCTGTGCACAATCATCACACAAGAAATCGAGCATCACGGGAGCTTTGGCGGCAATCTCCGCGCAAACCGGCGATTTGCAATCGAGAATACGCATGGGGTTGCGGTCCAATCTATCCAGACACGTGCCACATAAATTCTCTTTCTCTGCCTCGAAATAAGCTTTGAGTGCCGCATGGTATTTCGCACGACAGGTGGGACAACCAATCGAGTTAATGCGCAGGGTAACACCCTTGATTTTCAAATTTTGCAACACCTGATATGCCAAAGAAATCACTTCGGCATCCGCTTGCGGAGCGGCAGCGCCAAAACATTCCACGCCGAACTGGTGGAACTCACGCAATCTGCCTTTTTGTGCCTTTTCATAGCGATAGCACGATGTAATGTAAGACGCCTTTACAGGCAAAGTGCCGTTGTGCAAGCCGTGTTCCAGCAACGCTCTGGCGGCACCGGCGGTGCCTTCGGGGCGCAAGGTAATGGAACGACCGCCTTTGTCTTCAAAAGTATACATTTCCTTTTGCACCACATCGGTTGTCTCACCGACCGAGCGTAAAAAGAGGTTGGTATGCTCAAAAACGGGCGTGCGCACTTCCGCATACCCGAAATCCGAAGCAACGCCCAACGCCGTTTGCTCAATATACTGCCATTTATAACTTTCCGCAGGCAATACATCCTCCGTACCGCGCGGTGCTTGTGTAATTAACTCCATTATGTTTCATCCCTTCTTGATTGAGAACCTATATGCGTCAAAATTACGCATTGTGCGGATTGACGATATTACGCCAATCAAGGTCGCCGCGTTCCAAACCGTGAATGAGCACTTCAGCGGTAGCGATGTTGGTCGCCACCGGAATACTGCGCATATCACACAAACGGAACATATCACTCTCATTGCTCTCATGATCTTTCACGGTGAGCGGGTCACGGAAAAACAATAAGAGGTCGATTTCATCACAGGAAATGCGGGCGGAAATCTGCTCCTCGCCGCCTTGGTTGCCGCTCATATATCGTGTGATATTGAGACCGGTAGCCTCCGCGACCATTTTACCGGTAGTGCCAGTAGCGCACAGATTGTGGCGACTCAAAATACCGCAATATGCGATACAAAATTGTACCATCAGTTCCTTTTTTGCATCATGTGCAATCAAAGCAATATTCATACAGTTTCCTCCCACATCACATTTTTTCCAACGCCGCAAGCGGCACGTTATCTCCGATAAAGCGACGCGCAATATTGGAAAAACAAATTTCCGCATTACAATCTAACGGCAATGGTCTGCCATTGGCATTTGCCACTGCAACCATTTCATCCTCGGGTATCACACCGAGCAGTTGCAAAGCACTTTCATCAATAATGGTATCAATGTCCGGCATACTGCCATCCATGATTTTACGCGGGCGCAAACGATTGATAATGAGCCGTGCGGGGATTTGCTTATCCGCCAACAAATCGCTCAAAATATGTGCGTCTCGCATACATACCATATCGGGTGTGCAAACCACCAACGCCTGCTCGGCGGCGGCAACCGCGGTTTCAAAGCCGCGTCCAACGCCCGCTGGGCAGTCCACAATCACCACGTCGTAATACTTAGAAAGCCCACGACACAATTTCTGCATTTCACGCGGTGTGCACAGTTGCTCCAAAGAGATGGGAGCGGGCATCACAAACACGTTCTGAAAAACAGGAGAAGCATAAATGGCACGCACCGGCTCACAACGACCCGCGAACACATCCGCAATGTCATACACCGTATTGCCGCCCACACCGAGCATCAAATCCAAACTGCGCAAACCCGCATCGCCGTCAATCAATAAAATGCGTTTTCCGAGTCTCGCCAATGCATACGCAAGGCCTGCAGAAACGGTAGATTTACCGGTACCTCCCTTGCCGGAGGTCACCACGATGATACGACCCATTTTCTCTCCCCTTTCTTACAATCATACACACCGATTATTCTAGCATAAACCCGTCCGAAAGTAAACAATTTTTTCAAGGCAACAACACACCATCTTGTATGGGAGCGTTGCCTACCGTTTTGGAATTAAAGTAGGCATCCATAATCTCGCGTGCCACCTGTGCGGAAGCAGACGAAGTGCCGCATTCCATCACCACAGCAACCGCAATTTCGGGGTTTTCCACCGGTGCATACGCAATGAAAACGCCATGGTCACTTTCTCCGGAACGGCCGGTTTGTGCCGTACCGGTTTTTGCGGCAACCGAATAGGTAGCCGTACCGAAAGAAGAATATGCCGTACCGGATTTGACTACCTGTATCATACCTTCCCGCACGGTGTCCATCGCTTGTTGCGACCACTCCGCTTTGGCGGCAACTTTGGGTTGCACAACCTCTTCTGAAGTGCCGTCAAAACTGCGGATACTATGCACCAAATGGGTTTCATATCGCACACCGTCGTTGGCAATCATCATCGCATACGCCGCCAACTGAATGGGCGTATACAAACCATTTTGTCCGATCGCCAGCTGTAAATTATCGCCCGCCGTCCAAGCACCACCCAGCTTTTTCTTGTATTCGGGTGTCACCAGTGTCCCCACCGACTCACCAATTTCCACGCCGGTAGCAGAGCCAAAACCATATAGTTTGCAATATTTGAGCATCAAATCCGAACCCATCTGTCTACCCAAATCGTAGAAATACAAGTTACAGGATTTAGCAAGCGCAGTTACCACATTCAACTGTCCGTGCACGCCCATACACTTTGGCTGATAATCACTGTAAAACAGATATTTGCCTCCGCACGACAACAAGGTCGAAGGAGACAGAATCCCCTCGGTCAATGCCGCCAACGCAATACCCGGTTTCATGGTAGAACCACATGCAAACGCACCGTTCAAAGCACGGTTGAACAACGGATTGTCAGGGTCATTCAGCAATGTGTTATAATTTTCGGAATAGGTGGATAAATCATAACTCGGCCACGAAGCACAAGTGAGCACGCCGCCGTTTTTGACGTCCAACACCACCGCCGCACCACTTTTCACATCGTGTCCATTGGTGGTGGAAGTAGGTAGTTGCCGCAAACCCGCCGCTTTGTTTGCCAAAGCGGTTTGGGCTGTTTTTTGCAAATCCATATCGATGGTCAGCACCACCGAATTACCGGGTACCGGCGCTTTTGCTTCTTGTTCATCCAGCACCGTGCCGTCTTTATCTTTTACTAATGCGCGAACACCCGCCGTTCCACGTAACTCATCTTCGAAGGCAGCTTCAATACCGCTCTTACCGAGTTCGTCGTTCATGGCATACCCTTGTTGTTTCAAGGTGGCATATTCTTCAGCATAAATCGGACCGACTGTGCCGATTAAATGCGCCGCAGTTTCGCCGCTGACGTATTCACGAGCCGGTATCGGCTCTACATCCACGCCCGGATACAACGCATTGTTTTCTAAAATCCGATACATAGTAGAACGGGAAACGTCGCCCGCAAACATATATGGATTGCGCACTGCAAACTGTTTAAGAGTCATTTCAAAACGAATGCCCGCCAAAATGCGCTGTTCTTCCTGACTATACTCTTCCAAGTTATATAGTTTTATCATTTCCGCCATGCAGTTATCGGCGGTTGCATACGATGCCATACGCAATTTCGACTTGAGCGTTTCCACGCTCGTACCCCGTGTGTCATCAAACATATATGGTTGCATCGAGGAAATCGGCAAAGAGTCATTCCACTTCTCGCCGGTCTCGGTCAACAACTCTGCCAACTGCAACAAACACTCATTTTGCTGTTTTTGCGCTTGCGCAGAATCTCCCGTGGGAAAATAATTATAGTCAAGCATAATTGCATACGTGGTACGGTTGATAGCTATGGGGGACAAATTCTTGTCCAAAATTTCACCACGAGAAGCAGAAACGGCAATTTGGGTGGTAGTGTTATTACTGGCTTCCTCCGCATAGTAATCGCCTTGTACGATTTGAACACGGAACAACGCCACCGCAAATATGGCAAACACCGATACAATGATAATGGCTAACGTAAACCGCCGTTTGCCGCTTATATCGTTATCACGCATATACAATCACCGTCACCACCTTCCACGAAAATTCGATTTATTCACTCTCCCGCAAACTACGCGCCACACGGTATGCAAGATAATATACCGCAGGAGATAACACAAACGTATATAGTGCATTGGGCAATAGAATGTGCCACAACGCATGCCACAAACCCGCTTGTGCAAACAGCACGTACCGGACCAGCCAATCCACCAGTACATATACAAACAATGTAGCGGCATTGAGCAACAGCGCCGACATCCAGTTGTTGCGGATAAGTACCTGCACAAGCAACCCGCACACACAACCGACTACCAGCAACAGCAACGCATCAAAGCCAAACAAACGGTCCGCGTAAAGCGCCCACAACAATCCGCCGCCGACACCCACTGCGGCACCCACAAACGGACCTTCAAACATGGCGATACATACCACCATCGCTATCAGCGGACTGGGATGCGCACCACCAATGACGGGAAACAAACGCGGTGCCGCCTGCAACAAAGAAACCAGCAACAACATCAACGCATATGCGAACCAACGCAGATACAGTTTATCCACTTTTGCAATGATTCTGCCTTTTCCCAGTTTCGGCATCGCTTTGTCCCCCTTTGTTATTATTCGCCTTGGCCGTCAAACGAAGTTATCACCATAACCCGTTTCAAATTTTTAATATCCACAAACGGTTCCACCAAACCGTACAACGTCATACCATCGCTGTCAGGAGAAACGGACGTCACACGTCCAATCAATAACCCCGACGGAAAAACGCCGCCCAAACCGGAAGTCACGACGAAGTCGCCGCTGACAACCGAAGAAGACCGTTCCAGATAATTAATACGCAAAACACCCTGTTGTGCCAATGTGAGTGAACCGCCGGTGTATCCGCTTTCATCGGTACGGCTGATAGAAGCACTGGCTTTCAAGTTGGGATGTAAAACCGTGCGTACTTTACTGTAGGTCAAACCGACCTCTTCCACAATACCAACTAAACCGTCGGCGGTCACCACGGGGTCACCGGCCTCAACGCCCACTGCAGAACCCGCATTGATGGAGAAACTGCAAAACGGGTCGGACGGGTCCATGGTAATCACCTTGCCGTCCGCAAAGGTGTAGTCGGGATTTTCTTCGTGCAAACTGAGAATTTGGCTATACCAGTCATTTTGTATTTTTATCTCATCATAATCCACAACCTGCTCACGCAGTTCGCGGTTTTCCGTAGTGAGCGCATCCACCTGCGCTTTTAAATCCTTTGTTCCGGTGAACAAGCCGGAAACAAAATCCGAGGTTGCCGTCACCGCCGTTTGTAAAGGTGTCACCAGTACACCCGCGGCAGACGCAATAAAAGTAGATACGCCCACACTGGATGCGGCATAAATCATCACGCCCACCAACAGCAGCGCTATCCCACCTAAAATTTTAAAACCAACAGTCTTAAAAAAGTGTTTCACCGACACACCTCCCACTCAAAAAATCAAAAGGATAAAAAGGCGAAAAGCGGGCGACCGCCGTCCCCCGCTTAAAAACCTAGAAAATGTTCGCTATCACAGTCTGCGGTTGGAACGGAAATTGCTGGTCATACCGATGTCAAGGCATTTACCTGTACCGGTAGCCACGCAATCGAGCGCATCCTCCGCCACATGCACCGGCATCCCGGTTTCATGCGAAATGAGTTTATCCAACCCACGCAAAAGCGCACCACCGCCGGTCAACATAATACCATTGGTGATGATGTCAGCAGACAACTCGGGCGGGGTTCTCTCCAAAGTAGAACGAATGGCATCCACAATGATGGTAACAGGGTCAGCCAATGCCTCCCGCACTTCATCAGCAGTGATGGTGATGTTCTTGGGCAAACCGTCTACCAAGTTGCGACCCTTAACATCCATTTCACCTTCTGCAGAATCTGCAAAAGCGGAGCCAATGTTGATTTTGATATCCTCAGCGGTACGTTCACCGATGAGCAGATTATATTTCTTTTTGATATACGAAATGATAGCATCATCAAAATCATCGCCCGCAGTACGCACCGAGCAGAAAGCCACGATATCGCCCAACGAAATAACAGCGATTTCAGAGGTGCCGCCGCCGATATCCACCACCATACAACCGGCAGCTTCTTCGACCTGCAACCCCGCACCGATAGCAGCCGCCATCGGTTCAGCAATCAATTCAACGTCCTTAGCACCCGCTTGTCTGGCAGCATCTTCCACCGCACGACGTTCCACTTCGGTAACACCGGAGGGAATGCACACGATAATGCGCGGACGACGCGCCCAAGTGGATTTGAGTGCCGCTTTGATGAAATGGCGCAACATCGCCGCCGTGACGTCAAAATCCGCAATCACGCCGTCTTTGAGCGGACGGATAGCAGAGATAGATCCGGGAGTACGACCAATCATTTCTTTGGCCTCTTTACCCACCGCCATCACTTCGTCACGTTTTAGGTCAACCGCCACAACGCTCGGTTCGCGCATGACAATGCCTTTGCCTCTCATATATACCAGCGTATTCGCTGTACCAAGGTCAATACCGATATCGCCTCTGTTAAACCACATAACTCTTCCATCCTTTCAATCGCTATAGTAAACTCCTCTTACAAGGAAAGTCTTGGCAATTTGCAGTATATTATTATATAGCATCTTCAAAAAAATCTCAACACAAATAAAAAAATATTTCCTATTTTTTCAAAATACCGATAGAATTATTTAAAATTTCTCCAAGAAACGCAAAACTTTGGCGCCCGGCAAGCCCATTACGGTGTAAAAATCACCTACAATGCCACGCACAAACCGCATACCGTATCCTTGAATTGCGTAAGCTCCCGCTTTATCCATCGGCTCATTCGTCGCCACATATGCTTTCGCTTCTTCCTCTGTAACGGGATAAAACTCCACCGCTGCGCTCTCGGTAAACCCGTCACATCGCGCGGGAGAACACACCCATACGCCCGTCAGCACATGATGTGTGCGACCACCAAGCGATAACAGCATATCCACTGCCTCTTGTTCGGTTTTGGGTTTTCCTAAAATCGTGCCGTCCACTACAACCACCGTATCTGCGCCCAACACCACTCTATCGGGATATTGAGCCGCCACCGCCTCGCATTTGGCTCTAGCCGATTGCAGCGCATACAATGCAGGTTCTTTGGTGTCGGGAGACGTTTCATCGGCGGCAGGACGCACCACAAACGGCACACCCGCCAACTCCAAAATCTCACGCCGACGTGGAGATGCCGACGCTAAAATAATTTCTTTCATCAAGTTCTCCCCGTCGAGCCAAAGCCACCCGCTCCGCGCGCCGTTTCTTCCAAGCTGTCCACCAATTCGAGTTGCGGCAGTAATACCGGCATAATCACCATCTGGGCAATGCGCTCACCCGGTTGTATGGTATATGCCGTCCCGCTTTGATTGATGATACCCACCTGGATTTCACCGGTGTAATCGCTGTCAATCACACCCACGCAATTGGAAAGCGTGATGCCGTGTTTGACCGCCAGTCCGCTGCGGGGAAACAGCAACGCCACCGTTTCTTTGTGCGGCAATCCAATCGCAATACCGGTGGGTACACGCACCTGCTGTCCCGCTTCAACGGTCAACGGCTGTTCCAACCACGCATGCAAATCCATACCCGCACTACCATCAGTAGCACGCACCGGCAATATAGCACCTTCTCGTACTTTTTGTATTTTCAATTGCATTCGGATACCCCCCATTCTTTTTTATCATACACGATTTTTCGAAAATTTGCAATCATCTGTAAGAAAAAAATGACAAACGGAAAAATATATGGTACACTGTCAAAAAAGGAGGTGGCACCGTGCAGTACCGTTTGTTGCAACTGGATATAGAACGCCCTACCCGTGCACAACAGCACCAAGCGGGTGTGCAATTGGCACGCGAAATGCTGTCGGAGCTAAGCGATATGCCTCCGCAGGAAATCCATATCCTTTATACTAAAAACGGAAAACCGTATACCGACAGTGTACCACTGCATTTCAGTATTAGTCACATCGACAATATGGTGCTTTGTGCTGTGCATACCGCACCTGTCGGTGCGGATGTTGAACGCATCCGTCTACCGCACCCCAAAACATTAGAGCGCACATGCACCGCCGCTGAATGTGCCTATATTGGCGACCACCCCACACGCTTTGCTGCTGTTTGGACCCGAAAAGAAGCGTATGCGAAACTGACCGGTAAAGGTATCGGCATCGGTTTGCAAACCATCCCCACAGCAAACGAAACTGCCCTGCTCCCTGCTGTATGCGGATTGCAGACACAAACCATCATACAGAAAGAATACGTATGCTCCATCGTATTTGAAACATAAAAAGCTGTTTGCTTATGCAAACAGCTTTTTATCATATCCAACTGCACAGCACCGCAAACAACGGCGCCAATATAATGGCGGGCAACAAATTCGCCACCTTAATTTTGCCGAATCCCAGCATATTACAACCCAAACCGAAAATAATCACCGAGCCTGCACAGGTCATCTCCGCAATCGCCATATCACTGAGTAACGGTTGTAAAACGCCTGATAACAGCACAACGCTGCCTTGCAATACACCCACCGCAAGAGCAGATAACATCACGCCTGCGCCGAGCGTCACCGACAGTACCATAGAAGAAATAAAGTCGAGTAACGATTTGATATATAGCGTGGTATTATCGCCGGTAAGACCCGCTTCCAAAGAGCCGACCACCATCATAGCACCCACACAGAACAACAATGTTCCGCTGACGAATCCTTCACCGACGTTAGAAAATTGTCCGCTGCGCGCACGACACACAGACGTCACCTTGTCTCCCAGTCGGTTAAGACCGCCGTCAATGTCCAGCACAGCACCCAGAAAAGCGCCCAAAGCCATCGCCAATACCAACGCCACCGTGTTACTGCCTTCTAAAGCACCGTCAATGCCTATGTATACCACACACAAGCCGACACCCGACATCAACACGGTGGATACTTTTTGGGGGATGCCCTTTTTACACAGCAGTCCGATGGTGCTGCCAAGCACCCCCGCCACCATATTCACTAAAACACCAAGCATACGTTTCTCCCCGGTTTATTTCAAAAATCCGCTGACAATCTGCTCTTCCGCCTGCTTTTCGGTTAGGCCAAGCGTCATCAATTTGATGAGTTGTTCGCCCGCAATTTTGCCGATTGCCGCTTCATGAATGAGACTGGCTTCCACGTGATTGGCGGTGATTTGCGGAATAGCCGCCACACTCGCGTCGTCCATAATAATGGCATCACACTCCGTATGGCCGTTACAACGGTTGTTGCCGTTGACTTTGGACAAAAACAGTTGATGAGAGGTATCTTTGGCAACCGAGCGGGAAATCACATGTGCACCCGCATTTTCGCCGTTTAAATCCACCTCAAAATCTGTCTCGGCAAACTGTTTGCCGTGTGTCATAATCTTCTCTCGTACAATGAGCGTGCCATCTTTTGCAATGGTTGCGCGGGTCGCGCGTTTAGTGGAATCCACACCTTTGATTTGGGTAGTTTCCATCTCCATATAGCCACCCTCGGCGATATGCACCACGGTAGTGGGATTCATAATGCGTTCCCCGCTGCCATCGCCATCGCCGTAATGCTTTTCCACATACTTAATGCGGGCATTCTTGCCCACAAAGAACGTGTGAATACCGTCATGTTCGGCACTTTGTTCGCCGCAGTTGTGAATACCACAACCCGCAACAATCACCACGTCAGCATCATCACCGATATAAAAATCGTTATACACCATTTCCTTCAAGCCGCTCTCGCTGAGCACAACCGGAATGTGCACACTTTCATTTTTGGTACCGGGAGCAATACGAATATCAATACCGGGCTTGTCCTCTTTGGTAATAATTTCAATATTCGCAGTGGAACGACGACCTGCCGACTGTCCGTTGGCACGTATATTATAAGCACCTTCCGGCACTTCATGTAAATCCGCGATTTCGCGCAACAGATTTTTTTGAATATCATCCATACAAGTCGCCTCCTTTACAGTTTATCGGTCAAAACAGAACAAACGCTTTCCGCTTGCAACAACGACGGTAACACCTCGTCCTTGTTACCCGTCATGCTCACTTTACCGCCCGCAACCACAATGATTTTATCGGCGATATTGAGAATACGCTCTTGGTGAGAAATGATGAGAATAGAGCCACTGTTTTTCTCATACATTTTTTTGAACACCTGAATAAGATTGTTAAAACTCCACAGGTCAATACCCGCTTCCGGCTCGTCAAACACGGTAAGCTGTGTACCACGTGCCATAATCATGGCAATTTCAATACGTTTAAGTTCGCCACCCGACAGGCTCGCATTCACTTCACGATTAACGTAATCTCTGGCACACAAACCAACCTCTGACAAATATTCACAAGTTTGTGCAACCGAAAGTTCTTTTCCTGCCGCCAACGTAATCAAATCTTTTACGGTGATACCCTTAAACCGCACAGGCTGTTGGAATGCATAGCTAATCCCCATCTGTGCCCGCTCGGTAATGCTTTTTTCGGTGATATCCACACCGTTAAATAAAATCTGTCCCGAGGTGGGTGTGTAAATACCGGCAATAATTTTTGCCAAGGTGGATTTACCGCCGCCATTAGGGCCGGTTACCGCCACAAAACGTTCTTCTATCTTCAAAGACACATCTTTTAAAATGGCCTTTTCTTCTCCTTTTTCATCTTCCACAACGAAAGAAACATTGCGTAATTCGAGCATGTAACTTCCTCCAAACATAAAATCGCTATTATCATAACACTGTCCGTGGCGCTTGTCAATTTTTCGACGCTGAAAAATACTGCACACCCGCAATACCGCCCACAATCAAAACCGAAGCGAGCAACATATACACATCAAACGGTTCTTTGAGCAATACCACGCCCGCAAACACCGATACCACCGTGATAACGTTGGAAAAAACAGTCGCTCTTGACAACGGCAGCCAAGTATTCGCATAGTTTATCATCAAAAATGCCGCCACAGAGGATATCACACCCAAATACAGCAACGCTATGACAAACGAAGCGTCATCCAGCGGCAGAATCAACGCAGACGGTTGCTGTATATTCTCCGCAACCGCCACAACACCGAACACCACAGCACCTACCAAAAACATCATATAGGTGCGTTCAAACGCGGTCACCTTCCCGGCACTACGGCGGCTGATAACGTTAAAACCAACAGCGGATATCACCGCACCAACCAACAATACAATACCAAGTGGTGTAATCGCACCTTTCGCAGTTTGCCGTAATGCCATCCAAATCACACCGCCAACCGAGACAACACTGCACAAGGTCTGCAACCACGTGGGGCGTTCTTTCATAAAACACGCTCCGAAAATCAACGAAGCAATGGGTACCAGTGCTATCATCACCGACGAAAAGGTAGCGTTGGAATACAACAACCCATAATTTTCAAAATAAAAATATAAAACCGGCTGAAACGCCCCCATCAGCAACAACCACAAAAGCGGTTTCCCGCGAAACGAAACCTTGACTTTGCCGGTGAGTAACACCACATTCATGACGACAAAGGCAAGCAAGAACCGCCAAGCAAGTAATACCGACGGACTGCTCACTTCCAAGGCAGTCTTACTAAACAAAAAACTAAAGCCGAAGATAAAATTGCCACCGAAAGCGGCAAGCATTGCGAGATACGTTTTCTTCATGCCGCTTTCCTCTTTTCAGGTACTTGTGCCAAAATAATAGCCGCAAACATCAATGCACAACCAATACCTTCCTTCACGCTGGGTATCTGACCAAGCACCACTACACCCGCCAAGACGGCAAACACCGATTCCAAACTCATTACCAGCGACGCCACAGCAGGACGGGTATATTTTTGACCAATAATCTGCAAGGTATACCCCACACCGCTGGACATCACGCCCGCATACGCAATCGACAACCAAGCATCTTTCACGTCCGATAGCAGCGGTCTTTCCAGTAACAGCATCGGCAACAACGATAACAAAGCCACCACAAAAAACTGGATGCAGGCGAGTTTCACGCCGTCTACATGCGGCGAGAAACGGTCAACTAATAAAATATGACCCGAAAACACCAATGCGCACAGCATCACTAGACTGTCCCCCGCCGAAATACGCAGCCCTTCTTTGATAGTGAGCAAATATAATGCCACCACCGCCAAACCAATGCAAAGCCACAATCTGCCTTGCACCTTCTTGCCGAAAAACAAACCCAAAACGGGTACCATCAATATGTAAAGAGCGGTGATAAAACCGGCGTTTCCGACGGAAGTGTACGCAATGCCTGCTTGCTGAAAATACGAAGCGATGAACAAGCAAAAGCCGCACAACAGCCCGCCCATCCACAAAGTGTGTCCACCTTTCACGGTGTTATTCTGCTCTTTTTTCGTGCTACGCAGAGCAATCAACGGCAACAGCACGATGCCGCCTAAAAACGAGCGCAGACATAAAAATGTAAACGGTCCCACCTTTTGAGCACCTACACTTTGCGCAACAAAGGCAATGCCCCAAACACACGCAGCAATCAATAGTGCTATAGTGCCACGCAATTCTTTTATGGTTGTTTTTTGCATATACTTCCCTCTTTGCTAAACGTTCACAGCATCTGTCCGAAAAGAAAGACGCCATATTTTTTCAAATCAATATGCCCATCGGCCTCAAAAACAATTCCTTCTGCTTCGAGCAATGCACGTTGTGTTTCTCCGCCACCAAAAGCAAAAGCATCCGCTACCCGTCCCTCACGGTTAACTACACGATGACACGGGATTTCACCGGGACGTGGATTGTTGTGCAACGCATACCCTACCACCCGCGCCCATCGCGGATTACCGGCTTTCATAGCCACCTGTCCATAGGTCGCTACCCGCCCCGCCGGAATGGTTTGTACCACGGCATAAATTCTCTCGAAAACCCCCACAACGCTCACCTTTCAACTAAATGTACATATAAAATTAGTATACACCAAATGATACAAATAAAACAACACTTATTTACAAAATTCACCCAACAAATGCATATAACAATTGACAAAACATTTATTTTCCCCTATAATGCAAAGTGCGTTCCCGCATAACAAAAAATCATAACGAGGTGTGGCGCAATTGGTAGCGCGCCTGCTTTGGGAGCAGGATGCTGCAGGTTCGAGTCCTGTCACTTCGACCCAACACGAATAATCCGAACCTCCGTCTAATACGCGGTGGGTTCGGATTTTCTCTTTCAATAGACTATCCAAATTTTAACTCAAAAACAAACGGAGGTTAGTTTATGAAAGACTTTATTAAAGAATTTTACTATGGCAATATCGACCCGCAGGCTCGCAGTATCAAGCAGAGCAAAGCGGTTATGAAAGAAATGCAAACGCTCAATGAAACGGAAGAATACTTGATCGCCAAACTTAAAGGCGAAGAAAAGAGCAAGTTCCTCGACCACGTCAACGCTTGGAGCGTGGTGAACGGAGAATCCAACCTCGATAGTTTCATTGTCGGTTTCAGACTCGGCGCAAAGTTCACATACAATACCTTTATCAGCGACAGCGCTCCCTTTAGCGATTTCTTGTGGGAGGACAACTGATATGGAAAAGTATATTTTTGATGAATCAAACGGCTTGTGGTATGAATTAAACGGAGATTATTACATCCCTTGCTTCACTCTGCCGGAGGTTGAAATAAAAGAAATCGGTGTATGGGGTGTGCGGCATGAAGATTATCTCAAATCTCGCCGAAAAGCCACCTATAACCGATTGCAAACCGAAGGCAAACTCAATTCCTATCTATACGAAATAAACGCTCAGGCAGAGGAAATGTTCGATAAACTTATAGTGCAGTATAAGAAATCAGAAGGCATTAGTGAGGAATTGAAAGCCACCAACCAAATGGAATGGGTACGCCGAATGAATAACATCCGAGAGCGCGTAACCGAAACCGTAAACAACGAACTAATTTATAAATAAGCCAGCATTCAGCTTTGTGGTAAAAGTTAAGGCGGAGAGGTCACCTCTCCGCCTTGATTAATAGATAAAATAAATTATAAAATAGTTGCGAATTCCTCTATTTGTTTCAAAAATTCAGGTATTGTATAACTATCAGGTGCTTTTTGAATCATTGCAAAAAACTCAGAAATTTTCTCAAAATACGAATGCTTATTTTCTTTTAATTGTTGAGTGTCAATATTTTTTAATACACACCATAAGAAATAATAGTTTTGGTCTGTCTTGTATTGAACGCCATTCTTATTATGAGAAAGTAGTTTTCTTAAATTAACCACATCATTATCAATTAGAATATTGATTTTTTCAATGTATTTTTCGACATTATTTATAGCTTCTATAAAACTATTTGGATTGTTATTAGAAACAAAACTAAGCGTTTTAGTAACATTATCCTTGCTCATTATTCGTGAACATATCCTATTATTCTTTTTATAGATATTTAGAATGTTTATAATTTCAGTATTTTCTTGCGCCATTCGATATTCTAAATATGCCAATGAAGTTATCAACTCTTCTACTTTCATACGCGTATCTTTGTTTCTAAACACTTTGCCTTCATTGTCTTTGGCAAGCCTTTTAATAGCGGAAACGATATCTTTATCGATATAGGCATTCCACATCTCAAATGTATTTTCTTTGATAGGATATGGTTTTGAATTTAAGCGCAAAAACAAATCAATAGGATTAAATTCAGGATTTATTTTACTATCAATTTCTATTACATCTATTGGGAATTCATATATTTTATTTATAAAGGTTTCCTTTAAATTATCAATGTTTATCCCGTTCAATTCTTCTAAAATTTTAAGCTTGGTTAATTTAAAGCGATTTTTATTTGAGAACGCGTTGTTGCCATTCTCGTCTGTATATGAATTATCCAAAAATCCTAAAATAGTTAAAAGTCTTTGTTGACCGTCAATAACTTCTTTTACTTTATCTTTTCTTTTATAAACAAAAATCGGAGGTATATTTATCCCTAATAAAATACTTTCCATTAAATAAGAGGCTTTTTGGACATTCTTAATTTCAGAACGCTGATAACTAGGTCTAATTAAAAATTTCGATTTACCCATATCACTCATTATATCTTCAATCGTAAGTGTTTCTGGTAAGGGCTTATTTAATTGATAAGATTCTATTTCTTCTATGGCAGTAGAACCTTTCACAATTTGCTTGTGTCTTTCGTTATCCTTTAAATATCTAGAAAAATCAAATGGAATAACTATCATTATAGCATTAGAAATGAAATTATAACGACGATTGATTGCTGAATAGTAATGGCTACCTGTTTGCTCAAAAATTAGTTCATAATCCCTAAACTCTTCGCCTATACTTTTCCATAATTCTTCGTTGTCGCTGTTATGAATCGTTTGCATAATTGCGTTCACGTTATCTTCGGAAATACTATAACCGTTATTTAATAAGATAGATACTGCCCAAAATAGTGTCTCAAAAAACAACTTATTGTTTAATAGTGAGGATTTGAGCTCAGAACATTTTTCGTTGAAACTTTTTAATATTTCCACTACATTAGAAAAATTTAAGAACGCAGCGCCACAATCCTTTTCGGCTATATGCTTAGAATAACATCTATGTACCAACTCTAATTTTGAGCTGATTGCAGCATAAGTATAGATAGGAATATACGGCAGCACTAATAAAGTTCTAATCCTTGTTAATATAATATTTAGCTTATCCCTCTTAATTGCCTTCGCTTTGCTTTTTGGAAGTATTATATCACAAAGAAAATTATAAAGAGAAACATCATTATTAATTTCATTGTAAAAATAATTTGATATATCATCATCTATATATGCAGCTCGCTCAATTTCTTCTTTTTGTAGCGAGGTGATTCCCGAATTATATCTTCTGAAAATTTCTTTTTTAATTTTATCTTGGCGTTCAATTTCTAATTTAGGTTCATTTACTACCTTGAACTGCAAAATTCTTATTCTTGTTTCTTCGAATTTTTCCTTGATTTCAGGGTCTAATTGACTATATTTTAAACCTTCTAACTTTGTTAAAACATGCAAACCGTTTTTATTTAATGCAAACTTATCTTTCAAAAAACGTTCTATCGTTTCGTAACGTTGTCTACCATCAATAACCTCGTTTTTTTCATCGGTTTGAAATAACACCAAAGGTGGAATTTCGGTTCCGAGCAAAATACTTTCAATGAAATATGTGGCCTTTTCATCATCCCAAACATAATTTCTTTGGAAGTATGGTTTATAATCAACATTCGAAGAAAAACGATTATTTAGAAATATTGTACTAATCTTTTTTACGATATTATCTACGCATAATTTTTCTTTAAAAATATCAATTATATCGGTGTAATCGAGCTGAATATTTGCCATATTTATCATCCCTTATAATAAAATTCTATCCTGTAATTTGTGTGTCCCAAATCCTTCTTCTTTGTCCGATACAACGGAACCTTGAAAGAAAAATTCATTATTATAATTTTTTCTACTCTTTACTAAACCGTCTAACGCAAATCTAAATATATATTGCCATGATTCATTAGAATATATAGATTTTAATTGGTGTATTGAAGGTAACCAATCATAAATATACCTGCATTCATCATAAACGGTAACATCAGTAAACATTTCTACTGATTTGGCGGTGTACCTATACCGTTTACACATTTTTGTGTTACAATGCATAGGATATGCCAATTGATTATTAATTACATCAAACAACAAGTGGCTATGATGCTTGTCCAAAAATTGATAAGGTTTAGCTTTTTCAAAAGCCGAATAAATCGTTTTTATATCATCTTTTAAAATCGACTCACTTTTCAACCTTAACAACAAAACCATTTTTAAAGCATTAATAAACTCAGGATAATTATTAAGTTCTTTTTTTAATTGCTTTTTCATTTCATCACTACAGTTAGAAATTTCGTTTAACAAAAAATTTTTACCACATGAATGATAATTAATGCTATCAAAAAATTCTTTAGTCACATTGCATTTTTCAACCACAGACTTGTCTAAAATTTGTTCTATGTATTGGTTTTTCCACAATCTTTGCAGCGGAACGATTATTCCTGGAATGTCTCGCAATAGATATGAAATAAAATCGCCATATTCTTTTTCGAAATTATCCGAGTTTAAGAAAAATTTTTCTTTTTCCGACTCCCAATTATCAAAAGTACAATTTCCGCCTGCCAGACTTTTCGAGAATAGATAATCGCGAATAACTGGCAAATACGCTTCTTTGTTATCAGGTTTTGCAAAGTTTGAAATTATAACACCCGGTGATTCTAATCGATGGTAAAAGCATGCATGAGTTATACATCTTAAAGCATGTTGTTCAGAAGGGACGCTACCACACGCATCCACATATATAATATCAAATTTTTTTGGAGTGTTTGAAAAAAACGTTTCAATTTTTTGTTTTAATATATGCGGTTGTGGAATTTGATTCTTTCCGAAAGAATCGATTGCCTTTTGATAGGTTGCTCTATCAATTTCAAATGCCCATATATTTTGCGGCAAAACTCCTAAAGAGATAAGCTCTTTAAAATCATTTTGAGGCTCAGGGCCGCACAAATAACAAATTGTTAAATCTTGTGGTTTTTTTATGCCAATATTAGCGTCATGCAAGTTTTCCCAACTTTTGATATGTTCCAAGTCGATTTTTAACGCCTGTTTTTTATCGCTGCTTTCATCTTCGTTCAATGTAAAAAAATCATACAATTTTCTCACATAAGAGCGGTGAACGCACGCGGATTCTTCACGTTTTGAAGTGAGCAATTCTATAGCGTAGGATAAAACATTATGGCGAATGAAATTTTTATTAAATTGTCCATACGAATATTCAGATCTCATTTTTTCTCACTCTCATTTATTATACGTCTTACCTTTTCTGCGACTTTGAAACTTTCTTCATATTAGCGACGGTCTTCTTTATTTTATAAGAAAGCTATTATGTTCAGCAATATAGTATTAGGGATTCTTCTCTAACAAAAACATAACAAGCCTTGTTATATCAAAACGAGATGCTTGTTCAGTTTTAAATTATATATCAAAAATATCTATTATTTGTGCTAACTACTAATAATAAGTGTTAGGGTAAATCTGAACCATATTTTATGCTCCAATATCTTTATTTTTTAAATACAAATAAATATTCGTGCGCTATTAATAAGAAGTTGTACTTTACACTATTTGTTTTCCAATATCCTGTTGCTTTACAGTTGTGTTGTTCTTTGATAATAAGTTCTTTCAATTTAAATCCTGCATTCTCAAAGATTCGCATAACATCAAAAGACATTGGAACCATATGACCTTTTTGACGTGTATCTCCCATAAGAACAGCGCAGAACTTATCCTTTTTCAAAACACGATGACTCTCTGAAGCAACCTTTTTCATTTCTTTTAGAAAATCCTTAACTTTAAGCAAAGATAAATCTTCAGGTATATCTTCGCTATATTGAATGATATCTGCATACGGTGGATGTGTACAAATCAAGTCAATACTATTATCCGGAACAAAATCAAGATTTCTAGCATCACCCTTATGAAGATATACCTTACCGTCCGCTCCTTCGTGTTCAAATGCGGTCTTTTCTTTACAACGAGCAAGCGCAACATCGTTTACGTCGACGCCAATAATGTCTCTGTTTAATAATTTTGCTTCTACAAGGGTAGTACCACCGCCTGCAAATTGGTCAAGGACTAGATCGTTTTCATTTGAATATCTGAGTAAAATATTTCTCGGAATATACGGAGACCAATTGCCACGCCATTTAGCATCGTGAGTAGCCCAATCTCCACGTTTAGGGAACGACCAGTGTGTAGTCATTTCTAACTCAAAATCATCTGGCTCCCATTTAGTGATTTTCTTTGACATTACCTAAAATCCTCTACGTTAATATTGAATCTTTCTAACAAGGCGTTCATTGAAAGCCATCGACCTTCCTTGGTGGGATAATTACAATCTTCTTGTCCCCAAATCCATTTATACACTTTAAGAATAGTTTCCACAGGAATTCCAATAGTATCTTCGAGTCCTAATCTGTAAATAACTTCGTCAGGCTCATCACCGCAACAAACATTATACAGTCCTTCAATTAACAATAAAGCTTTTCTTTTATTATAGTCATACTTTTCAGCAATATCATCACTTATTTCACCATGACTAATCAACCACAAACTTTGCTCATCAGGATTGAATATGAATACCATAAAATCATCTCTAGATAGTCTGCCGAAATTCCTTTTTCCGCCAGGTTTATTGATAGCAATTATTTCACCTGTTGCTAAATTTTCAACCTCATATAACAAATAGGGTATATTATTTAACTCATCTCTAAAAGCGTCTTGTTCTTGATTTTCTATTTGTAGTTTTACTAAGTTAACATCATACTTAAATATTTTGTTTGACATATATATCCCTCATAACATTATCTTATTTATTATCCCGTTCTCCAAATCTTTGATATTGTAGATGTGATCCATAACATCAAAAGTTTCCTCAAGATTGTTACGAGCACTTGTCCAACCTTTTCCATCTGTAAACCAAACAAATGTAAAACCATCAATTTCTTCAGTTTCCCAAGCAAGAGTTTTATAACTACGTGCGGTTTCGTTTAATTTACTACCGCCACTTCCATAGAAATTGGTTTCAATCCCATAAATCATATTTGGTGTTTTTACTACAAAATCAAAACGTTTTTCCATCTTGCCTTGATTTGAGATGGCGGATAAGTCGATATTCCACTTGTCTGTGATTTGGTGAATATACATTTCCTTAAAGTAGTTTACATCTTTAACAAAGCCGGCTTTCTGAATAAAGCTTTCAACCAAATCTTCCATTAAGTGTCCGCCACGATTTTTACGACCATTGGAATCGAGGCCTGTTTCAACACCAGTTGCGTAATCAACCAAATTGTTTACGATATGGTTTTCTAATAAATCGAACAATCCGGTTTCACGCATAAAGTATTTATAACGTTCATAATGAGCATGGCTATTAGGCGGATACTTTCCAAAATCAAATTGGAATAAGTGTCCACCGTTTTCATCCTGACAGTATATTTCACTAGCCCTAACCGCTAATAGTAGCGGAATGCACTTTAATACTTCAGGATATTTTCTCATTAAGTTTTCAAAATCAAGTTCAATATTTTTAGAGCCGATTAGCGAATTTAAGATGTTAAGTTCAACCTTGATACTATCCACATTTCGATGAACTTTCTCAAAATCTATGTAATAACCATAATCGGCAATGCTATCACGAAAGCCTGATAACCAGTCGTTGAAATTTCTCATATGATTTCCCTCTACTCAATTACTATAATGAATTTATCATCTTCAATTTTCCATTTAGATTTTTTCTGAATAAATGAATTATCATCATTTATTAAACCGCAATCTTTATAAACCTGAGTTATGCCACCAATATATCTATGTGCTTTATCCAAATTGAGAGTTTGAAGTTGACCATTGATTTCTACTTTTATAGTAGAATCAGTTGCGCTTATAGAATTTTTGATTATTTGAGGAATTATTAAAATCCTTGCACGAATATCATTTGCGGTGATATTGCGCTCAACCAAATAATCATCGCTATTATTTGCAGTAGTTACATTCGACTGAGTGCATTGAGTTAAAATATCTTTTAACATATCCTCATTGAAGACGGGGCGATAAGAGAAAGCAATCCCATTATCTATACACATATTCAACAATGTTTTTCCATCTATCAAAATAGTTGGCATATTAGGGTTACTCTCGGCTTCTTCGATAGCGCCTTTAGTAAAAGAAGATGTAGTTATGAACACGTTAATATAATTGTTGTTTAAGACATTTCCTTGCTTGTCGCGTTTGGTTGCACCCTTTAAGTCACGTATTTCTTTTGCCTGTACCTTATTAGTAGCTTGATATCTTTTGGCTTGAACATAATAGTTCATTGTATCTAAACCTTGCGGGTCAATACCTGGCTTAGAACAAGTTAAATCAATTCCATTGTCACCAACATATTTTGTGGTAACCACCTCTTGGAAACCAATCTCCTTTAGGAAATGATTTAAAAACAGCTCGAAATCTCTACCTGTTGCAAAGGATTGGTAAAGCTTA
The DNA here is from genome assembly GCA_045634325.1 of Acutalibacteraceae bacterium. Taxonomy (GTDB): domain Bacteria; phylum Bacillota; class Clostridia; order Oscillospirales; family Acutalibacteraceae; genus URNF01. The sequence goes on along the minus strand of JAZRAA010000016.1, from coordinate 97,068 downwards.
TCAATATAATTCTTTTCTTCAGTTGCTGATAGTTCTAAATAAATCACGTTTGTATTCCCCTTAAAAATTGCTAATAAGCAATTCTTTAATTTTTCCTCTTGCTTCACTATTACAGTTAATCATTCGTGTTGCTTCTACTCGTTTGATTTTGTGAGCAGAATAAATATTATCAAAGAAATCGTCTTCAGTATTTGAGTTCTTGGGGTCAGAGTTGCTAATTACAACCTTAGCTCCCTTTTTATGCATATCATCTACGAAATGTGCAAGTTCAATTTGTTCTTCATCATTAAACAAATTTTCGGTATATGCAGTAAAACTTGCCGTATCCGTTATTGGTCTGTATGGCGGGTCAAAATACACAAATGTATTTTCATCAATGAAGTTTGCGGATTCTCTATAATCACCACAAACGATAGTAACCTTCTGCAATTTTTCTGACACAGCACGAAGATTTTTTTCATCACAAATCATTGGATTCTTATATGCTCCCATAGGAACGTTAAAGAGTCCTTTTTTGTTTACTCGGAATAGGCCATTGAAACAAGTTTTATTAAGGAAAATCATCAAAGCGGCTTTTTCAATGTTTATGTCATCGTTTCCATTAACCTTTAAATCATTGAAACGCTCACGCTTTTCATTGTAATAACTCTTTCGGCTAACAGTATCCAACGGGATAAATTCGCTTTGCATTGTGTAAAGCATTTTTATCAACGCATCAATGTCATCACGAATAATACGATAAGAGTTGATGAGTTCGGCATTTATATCGCTTATATAAACCTCTTTTAAATCGTATTTACTAAGAATATCAAACAAAACTGCACCGCCACCAACAAATGGTTCTGCATATTTTGTAATGTTACCCTTAGCAAAAGGATAATAATGCTCGATTTCTTTTAAAAGCTGACCTTTTCCGCCTGCCCATTTCAAAAAGGGTTTAACAACTTTTTCTTCGTTATCAATATATCTGCGGCTACGTGCATCTTCCGGCTTTTGAGCATCGATAGGAATAATCCACATATTTCCTAACATCGCAACATCGGCTATACGATTCTCCCTACACAAAGTTAAAACTCGTCTATGAGAGATATTCCATTTTTCAGCCGCCTCATTCGCAGTCATAAATGCCAACATTATCAATCACTCCTTTTGAAATCATTATATTCCAAAACGCGAACAATAGCAATACCGTTTTAAAGTTTTAACAATTATTTTTTATTTGCCTTCTCTTTTGATTCTTCCTCTTTGAGCCATTCTTCGTATTGGCGGTTGCCTTCTTCGGATTCGAAAAAGGCATATATATCTGGAAGGATCGTTCTTACGTACGAGGCGAGCGCTTCTCGTGGAATTGTGCATTTAGCGTTCCTATTTCCAAGCACTAAATATTTTAAAATTAAGAAGGCCTTTTTGAAAGGGTTGGCATGCTGCATTTCCTCTAGTTTGGGTTGAATTTGCCGAGCAACTGTTTTTGCTAAGATTTTATCCTCGGATTCAGCAGCCGCCTTGAGTTCCATCTCAGACATATTTGAGTAAACAAAACTTGCGTTTTTTATAAGCAATTGAAGTTCATCCATTGCAATATTTTTAAGTGTTATTTTATTCATAAATAATTTCCTTCCTGCGAGGGTATTAGGGACTCATCCCTAACAAGTGGCGAGCGAGCCGTGTATATACATACACGATGCTTGCGAAGACTGCGTTGTGGATATCCATTCGCGATGCTTGCGGAGACAAGTACGCAGAAATGGGAGACCAAACGCGATGCTTGCGGAGATAGTAACATATGATTAAAAATCAACTTTCTGGAAACATTAAACAAAACTCCTCATTGATTTTAATAATTATAAGCACCATTATTTTTAACAATTCCATATAATCTTCTTCCTGCTTTGCTTCGATAAGCGAATATGTGCCGTGCACATAATTATTCCTCAAGGCAGGTCCGTTTCCATATTTTGAATTATTCAGCATATAGTTTAAATATTCTTGTTCCGGCTTAGAAAACAATGTGGATTCAATGTCTATCTCTTTTCGTTCTTCCAGCTCTTTGATGAGATCTTTTGTAGAGTGAGCATATGAATAACAATACACTTCACTATGGTAGAAATTTTCCAAAAGTAATATTCTGGTTGTATTTGGTTTAATATGTCCAGTATGGTCTAAAAATAATGCACCTCTATTAATTAGCCAGTTTATTTCTTCTAATTGGTGAGCATTATAGTCTTTAAAAACTATGTTTTCGTTTAACAACATTTTTGGCAATTCGTTATATTTACCTTTTGTTTTTTCCGTATAAGTTAAAAGTGATTGGTCGGAATATAGCAAAAACATTTCCTTGAAAATTTCGTAATTTGCAGGATATACATACTTATTAGAAATCATACTTGGAATTTCTGACATAATAGCAGGGTTTGAAGATATTTCAAACAACTCACGGTCTATTTCTTTATTGAAACAATATGTTGAAAATTGTTTTAATATTGAGTCAATAGAACATGCTAATAAAATACATTTTTCTAAAAATGTTGAATTTTCAGTAGGTGCTATATACTTAAAACCTTTCACATTAAATTCTTTTAACAGATACTCGTCGAAAAACCATTCGAACACTTTTTCTAGTAAAACACCATTTTTCTTCAACTCGTAATAATATGCTCTCATCTGTCCCGAAAAAGCCATATTTTTAAAGTTGAAGATACTATTGGTTTTATAATCCGTCTTGCCATAATTACTAAAAACTGCTTCTACCGTACTGCTTTGGTTCTTAAATGCGGGGAATTGGCATCTTTGTTGAGCATCAACAAAGAAAAACAAGTACAAAAAATTATTCAAAACAGTTGAATAATCAAGGTTTTCTTTAATCCATTCCTGACTATACCGATAGTTGAACTCATTTCCCTTACGTTCAAAATCAAATTCTTTATCAGGCATTGATATAAAAGCTATATTTACTGCATGTTCGATACGCAATGACTTATCAAAATCTCTTTTCCAATATTCTTTATATTTTTTTGCAGCATAATAACGCAAATCATCTGTTATTGGAAATTCTGCAGTACTGCGAGAATTAGAGATGAGTTTTAAGTAATTGGGGTTTGTTTCTTCGCTACTGATATACTGTTTTATTATATCAATTTTCTTTAAAGGCGTTAAAGATGGTGGTAAGTATATCTTTTGCGAATGATTTTCATGTTCTTGAAGTTCATTGCCAATTATTAGTTCAATTATAGACTTGTTGCCATTTATAAAAGCAGTAATTTCTTCATCATAATAATTCACGATATCCTTATAATATAAGACTTGATACGGATATACTTTATCATTTAAAAATTCGGCAAATGCTGTCTTAGAAATCTTAGTATAGCATTTATAATTGTTGAAATAATCCCAAAAAGTTTCCTTAAAATTATAATCCAATGATAAGTAATTACTAGCAAAAGTATCATCGCAAAATGTATTAGAATATTTTCCTGCCGTGCGCTTTAACTCTGGTAAGATATCCTTGTGAGAATCAAATATAGGGTTATCAATATATCTATCATTACCATAGCATTGAATAAGCGTATAAATTTTTAATATATCTGTTAGACTGTGCTCGGCATCAACTGAAAACTTGCTAAAGGTATCTTCAATACTAAATGGGATATAGTATAGGTTCATTTGTTCACTTCCTTTTTGTTTTACAAAAGCTTACAAAATATTATAATCCCAATACTGTCCTATAAAACGGACAGTAAGTGGCGTATAATACAGATAATGATATTATTCTTCAGGAACAACCTCAACAATATCTTCAATTTTGCAATCGAGGGTATAGCAAATTTTTTCGAGAGTTTCGATAGATACCGACTCATCACGCCAAATCTTCGCCATAGCGTTGGTGGTGATTTTGGTCGCTTGTCTGAGTTGGGTATTGGTAATCTTTTTATCTATCATAAGTTTCTTTAATTTGTCATAAGAACGTGCCATATTGTAATCCTCCAATACAATAATTCATTTTAAATTATATCATATCCTTCGACAATAGACAACAACTTATTTTGAAGTTCTCAAAATATTTTTGATTTTCTTGTGGACATAGCGTTTGCAATGTGCTATAATTAATTCACAGAGAAAATTATTACGGCATCATCTTCGCAAGCATCGTGTTTGTGACATCACGACCCGCGTCCTTGCCTTAGCAAGCATCGCGTTTGTGTACACAAAACACCTTGTTAGGGCGAGCCCTAATACCCCAATAAAAGAAAGGCAGGTGAAAAGTATGACCGGTGTAATATATGCTAGATATTCAAGCGACCATCAGCGTGAAGAATCCATTGAAGGTCAAATTCGCGAATGCGAGGCTTATGCTAAGAAAAACGGAATAAGAGTTCTTAAGGTTTACACCGACCGTGCTTTCTCTGCCAAAAGTGATAACCGCCCTGATTTTCAAAAAATGATTGCTGATAGTCACCGTAAACTATTTGACGTAATTATTGTTTGGAAATTGGATAGATTCTCTCGTGATCGCTATCACATGGCGCACTATAAACACATCCTGCAAAAGAACAACGTGCAGTTGCTTTCGGCAACAGAGCCGATTCCTACGGATCCTGCAGGTATAATGATGGAATCTATGCTCGTTGGTATGGCGGAGTATTATTCGGTTGAGCTTGCTCAGAAAATTAATCGCGGTATGACCGAAAACGCGCTCAAATGTAAATATAACGGTGGAACGCTCCCTGTAGGTTATAAAATCAACAAGCAGACTCGCCTTTACGAAATCGATACAACAACTTCACCGATTGTTAGAGAAGTTTATAATGCCTATCTCGACGGGAAAACCATGAAGCAAATTGCCGACAATCTCAACGAGCGTGGTTACCGCAACACTATTGGCAGAAAGTTCTCTATTGATAGCATTTCACGAATGCTTCAAAACCGCCATTACATAGGCGAATACAAATACAAAGATATTATAACACCAAATGGTGTTCCTGCGATCATCACTCCCGAATTATTTGACGCTGTGCAAGAGAGGATCTCCAAAACAAAAAAGGCACCATCAAGCCATAAGGCAGTTGATGATTACCTTTTAACAACAAAATTGTATTGTGGACATTGCGGGTCCTTTATGGTTGGTGAAAGTGGCACAAGCAACAGTAATCGCATCTATCGTTATTACAAATGCGTTACCGCTAAAAGGCGCAAAGGATGCCACAAAAAAGCCGTTCGTAAAGAATGGATTGAAGATATCGTAATAAACGAAATTAGGAAATTTCTTTACGATGATGAAGCCATTGATGAAATGATTAAGCTTATAATGCAAGCTCAAAGGCAAGAGAATAAGAAGTTGCCGTTACTTAAAAAGGAATTACACGGTGTTGAAAAAGGCATAAATAATATGCTCAACGCGATTCAAGACGGCATATATAATTCCTCCACCAAAAAACGCTTGGATGAGTTGGAGGAACGAAAAGAAGCGTTGGAAACGGAGATTGCTAACGAGCAGCTAATAAAACCGCTGTTAGAGCCCCAAAAGTTAAAGTTTTATTTTATCAATCTCAGAAAACTTGACACCACAAAGCTGGAAGACCGGCGTTCGTTGATAAACAATTTTGTAAATGCAGTTGTTCTGCACGATGACCGCATTGATTTTGTTTTCAACTATCAAGACGGAACAAACACCGTCACATTTGAAGAATTGAAAGAGGAGTCCGCCGATAGTTCGGATTTACTCGTGTCTGCTCGACCAAGAAAAGAGCACTCGCAATGCGGGTGCTCTTTTCTTTATTGTAACTGTCCGACTCGAAGCTCGAAAAGGCTATGCCTTTTCATAGGTTTTGCGGGTCGCTCACCACGAATTATTTCCTTTTTCATCGCAAAACCAAGGTTCAGAGTCCTGTCACTTCGGCTCATAGGAAAAGCCAAGGACTCTAAGTCCTTGGCCTTTCTGTTTCTTTCACTTTTTAAAACTGCATATTACACAATGATGCCGCTAAAACCTGCCGCTTGCAACTTTTTGAGCATCGATTCGGCATTTGCCCTCACCGTGTATGCGCCTACCTGCACACGATACACTTTCTTGGCTTCGGTGTTAACAGAGGTTTCCGGTTTGGTCTCCTCTTTCTCAACATAACCAATGCCGAGCGTTTTGAGAATACCTTTTGCGATAGCGATGCCCATCGCTTTCTGACGAGCGGTGGTGTTTACCATCTGCACATCTGTCGCATTATCGAGAAACGCACATTCCACAATGATTGCGGGTGCTTTGGTCTGGCGGATAAATCCGAAATAATCACGACCGTCGGCGCCCAACTTGGTTTTGATGCCGCGGCTGTTTTGACCGATAGCAACCACTGCATCCACCACGTTTTGCGCGAGAGTCTTGCCGACACCACCTTTGTAGTGATAAAACGCCTCCACACCGTCACCGCCGCCCGCATTGTTGTGGATGTCCACCGCATAATCGGGGGCATACGCATTACACTCCCCAATTTCCTGTGTCAGCGCATCCTCCTCGTCTTTTTCACGGCTGAGTTTAACCTCCACACCATGGCGCACCAGCACCTCCTTACAGGACAGTGCGATTTGTAAATTTACCGCCTTTTCCTGTAAACCGTTCGCAACAGCACCGGGGTCTTTTCCACCGTGTCCTACGCCAATAAAAACCTTTTTCGCCATATTCCATGACTCCTTTCCAAAAATATAGAGCACCGAACATTTGTTCGGTGCTCTATTTCTATGGTACACTATTTTTTCGGATTTGTCAATATGCCATAACGCTCAAAAAAGCAAGACGCCTTTCAAATGAAAGGCGTCTTGTATAATTGTAGAATTATATTAACCTACAAAATCGGAATATGCAGCATACGTGCAAGCACCGTACAGAGTTCTGTCACCTTCGGGCGTTTCCACCGTGACATATGCACGGGAATAGAACGGAATGCCCTCTGCGTCCATTTGCTTGATACCGGTAATGGTTACCGCCATATCCACGTATGCATTGCAAAGGTCATAGAAAACTTGTTGTTTCTTAACGCTTACAGACTGCACATAACGGTTTGCGGAATTGAGCACCATCGCCGCATCTGTCGTCAAATTCGGCATGAAATCCAAACCGGCTTTTGCAGCCAACACAACACCGTAATCCTTAATCAAGTAACGGGTGCCGTCTGCCATCACCACATACTCATTGCCACCCTCTTCCACACGGGTAAAGCGGCTGACAAAACGCATTTGCGGATTGATGGTCGAGGTGATAGAAGTACCGATGTTGCCAACATTGGGGTTATCCAAAGTGGGAGCAATGGTCTCAAAGGTGACCTCAATGCCCTCATCGCTATATCCGTCAGGCACGGTATATTCCGCCACAACATCCAAAACTTGTTGGAAGCCGACACGCACAGGCACTGCCTGTTCGCCTTTCATGTTGGTGAACAAGAGTGAGCCGACTTTGATTTCCTTGCCGTCTTCGGCGTTCACGGTAGCGGTATAGCGGCCATCCTCAACGTATTCTTCAACGGTTGCACGCACATAACCGCAGTTGACACAAGTGTCACCCTTGGCATCACCATAATCATGCGCCGTTGCACAAGACACACTGCCCGCATCCATCTTTTCAATAGATGCCGTTTTAGAATACACTTCAATTTCCTGCAAAACCGGACTGGTTTCCGAAGATTGTCTCTTAAAGCGTATATAGCGACCGGTCGCAGAAACATCCCACACGTCCATACCGCCGTCACCCTCGGTTTCGGTGACAACAGTGCTATATCCGGTATACATACTATTACTGACCTCAAGAGTGTATTTGGTTACATAAACAGGATTCCAATGCAGTACGATACGTCCAATGTTTTTGCTCTCAGCCAAATTGATTCTAAAGTAGCCGGATGTAGAGGGTGTAATTGCACCGACCTTAATATTGCCATCAATTATTTCTCCACTATCGCTGGCGAAATCAGAAACCGAGATGTTTGTCAACTTGGTATACTGGGCATTGCCCTTTTCTACCTTCAATTCTTTCCAACCGGTAGGCAGATAGATGGTGGTCATGCCGCCCGCATCTACATAATAGCCATAATCCGAACTGCCAAAAGTGGGTTTAGTAGACAAGCTATTGAGTGTCACGGTTTGACCGTCTGCTTTTGTATAGGAAACACTGTACGCTGTCACGCCCAGCGCCAAAACAATCTGACGGGAAGAACCCGTTTTTTCTTTGTTGGTCACGGTAAAGGTGGCATTATCCACCGGTGTATTGACATAGGTTTCGGTGGTGTAATCGTATGTACGGAAATCCTCCGATTGACCTTCTTTGTTGTAAATAACCGTCTTGCGACCGTTGCCCGCATCCGGCGGGGTAATCAACAACGACGGATGTTCGGTTGCGGTGTTGGGCATATCGTCCATCAGTGTCATGCTATCCGGCAGGTTAATCGCTTTCACCGAGCCATCTTTCACATACACAGGCATCCAATTGTTAGGTGCTGCCACTGTCTGTGCACCGGTTTTGCCCGCCACTGCTTCATACGTAAACAGGTTATACCAGGTATTACCAACAGGCAGCTGAACATCCAAATACCAATGACTGTTTTCGGTAACTGCACATACCAGAAAATCATTACAGAACAGATATTGGGTATCAATATCACGCAGCGACAAATCTTTGGGATATGCCATCATCATACCCTTGACAATCGGGTCGGAAGTTCTGTTCGCCCGCATCGCAGCATCCATGATGGAAGGCACGATGTTCTTACGCAAATAGTAGAACTTACCGAAGTTGGCTGTTGCAATATCACCATAATCCCACGGCTCGTGAATCACCGTGCCGTGTTGACGCATATACGGCTGGAATACCGAGAATACAACCCAACGGTTCCACAAATCCTGTGTTTGCGGTGTGCCGCCCAAACCGCCAAGATCAGCGCCAAACAAGTTAAAGCCGCCTGCACTACGGGAAATCATATCGCGGATAGCTGCTTGATAGCCCGCCCAAGTGGATCTCTGGTCGCCTTGGAAACCGGAAACATAATACTGCGTACCGGCTGCTGCAGAACGTTGGAACAACACAAAATCGTTCTTGTATTTTCCGTTATAGTTTGCTTCCCACACCTCTCTGCCATACTTAGCATAGTAGTAGGAGTTGAGGTTGTGCATTTCCATACTGGACAAGCCGTTATAGGCAACGCCGTTAAAGGACATCATTTCGTTCATGTCCAACATCGTACCGGAAATGCTGTATCCGCCCTCTATATTCCACTTAGGCGTGAAAAAGTTTTTCAAATAGGTAGCAAGAGAGGGGTTACTGCAATCGGCATACTCCGAATCGACATGTATATAGTAGTTGCCAAACTTCAAGCCGAGTTCACTGAACGGCAACGGCCAACCTGTCGAATTCGCAGTAGGCAGAGCCGAAAAGCTGTTGTCAAAAAACTGGGAAATGTAGTTGGGGTCACCGTTGGCTTTGGTTTTGGTCCATACCCAATCGAGACTACGCACGTTGATGCTATCGAGATAAGCAGCAGCTGCAGCATTATCAAATGCACCTTCGCTGTAAACTGCTTCAGGATAGAAACCGTACTTCTCCATGTACCCATCCATAATGCTCTGCACATTTGCAAGAGCACCATCGCCGGATGTCCAAGCTTCACCGGTAGCACCGGTCCAGAAACCAAAGGTCCATTCTTCCGTCATGCCGGAAGTGCCGGTGATTTTGGTGTATTTCTTCAAGTTTTCCAGCGGTTCGCCGGTCCACAGGAAGAAGTCCAATTTATCACCGTAGAACGTGATGCTATATTTTTCTTTGCTAACGGTGTCGTCTTGTTCACAACCAAAATTAGCTTCGCCGGGATAGGTCATGTTAAACCAAACGGAATAGCCACGGTTGGAATGGAACAACGGAATATTACCGTATGCATACGCATCAGCGGAGAAACAGTCGTTGTTGGTCAGCGAAAAATGCTGACCCACAACGTTGGTTTCACAATAGCGTTGACTGCCATTATAAATGGCTTCGTTATCATAGTTCATCGGCATTTCCACCATGGTCGCCACAATTTCACCTTTGTTCAGCCATTTGGTGCTATAACCAAAGTGAATTTGACCGTTTCCAATGCTGATGATAAATTTAGAATCTTTGTAGATGCTCAATTTGAAATCCGTGCCACTCTGGGTATATTTCACCACAGTGCCGTCGGCACCTTTCATCACCACAGCACCATCTACAGCTTTATACTCAATCACAGCCGCGTCGGGTTCAAACAACCCGACGTTGCTCACTTCAACTGTTTCTTGATACTCATGCTTAGACTGTAAGCGGAAGCCACCCTCTTTTTCGGGGAATGAGAGATATAAATCTTCTGCATGATTCTCGGTCTCAGTATGTATAATGAAGTATTTTGCCGTCTGTTCTGTGCTGACAACCGTACTAACCGTTTCCCATTGATAATTTTCGACAACGGGTTCAGCGCCGTGCGGTGCATGTATAGATTCTGTGTTGAACGTATGTGCCGAAGCAAAACTGCTAAACATGGTGCACAAAAGGGCAACACAGCAACTTATGGCAAGAATTTTAGAAAATCTTGTCTTCATAAACGCTTCACTTTCCTTTCTCAAATACTAAAAATATATCACAATTGATAACTTCGAAAAAGATTAGTTTGCCCAGACGAACTCGTCATTCGGCACCCAGCCGGAGGGCTTAACAATAGTATCTTTTTCTTTAGCCCAGCCCTGTTCGGCGGTGTCAATGTTGACAGCATTGCCATTTTCGTCCAGAGCTGTAATTTGGAAGTTGTCGAACTGACTGTACGTGCCGTAAGTGCCGAGACCGACGTAACCGCCGTACGCATTGTAGTCCAACTCATAGTAAAGCGTAAACGAATCATCAACCGTCCATTTCATGACGCCGTCCACCACTTCGACAACGACATGGTGCCAAGCATCTCTATCATAGTTCGCAATGAAATCATACGCATCGCCATCTATCGTAACAACATCCTTATTCACACGGTCACTGCCGCCGCCTTGAATGTTGCCAAAGATGTTAAAGTAACCTTCCTGTTCAAGGAATGCATACACACCCGCATCTTTTGTGTATTCATACGTCTTATTAGCAGTTTCCTCGCCTGTAGACAGCGAAGCTTCGTATGTATGCAACTGGTAGACATATTTTGTCGGGTCTTGTACACCGATGATCGAATAGTTATACCACCAAGATGCAACGCCTTTCTTGACGTCATACTCCAAGCGGAAATTTATCAATTGATGGTCTTGATACATCAATGTAGACAAGTTACTCATATACGACACTGCACTGGCCCCACCATTACCGCCCCAGTAGGTGGTGGTCACTGCATTGTCGCTGACAACCCATTGACGTTCAGGATCATCCATTGCAACCAAATTACCGTCAAAAGCACTCCAATAATTATTTCTTCCGGGGTCGTTTTCATTGGGCCAATAATCAGCGCGCTCTTCGAACTTCGAATAATACCCATTAAAGTCTTTCAAGTCATTGGGATGGTCGAAGTAATACTTTCTGGAGGTGGTGGCATCGTAGTCTACCTTGTTGACCACCGAAGCAGTTGCGGTGAAGCCATTAGCCAAAGAAACATTTTGCATGGATTTGAGGGTCAAACCGAATGTGAAGGTTTCATCCTTGTAAGAGCGATAATCTTCATTATCGACCAAATCCATCAACAGCGGATATTCAAAACCGTTTGCCGTCATACCGTATACAACCGCAGGACCATGTAACGTTTCGCCTGACGCACGGTCAATTTCAACCGGCTCAATCGGTCTTGCCAAATCGGTGATTTCAATGGCTTTGGCATCCAAATCAACAATTTGAACATTGTCAATTTGGGTGCTTGTATTGTTCAATGCAAAGTAAATGTAACCGCCTTCATACGATGCGGGAACGTCCACGCTCCAATACATCTTGTCATCCACCGAAATATACGCTTTGTTGCCGGTCACGGTAACGCGCATATGATGCTCGCCTGCACCGTCATAGGCAATATTGTTGGGGGCGCTTTGTGCTTGCAAGCCATCTACTGTTCGATAGTAGAAATTCATGCCGCCTTGCTCGTTTTCACGGCTTTCCAAGAGGAAGTTATAACCGCTGTTTGCAGTATTCCAGTAGACACCGTCTGCGGTGTTGTTAGCACCGAAACCAACCGAGGTCCAGTAGGGACTACCCGTAAAGTCAAGGTCCAAAATGAAGTTTTTGTACTGTTTAGTTTTGAGAACTGCTATACCCATGTTAGAGTTGTAGACATTGGCATAGCCACACTGCCAGTACTGTCCTCCGAATTCCACACCGCCATGATAGAGCGAGGGGTCGTTCCAAAGGTCAGAACCTTTATATCTGAGGATACCGCCCTCCACATACCAGTTGGTATTGGCTGTGCCTGTCGTCTTAACAGCAAGATTGTTATCGGTCAGAGTCGGTACAAACCACGTGTCAAAATCACCCAGCTGGTCAGCATTATTGAAGTTGTATTGCACCGTATTTCCCTTGTCGTACGCAATATACTCCAATGTCACCGGCACGCCTGCAGCATGAATGTCGGTAGCCGCAAAGCGTACTTGATACACAAGGGAGGTATCAAGGCCCACGATTTCAGTGGTACCAAGTTCAACCGGCAACCATCCTTCTGCATTCTCCGCTTTATACTCGTAAGCATATTTTGCAGACAAGCCAACAATTTTGCCTTTTTGTATAGACAAACCTGCCGGTGCAGCAAGATAATTCTCTGCAAACTCTCTTCCGATAGAAATGTCAGCGAAAGCAATATCACTATTACATACCGAAAGATAAGTATAACCGGCTTTCATACAATTGGAAACCGTAACCGTTTCATCCACGTAAGTGGTAGCGCCATCCAGAGAAGTGACTTTTACTTTCAATTCGTTACCGTTCAAATCGAGCGATACGTGGGAATTGTAAATGTCACTGCCATACAAGAACTGGTCGTCACCGGTATGGCCGTTGGTGTTGGCAGGAACAGTACCGTCATACACGCTGATACCCAAGTGAGTGATACGCACGGCAATACCATCGGTGTAATCGCCTGCCGCAGACTGCGTCTTCGCAATTTCGCCGGAACGCAACATCACGAGTGCTGCGGAATAAGAACCTCTACCGTTCAAGCCGTGTGCCATATCGAATTCGACGGACAAATCAGCCGCCTCAATCGCTTTGCCGTCCTCTTTAGGAACGAGAATCATCTGTTTTCTGTAAGCGTCAGTCCAGTATGCACTATCGGTGAAGGTAGCGCGCAACCATCTGCCGCCCGCCAGTTTCCATTGACCGCCACCAAAAGAATCCAGACAGATTTCATCCGCATTCTGATACGGGGAGGTCATTTTAGTCAGCGTGCCGTCAGATGCCGCATGATAGAAATCGAATTTTTCATTGAGGTAATCAACGACGTTCGGATCTTTGGCCTCAAAAGCATAACCGGTGTTGCCTGCGTCTTTAGTCGAAGCAATACCGACCGCGTTCTCAAGCCACGGATTGGATTTGCCGGTCGTAATGGAGTTATTCTTGGTGCCAAGGTTACGATAGTAGCAAGCATCGACAACATCGGTCAGACCAACGAAGGAAGCGGAGAAAGCATCCTCATCGCCGGGAAAATCAATCGGATTACCATCATTATCCAAACGGGTAACTTTCACAGCGCCGATATGCGGCATACCATTGTAATCGCCCGCATAGGTGGCGCCGATTTGAATGAGACCGCTCTGAATATTGATGTCATTTTTAGTTTTATTCAAAATCTCGGTGCCGTCAGCAGTGACAACAGCCGTGACAGTGCCGTCTTTCACGGTCAAGGTCAAATGTGCCTCGGTGATAGCGGTACTATTCGCTGTCTCCGTGTAGTACGGTGCACCGCCGTTGTTTGTAGACATGAAGGTGCTACCGTTAACAGTAGTGTTCAGGTCATCCAGGAAATAGCCGCCATTATAAGATATGGCAAACATCGCACCGTCGGTAGCTTCTCTGGACACACTGTCATGACCGCCGAATTTTACGAATATCGGAGACAGGTTGTTTTCATCAACCGGCACCGCCAATTTGAAATCCAAGTCGAGTTTGAAGTTTTTGAGCACTGCATCGCTGCCGTCTGCATTTTTCACTTTCATGTAACTGATGAGCTGGAAAGGCTCAACCCAACCACCATCCTCATTGCTCATCAACTGCAACCATTTGTTGCCGGTGACTTTGATGGTAGGATACCGGGAGGCATAACCGCCGTTTACACCGTTACCGGCCATCCAAGAGCCTTGATCAGGACCAATGCCGGTTGCAGGGGTGTAACCGTTGCTACCATAGTCTTTGCCCAGATGGTTGCCTTCTGCGTCTACATAGTAGCCCGCAACGTTCCAGCGTTCCATGGTATTGCCGCCACCGAAACTGTATACAAAGAAATCAAATTTGCTTTCCAAATAGTCAACGAGTGCTTTGTCTCGCACGTCGATGTCATACGCATCCGCATACGCACCGACAGTAGAAGCGGTGGTGCTGTCTTTATTGGTCAAACCAACACCTTGCGCAGAAGTAGCACCATGACTGGGGTTGTACAGATATTGGCCATTCACATAGTGCAACTCAGGCAGGTCGGTGAAATCAGCGGAGAATACTTCCACCGCCTCATCAATACCGTAGTTCTTCTGATTGTGGTAGGTGCCAAAATCGACTTCGTTGCCTTGGTCGTCATATTCCACGACGTCAACGCGATTGATAACGTAGTCACGACCGGACATACCGATGGATACAAAGCCGCCGCGCGGGTTGTAGTCCATTTCCATCGTTTCGTTGCGATAGCCATCTTCACTGGTGGTGGTAAAGGTAGCTTTACCATTTTTGACCTCAACGGTCAAAGTGAGCCACTGTTGTGTGCTGTCGGTATTGAAACGTTCGTACATAACGTTACCGTTCGCTACGGTGTAGTCGCCGGTTTGTTCACCGAGAACCAATTCTTGACCAAATCCGGTATTGTATTTATCGTCAACGGTGGTAGCGCTGATGATTTCGGTGCGGTTGTAGAATACCCAACCGTCTCTTTCAGCAGCACCATTGTCGGCGCCGCGCGTTTCAACACCCGAGCCATTACCGAGCACCAACGTAGCACCGGTCACCATGCGTCTGGTGCTTGTATAATATCCGTTGGTATGGGCAATATTGTTACCCGCATCGGTTTCATCAAAACCGACCACAATAGCACCGCGATAATTCTGCAGATTGGTGCGATATTTAATGGTCATTTTGAAGTTTTTGAGCTGCACATTCTCGCCGTTAAACTGCGGAATGATGGTGTCAACACGACGCAACATTTCCGTTGCGACCACGCTATCCACCAGCAGCCTCAAACCATCAGCATGTACACGAAAACCGGTATTGGGACCATTATGGCCCCAAGTGGCTTCTTCCTTATCGCTGATTTCGTCAGACAACTGACCAAACCAGCTACGATATGTACTGTACACATAGTTGATTTTGGTTGCGAATCTTTCACGCATCCAGTTAATGAGTTTGCCGTCCACGGAGGTCGTGTCGGTAGAGGGGGTGTACGCCGTCGCATAACCATCGCCGGTTATAGCTTCACCGCCCAATGCTACAAGCTCCGAAAAATCTGCTACGAATTTATCGGCAGGCTTTGTCTCGCTTTGTGTCTCGCCGACTGCGGGCATCGGGAACGCGCCCATGACCGACATCATACCGGCAAGCAACGACACTGTGAGCGCCAAAGAGCACACACGCTTAACGAGCTTTGTGAGTTTCATGCAGTTCTCTCCTTACTTTAGGTTGCAAAATTTCAAATAGTATACTTTCCTAACATTACTATCCATTGAAACTATACCACACATCCCCTTTGTAAAGTTCTTGAAAAACTACCTGTTATTCCAAAAAATCACCCTGTTTAGCCTGCTTTGAGTGTGATTTTACGATAGGTAAATATATCCAGTTCCCTCAATATACGGACCGTAATTATATAATATAAATAAACTATGCGAAAAGCGACTGCCGCCGCAAAAATATGACGTGCGCCCACCAATTCCAAAAAAATAACACTAAAGGTTAAGAAAATAACCCAAAACGCTTGATTTTCACATCGTTTTGGGTTAAAATAGAGCATAATGAAAGGGTGAGAATATGCAATTGGATTTTTTGAAAGAAATGACGCCTGTTTTTTACAACCAACACGGCGTAAAAGCGTTTTCTCGCGCACACAGTTTTACCACCCACTGGCACGACCGTATCGAGTTGATTTATTTGGTGAATGGTGAATTGCATCTCCAAACGGAAACCACTAAACGCACTGCCGTTGCAGGCGATTTAATTATTATACCGCCCCGCATCTTGCACGGCGCCGACCTTGCGACACCCGACACCGAGTACCGTGTTTTGATGTTCGAACTCGCCACTTTTTCCAGTAATATCACGGGTGTGAAAAACTTTATAGACGCCTTAAATCAACAGCACGTGCGTTTGACTCACATCACCAACGATGCAGATATCATTGCCGCTTTTGAACGCATTTATAAAAAACAAAGCGCCAAAGGGGAAGCGGCTTCACTGGCTGTTTGTGCGGATATATACACCCTGCTCTCTCTCTTGCGTGAACGTTGCGTAGTGGATATGCTGCCGCAATTTCCCACCAAAACCGCTTTCAAAGAAGTAATTGCCTACATACAAGATAATTACCAAAAGCCCTTGTGCAGCAGTCAATTGTGCAAAAAATTCGGGTATTCCCAAAACTATTTTTCCCGCCGCTTTATTGCCGAAACCGGCATGACACCCACCTCGTTTATCCGCACCGTGCGGTTGGAATCTGCGGCGCAAATGTTGCAAGAAACCGATATGCCTATCAACAAAATTTCCATGACTTGCGGATTTGCAAGTGCAAAATATTTTTCGCAGTGCTTCCATGAACTGTATGGTATCACGCCCGGTCAGTTCCGTGAAGGAAACAGCAAATAAAGATAAAAAAAGATGGTTCAACCAAAGGTTGAACCATCTTTTTGTTTCATTTTAAAATTTTACTGCATTAGGACAAATCGGGCGTGACACCGCCGGCATCGTAATCAAACTCATCACCGTTTGCCGCAATCGCCTGCGCCGCAGTAAATGCCATGACCTCCATCTGAGGTGCTACATATAATTTCTGCATTCGTTTCAACTCCTTGTCTCTATTCAAAAACCATCTTACGCATGTTTGCAATCTGAAATCGGGGCGTTCTCCCCTAATATATCCATACACAATGAATGATAACACCAATTTTTCAAAATGTCCAGTCTTTTTTTAAAAAAAATAATATTTGTGTCAAAATTTTGGAGAAATGTATGTAATCAATCTGAAGGAAATGCCCGCTCGAACGTGATGACATAAGCCTTGCGGCGATTACATGCCAATCCTTCGGATTGGATAAAAAATAAAGCACTTCCGAAGAAGTGCTTTATTTTTTGGTGCCGGTGGCCGGACTCGAACCGGCACGGTATCGCTACCGGTGGATTTTGAGTCCACTACGTCTGCCAATTCCATCACACCGGCGGGTGTGTTTTTGTGTCTGCTGAACAGACAACGGATGTATTATACACCATACTTTTCAAAAAGGCAAGAGAAAATTTAATTTTTTTATAAAGGAATGATATTTACCGTTTGAAATCCGCTTTCAACCTTCTCAAATGCCAATTGATAAGCGGTGGGATAGGTATGCGAATCATACGCGCGGTTCACTACAAAATCAAACCGCACGTCCACGGAAAACGCCGTATCACTCCACATCACCACGTCCGATACCTGCATATTTTGAAATTCCACCGAAACATGCCGGTTGTACCATTTGGGGTCGTATGCACGCAGCCCGGTCATGAACGGTGTACCAGCTTTTACCAGTGCATGCATCTCCTCTAACGTCGCATCTCCACTGATAAAGCACGCATAGGTGCGCGCCACCGTTTCTGCCAGTGCTGCAAGTGCTTTGGAATCCGTTTCCTGCGGCTTTTTGGTCACCAACACCCCGCTCTCCTGTTCGGACAGCACAGCTTCGCCGTCTTCCAGCGTAACGACAGGGTCTCGTAACGTTTTCACGGTGCAATCGGAGGTGAAAAGCGGTTCTTCCAACGCTTGCGCAAACAATTCTATCGGTTTTTTAATGCACGACATCGTGAGCGGTGCGCCATTGACAAGTAGTGGATACGGCGAAGACAATACCATTTCCTGCGTATACGCCCAATCCGAGCGCACCCGCCATCCGTCACCGTCGCGGGTCAAGTACAACGTGCCATACTGTTTGCCGTCCTCATATACCGCATATGTATCGGTGTTGGGGTCGGCATCGTCGTCGATAGAAGCATATTGCCAATGACCATCACCGTTTTTATACTTTTCGGTCAAATATTCGATATATATACTCTCCGTATTGTGCGCATCGAACGGAAACTCGCTGTTCTCAATAATATCCGCCGTGTTTCCTTTTTTGAGAGCGGCAAAATAGGCGTTCATAGCGCCGACGGGATGACCCGCTTCATACCGCTCGAGGTATGCATAAAACATCGACAAACCGACCGCAATCACTGCCGCATAAACGATGGCAAGCAACAACAGCCCTTTTTTGAAGGTTAGTTTTTTCATTGTGTTGCCTCCTCTCGCACCAAAAATGCGGTGGGCAAAAAACGCGAGCCGTAAAGACTGGCGCAAAAATTGACATGTTCACCATTATGAATCATCAGCGTGGACGAGCCGCCGTCCAAATTGGCTGCATTAACTGCGCCATATTGCAACATCACGTCGCGGCAATCCTTATAACTGGCGCCCAGGCTGTGCGACTGTCTGCCGTCAATGACCAAAAGCAGTACGGTGCCGTCCGCACGTTGTCCAATGGCGGTACGAGGATTCAAGCCGCCGCCCGTTCCCGCAACCGGCGCACCTTCGCCGTTGGCGACCAGCACAGGACCAAACGTCACCGCTTCACAAATTCCTTTTTCCAGCGCCTGCGCGGCGGTCATATACCCCACAATCAATTTGCCGCTTCGGTCAAAACCCACCACCGTGCCGCCGGTGGTGGCGCTGCCGAATTTCAATTCACCGTCGTGGATGACATACCCGATAGGCGTACCGCCGTTTCCAAAACCTTGTTCATCTTCAAAACCGCCCGCATTGATACCCGCAACCGCACCGTTGATTTTCACGAATTCATCCAGCGTTTTGCCGTCCGAACCGTCGTATGCGGGTAACGTGCCGACGTATACACGTTTAGGGTCTTTGATGAGCATCATTTTGCCCTTGAAAGTAGCGCCCACAACGTCCTCTATTACCAAGGACGGCGTTTGCGGGTCAACGGGCGTGACATCCAGTTCCGTATCATCTGTCTGCAAATCTGCTTCAATAACCGCGTTTTGTTGGCGGATAGTTTCGATTTCCTCATCCGAAAAATACATTTGCGCCAAAAATTTTGCCGCACTGGTTTCCATCACGGTAGTGACAAACAACCCACGAGCGTGTGCAGACGGGCCAAAGCTGATAACCGCCGTAGCGCCGAAAAAGGCCGCCGCCACCGCTAAGAGCGTGACGCCGACCACAGCGGCAATTCTGCCGCATACTTTTCCGTATGCTGTTTTTTTACCGTGTTTTAACAATTTAATTGTCCTCGCTGAGCAATTTATTGATGGCTTCGTGGAACGAAGCAATGTCTTTAAACTGACGATATACCGAAGCAAAACGAACATATGCCACATGGTCGATTGCCATCAATTTTTCCATCGCATATTCACCGATTTTATCGCTGGTGACCTCACCGTCGAGCGAATTTTGTAATTGCGTTTCGATTTCATCCACCGCTTTTTCCAAAACGCTCAACGACACCTGCCGTTTTTCACAAGCGCGCAACAAACCGGCAAGCAATTTCGCACGGTCAAACACCTCACGTGATTTGTCCTTTTTGACCACCACAATCGGCACCTGCTCGATGATTTCATACGTGGTAAAGCGTTTGGCGCACTGCAGACATTCTCTGCGGCGGCGAATACGCTTGCTGTCATCGGTGGAACGGGAATCCACCACTTTACTTTCTTCAAATCCGCAAAAAGGACATTTCATCGGCACTGCCTCCCAACAAATAACAATCTTTTCTAAACTATACCAAAAAAAGTGCGCCACTGCAAGTGTTTTTGTGATTTGCTGATTTTTTACATAAAAAAGTTGTGTTTTCGACAGTATATATGCTACACTGTAAGTACATACTATATCGATTATCAGAAGGAGCTTTTATGAAATACATTTGTCTGATTTTGGCTACCGCGGTTTTGCTGACCGCCGTCGGCTGCACCGCACCGCAAAACAACGCCGATGCGACCTCCAACACAACCGTTAAAACTACCGCTCCTCTGCCGCAATTCGGTTATATTACCGCCGATTCCATGCGGGTGCGCGGCGAGGCGAACTTGAAAGCGGAAATTATCGGCGGCATCAATTTCGGTGAAAAAGTGGAAATTCTCGGCAAAAACGGTGACTGGTATCAAATTCGTTTCGGTGACGGTTTCGGATATATCAGCGGTCAATACATTTCGTTTACAGCACCCACGTCGACCCCATAAATAACCTATAATTGAAATGCGTTTTTCGGAAAAACTACCGATAGGATACGGAATGTATCCTAATGCAATAGAAAGGGAGTGTTTTCATGAAAAAACGTTTTTCGTTAGCATGTGTCGGCTTGTTACTTTCCATGTTGCTCGTATTTACGGGTTGCGGTGAAGGAAAAGGCGCAGAAGATACCGGTGACGATGGCAAGGTAGGCGATAAATCCAAATCTACCACCTTAACTTCGTCTACCACTGTTTCGTCTACCTCTTCCTCGAAAAACGCCACCACCTCTGCCACCACCTCCTCCACCACCCCGCAAACCGCTGCTACCAGCGGCAACCGCATGATGGATGATGCCAGAGATTTGGTGGAAGACGTCCTGCCGGGCAGTCAAGGCGACAGAAAAACCCCGTAACGAATGAAAGAATACCCCTTTTCGTCAATGGCGAATGATGGGGTATTCTTTTTTTATTTTTTCATATACTGCTTTGAGGTGGTAATATGCAAATTCATACGGTTACGGCGGGGCAAACACTGTTTTCCATTGCGGCGAGATACGGCGTGCCGTTGTCCCGCTTAGCCGCCGAAAACGGTTTACAGCCGAACAGCGCCCTTGCAGTCGGGCAAGCACTGGTCATTTTGACCGCCGCGCGCACCCATACAGTTGCATCGGGGGATACGGTCACCACTATTGCTTCTCAATACGGTATCACGGTGCGACAATTATACCGCAACAACCCCATTTTAGGCGGTCTCCCCCGTATTTATCCCGGTCAAACACTGGTTATCGCATTTGATGACCAACCCACCGCTTTTTTACAAACCAATTCGTATGCGTATCCGTTCATTGAAGACAGTTTGTTGCGGTTTACTTTACCGTATCTGACCTATTTGGCGCCGTTTACCTACGGCTTCACACCGGAAGGCGCTCTCGTCCCGCTGGATGATACATTTTTGGTGGAAACCGCACTGGATTACGGCACGCTGCCGCTGATGCACGTTTCCACACTCACGGCACAAGGGGTTTTCAGCAACGCACTCTCCCATGCAGTGCTTGCCGACACCGCCGCAGGAGACGTGCTGATTGCGGAAATTGTGCGTACCGTACAAGAAAAGGGGTATGCCGGTGCGGATGTGGATTTTGAATTCATTTTACCGGAAGATGCGCTTGCCTACGGCGATTTTTTGAGTCGGTTACGATTGCAACTGGAAACTATCGACCGTGTTTTGTTCAGCGCACTCGCCCCCAAAACCTCCGCCGACCAACCGGGGCTTTTATACCAAGGACACAACTATGCGGCGGTGGGGGCAGCGGTAGATTACGTATTGTTGATGACATACGAATGGGGATATACCTACGGCCCTCCCATGGCGGTGGCACCGTTACCGAGCGTGCGACGGGTGGTGGAATATGCCTTAACCGAAATACCTGCCGAAAAAATTTTTCTGGGAGCACCCAACTACGGCTATGACTGGACACTGCCGTTTGTGAAAGGCGTTTCCCGTGCGCAATCACTTTCCACCGAACAAGCGGTGGCGTTAGCGGTACGATACGGCGCTGAAATCCAATATGACCAAACGGCGCAATCGCCTTATTTTTATTATACGGACGAACAAGGGCGTGCGCACGAGGTTTGGTTTGAAGACCCACGCAGTATCGCCGCTCGCCTTGCTCTGCCCACCGAATATGGCTTGACCGGGGTGGGATTTTGGGATGCCATGCGGCGTGCAACCGCCAATTTTATGGTGCTCAACGCCATGTATAAAATCGTGGAATAACGCACACACTGTGTGCGGAGGGATATGTATGGAAAAACGAAAAATTGAAACACCAAAACGCAAGAACGAAAAACCGTTGCACGTAGTAGAACCGCTCATCGCAGCGGACAACACCATCATGCGGGAACAAAGCCTGAACGGTATACCGTCAGATGTGGACGGCAGTTACACCGGCACGGCGGCAGACGGCAGTGCACCCGTACAAGATGCAGACGATTTATAAAACAAAAGCACCATTCGGCGAACGCCGAATGGTGCTTGTTTGTTTTACTTCAAGAAATTTTTGGGGTTGCACATTTTGTACGCACGCTTGTTTACTTCATATTCCAGTGCGTTTGCTACCTTTTCCACGTCTTTGTTGAATTCTTCATATTTGATGCCCATCAAAACGCTCTGACGGCTGTCTGCAAAAGCGTTTTCATAGCCCTCGCCCTCTTCGGGGTCAAGACGTAGAATGATTGCCGCAGTCAAAGTTGTGCCGTTTGCTTTGTAGGTCACCAGCTTGGCTTCTCCTTCAGCCACCGTTTTGACCGCATCGGTCAATTTGGTATCACTGTAACTGGAAGCATCCAAATCCTGACGGGTGTCCTTGTCGGTGAGTGTTTCCAGCTTTTTGGTGCTGGAAGTGCTGGTGTCATAGTTGTACTGTGCAATCACTTCATTAAAGCTCTTGCCGTCGTTATACATCTGGAGATATTTCTCCAGTTTTTCAGTCTCTTTTTTCTGCTCATCGGCAGACATTTCCTTGTTATCTTTCATCAATTCGACCGAAATCATTTTAAAGCTCAAATAGTTTTCGTCGAAGAAGTTGCGGATATCCTCTTCCGCAACGGGAGTGGTGCCGTCTTTGTCATAGCGAGACAAGAACAGCGACAATTCGTTGCGATAATACGCCATTGCCATCTTGGCATAATTCTCTTTGCTCACGCCAAACGCCAAAACCGACGCTTCGTCAATGCTATCCAGCGTTTCTTGCGTGCTCTTGGTGGTCTCTTCGCTGGGTTGCACGCCCGCTTCTTCCATCATGTTTTCCAAAGCTTTTTGGCGCACAATGGTGTCCACCGTCATCGCTTTTATGTATTCGTCCAGCGTCAACTGTTGGCTGTCATAAGTAAACGTCTGCGACCAAACATCAACACCCTGTTGCTCATAGTAATAAAGGCTGCCGTTATAGTACACCTGTTGGAATGCATCCAACAAATATGCCAGATATTCGCCGGTCGAATACACTTTTCCGTCCACCGTCATCGCATTTTCCGGGGTGGAGCAACCGACCAAACCGCACAACATCAGCACTGCGCACACAACGCACAGCATTTTTTTCAATATTTTCATTTCCATATCCTCCTTGACGGAAATTCCTATCTCACACAGTATAACAAATAAACCACTGCTTGTCCACTGCTATTTTATGAACTTTTTTAATTTTTCCTATATTTATACTGGTAATTGTCGTCAAGGTGTGCTATACTGTGCATGTAATTGTAAAAAAAAGGAGTTTATGGGAATGGATTTGTGCGAGAAAAAGCAACTGTCAATTGCGGCGACCCGCATACGTAAACACGTGATAACCGGTACTTTCCACGCGAAAAGCGGTCATCCGGGCGGCTCGATGTCGATTGCAGATATGCTGGCATACTTATATTTTAAAGAGATGCGTATCAACCCCGAACAACCCGATTGGGAAGACAGAGACCGTTTGGTGCTGTCTAAAGGACACGCCGCGCCCGGTTTATACGGCGCCTTGGCAGTGCGCGGATATTTTTCCGAAGATTTAATTTGCACCCTGCGTCACATCGGGTCCATTTTGCAGGGACATCCCGATATGAAACACGTACCCGGCGTGGATATGTCCACCGGTTCGCTCGGACAAGGTGTCTCGGCGGCGGTAGGTATGGCGCTGAGTGCCAAACTGTCCCAAAAAGATTTCCGCGTTTATACCCTGCTGGGTGACGGTGAAATCCAAGAAGGACAGGTGTGGGAAGCGGCCATGTTTGCCTCTCATAAAAAGCTGGATAATCTGTGTGTAATCGTGGATAACAATAACTTGCAGATTGACGGCTCCATTGATACCGTGAACTCTCCCTACCCCATCCCCGAAAAGTTTGAAGCGTTCGGTTTCCACGTCATTCAAATCGACGCACACGATTTTGACCAAATCGAAGCGGCGCTCGCCGAAGCAAAAACTGTTAAAGACAAGCCCACCGCCATTGTTCAAAAGAGTGTGAAAGGCAAAGGCGTGTCTTTCATGGAAAACAACGTTGGTTGGCACGGTAAAGCGCCCAATGCAGAAGAAATGGAACGCGCCTTGGCAGAACTGGATGCCAAATTGGCAGAATGGGAGGGTTGAGCATGTCTGACGTGAAAAAAATCGCAACCCGCGACAGTTACGGTAACGAACTGGTCGCGCTGGGCAAAGAAAATCCCGATGTGTTCGTTTTGGATGCCGACCTTTCTGCCGCCACCAAAACCTCCACTTTCCAAAAAGCGTTCCCTGAACGTTTTATCAACGCAGGTATCGCAGAAGGCAATATGATGGGCATTGCGGCAGGTCTTGCCGCTACCGGTAAAACCGTGTTTGCATCTTCGTTTGCCATGTTTGCCGCAGGCAGAGCATTCGAACAAATCCGTAACTCCATTGGCTATCCGCATTTGAACGTTAAAATCGGTGCAACGCACGCCGGCATCTCGGTCGGCGAAGACGGCGCCACACACCAGTGCTGTGAAGATATTGCGTTGATGCGCTCTATCCCCGGTATGGTTGTGTTAAATCCCGCCGACGACACCGAAGCGCGCAAAGCCGTGCGTGCTGCCGCCTCCATTGACGGCCCGGTATATTTGCGATTCGGCAGACTGGCTGTGCCGGTATTATTTGAGGAAGATTACCAATTTGAAATCGGCAAAGGTGTTACCTTGGTGCAGGGCAACGACGTCACCATCGTCGCCACCGGTCTGATGGTAGGCGAGGCACTCAAAGCTGCCGAACAACTCAAAAACGAAGGCATTTTCGCCCGTGTGATTAACATGGCGACCATCAAGCCGATTGACAAAGATATTCTGCTTGCCGCTGCCAAAGAAACCGGCGCGATTGTCACCGCTGAAGAACACAACATCATCGGTGGTTTGGGCAGTGCTGTTGCAGAAACACTGTGCGAAACCTTGCCCGTGCCGGTGTTGCGTGTAGGTGTAGAAGACACCTTCGGCAAATCCGGTCCCGCGCTCGATTTGTTGCCGCTGTTTGGTCTTTGCGCCGAAAATATCGTGGCGAAAGCAAAAGCCGCTGTTGCAATGAAAAAATAAGATATATAAATGAAAACAACGCAGACGAGGTTTTCTCGTCTGCGGTGTTTTTTTATTGTTTTAATGTTTATAGCCGCGAGGACGTTTTGCCAGCAGCACTATCAACACCACCGAAGCGGCAATCAAAATAACCGCGCCTACCGCCAATAACGCCAGCCGCAAACCGCCAAAGCGATTCAAAAGGTTTTGATATACGTCCTTGATTTTGCCAAAGAAACCAACGTTTTCGTCCGATTCTTCGAGCGGTTGCTCCTCTACAACGGGTGCGATTTGCGATGCGTTGGTAAACCGTTGTAACGTGCCCTCTTTGCTGTCGTAAACATACCAGCCTTTATTTCCTTGCGGAGACAACGCATACACCAAGAAATATTCCGCCATTTCGGCTTGCGGGAAACTAAAAGCGGAAACCGTTTGTTCATTGATTTGAATGAACATCTGCGTAAATCCTTCGGGCACACCCTGCGTATTATCGGGGGTTACGAAGGCATACACACCTGCGGATACCGTCGCATAATTAAACGCGGAAAAAGTCATGTTGGTGGTGTTATACACGTAAAAAGCGCCGTTTTCACCGTCTTTATTGGTCAGATACAGCAACACGATGTTGCGGTTTTTATCCTGCGCCGACGGAAATTCTTTTTCGTTGACGGTAAACGGCACCTGCTCGTATCCCATCGGCAACGTAACGTCCTTAAAATCGGTTGCGATATACAAGGTATCCTCGCCCACCGTCACCTCCGCCGCTTCGTTGGTTTCGGTTTCGGGTTCACCGCTCACTTCTCCGCCTTCATTGCCGGTGGCTTCCTGTCGGGTGATGTTTAAGGTGTAGGCTTTCACCGTACCGTTGGGTGCGGTAACCTTGATAACACGGGTGTTTTTGCCCACTTTCATGTTTTTGCTTCCCTCTACTGCGATAACGGCGTTGCCGTCTGCGGCAGTAGCGCTCACCGTCAGCACCGTCACCGCATTCGGAATCACAATCTCATACGACGTCACCTTTGCGGAAAACGCAGGAGACAACGAGCCTGCCGATATATACAGCGATTTCAAATCGGCATTATCCGACAGTTTGGGATTTTGCACGTTCACTTTTGTGCTACCGGACGGTGTACCGAGAGATTGGTCCGCATCATCACAAATCAAATTTGTGGAAACCGACACCGCACTGCTTCCAACGGCTTTGGTCTTAAACTTCAACTGAACCGTATACGTTTTATCAGCAGTTGCACTGACGGCGAAATAGGAAATCTTTAACACGCCCGCGCCGCCGTTTACGGCGCCATTTGAAGAAACATACTCCAAAATCGAACTGTCATATTGTACCGAGGCATCAATCGAGCCGATGCCGACATCGGACGAATAGGTTATGGAAACCGTTACCTCTTTGCCTACTGCAGCTGTGGTCGCATCGGCTTTTACCGATACGTTTGCGCTCGCAGCATACACAAGCGGCATCGAGGAAATCAATAACAAGCAAACCAGAAAAGCGGCTATGATTTTTTTCATGTTTCATCCTCCTTTAGACAACCGCGGAAGAAATCCCGAGTATTTGTTTTTGCGTAATTCTCAAATCGTTTGAGGCAACCTTGCCGTCTTTGTTGCTGTCTGCGGCCGCAAGGTATGCGCCTTCAATTTTAGAAATACCTAAAATGTGTTTTTGTGCAATTCTCAAATCATTGGAAGCCACCTTGCCGTCTCCGTTGGTATCACCGTAAATCACAAGCGGATAGGATGCAAGTACCTTACCACCCGACACCAATTGCAACTGATACCCTGTGGCAACTTTTTTCACGGCATTGCCGGCAGCGTTCACCACACGCACAGAAGCGTTTTTCGCTTCAAATCCACTCAAAAATTCCTCCACGGACATATCGGGTGCGATACCTGTAATATACGTGCCAATCGTATATTTTTTGCTGGTGAGAGTGGGTTTTGCGGTTGTGGCAGTCGTTGTACCGGGCTTTGTGGTTGTGCCCGACTGTGTGGTACCGCCGGACGTCGTCGTACCGGGCGTTTCAACTGCACCTGGACGGTAAATATGCAACGTATATGTGCGCACCAATCCACTGGGCGCCGTCACTTTAATGGCAACCGTTGTCTCCTCGCCGGACAAGTTAATAACACCGTCACCCGTAACCGAAGCGCCACTGTCACTTTTGGTGGCCTTGACCGTCGCCTGCGCCGTCGTGGCAGGCAACGTCACGGTATACTCGGTGCTGTACCGCGTGAAAGAAGGCGTTAAACTATATCCATCTACCGAAAGACCTGCTAATGTATTATCGTTGTTTTTATCCGTCTGTTCCGGTGCGGCACACGGCTTAGCCGGCATGCCTATCAGCACCGGTATATTGAAGACCAACGACTCTTTGAGCATTTCTTCGCTATATGCTTTTTTAAGATGTTTGGCTTCAGAGGCAGCGGCCGCAATGTTGGTCATGTATTCGTTGGCATAATACTTGTTACCGCCATCCACAAAGTCAAAACGTTGTAAATAAATGGTGTCTTGTCCTTTGTTAATATACCCTTTGCTAATAAACTGTGCGGCGCCGTCGATGGATTTTTGGGGCGTGTCCCAACCCATCTTTTTGGCGTATACAGCGCCGTTTTGAATGGCAGTTAAACCACTGCCTGCCACTGCTCTGATATCGAAAATGTTATAATATCCGTTATAATCCGTACCATTGATGGTACCTGCTGTGCCTTTGCCCAATGCATTGCCGTCTTTGCCTTGTTCCTGATATGCACGGGATGCCAAATGGTATGCACTGACACCGTTCTTTATGGCCGCAGTGACAAAATCTGCCGCCATACTCTCCATAAACGAGCCGGAAAGAATTTTCTTGACGCCCTCTTGGGTGTGCAATGAAGAATAAGAAAGGCTTTCGAATTGGAATATGGACGTGTCATCCAAGAAATTACGCGGGTCCATGTAGTAAGCAACCACTTCACGCTGTGCGGTCACCCAGCCACCGCTGTCAAACGAAACGTACGAGCGGGTATCCCAGTTATACGCACCGTATTCCATCGATTTCCACGACGCTTTGGCAGAACCCCAAATCAGACTGTGGCCTACATTCGCTTCTACCGCCAACGCATCTTCCCATTTCACAGGAAGATGTTGCGCCACAAATACCCAGTTGGGATATTGTGCATGTAAACTTCTCAAAGATTCCTTATAACTTTCCGGGAATTTTTGCGCTGTCAGATACGCCTCAAAATCTGCATCCGGCTTATATTCAATCTCCTGCTCGATTCTCACGTATTGCGCAGTCATATAGCCGGTAACACCATCAGCGGTGGTGACTTTATACCACAGCCCACCGTCTTTGTCCTTCTTTTCGTCCAAGACGGTAACCCTATCACCGACGTTAAGTTTGGTGAGCTCGGCATAACTTGTCCCCGCATCCGCACGCACACGCACAAGGTCACCGGTCACCAATCCTATTCGGGTTGCGGCGGCAAATACGACGCACACAAACAACGATAGTAACAAAGAAGCCGCCGTTAAGACAGCCAAAAATTTTTCAAAAATCCGCACAGCGACCCCTCCTTTTAAAAATCCAAATACAAGTTTAGTATACAGATTTTTAAAGGAAGTGTCAATATGTGTCGAGTAAAGGCGAGTATGTAAAAATAACCAAATACACGTCTGCTAGTTGGTGAAAATGCCTTTCAGAGCATCTCTCTCTGCCACCCGCACCGTGTTCTCGTCCTCTATCCAATGGGCATAGCGAAAAATGCTAAGGCCGCTGTATCCCGTTTCCCTCGCATACGCCGATTGTGCCGCAAGAATGCCACCGCCGCTTTGCCATTCGGCAGCGCCGCTGCCCGCAAAAGAATCGGTCGTGCCCGCCTTATACAACGCAAGTCCCGCATACAACCGCACCCCTTGTGCACGTGGCAGTGCGGCAAACGCATCCGCTTGGGTTTTGAAGGGCAACGTTTCATTTTCAAATCCACTGTATAGCTGCGGGCAAAGGTAGTCAACATACCCATATTTCAGCCAGTGGGCAACATCAGCGTATGCCTGTTCTTTGTTGCGGGAAAGGTTACCCGCAGGGCTGACACCAAACAGACACCCCTGCCGTGTATGTACTGCACTTTTGGTGGCGGCAACCAGCCCGCTCACCGCTTTTGCACGCCACTCGGTCACCGATAACGAGGCGGGCGGCGTTTCAAAACCGAGCGCAGTTTGCGGCAAACCCGCAGGGTAAAAATAATCGTCGTATTGCACCCCGTCCACCTCATAATTGCGCACCAGTTCACGCACGCCGTCTAAAATACAGCGTTGCACAGTAGCGGCGGTAGGCACGTAATAAAAATTGCCCTCGAACTCATACACGTCCTCACACACCGCCTTGGTGCGGTCTGCACCCAGACGGTAGGGGTTTACCCATGCGTGCAGAGCAATATCCCGTGCGTGTGCCGCTTGCACCGCATATGCCAGCGGGTCAAATCCGCTGTCCAACAAGGCTTTTACGCTGTCTGCGGGCGGGAAAACAGCCGAGCGATAATACGCATCCCCCATAGCACGCACGTGGAAAAACACCGTGTTGAGTCCATCCCGCGCACACGTTTCCATCACACTATCAATATACGCTTTTGCGTCAGACACGTCGGCTCCCGCAAAAGCGGGGTCGAGTTCCAGATACGACAACCATATGCCTCGCATATCATCAACGGGCGTATGTTGGGTCAACGGCGGCAACGTTTCTTGTTCTTTAGCATGCGGTGCGCAACCGCACAGCAAACATACCACGCAAAAAACCAAAACCAGTTTTCTCATATCCTCACCTTGCGCTTTCTCGTTTCTTATACTATACTAATGGTGTATGAAACGGAGGATATAAATATGCCGCCTGTCCTTTTATGGTATTTGTTTTCTATCAACATATTCACATTCTGTATCGCCGCCATCGATAAGTGGTGCGCTGTCAAAAACAAGTGGCGTGTGCCCGAAAAAACGCTGTTTGCACTCACTTGGTTCGGCGGCAGTGTAGGGTTGTTACTGGCAATGTATCTCGTGCGACACAAAACCCAAAAACCACGGTTTCGATACGGTGTGCCCGCCATACTGCTGTTACAAATCGCAGTCTCGCTGGTTTTGCAATATCTCTTGCTCGCAACCGTATAAACCGTTCCCTCGTCGGGATACTACCGATGAGGAGGGGTCTTATGCTGATTTGCGCCATTCGTACCGTCATCATCTATATACTCATCGTTTTCGCCCTGCGTTTGATGGGGAAACGTCAAATCGGAGAACTGCGGCCGTCGGAACTGGTAGTCGCATTATTGATTGCAGATTTGGCATCGGTGCCGATGCAGGAAAACGGTACGCCGCTGTTGCACGGCATTCTCCCGATATTGATTTTGGCGGCACTGGAATTACTGACATCTGCTTTGATGCTCAAATGCCCCGCTTTTGAGCGGTTGGTATCCGGCAACCCCATCCCGGTCATACGAGAAGGGAAACTGGATATTGCCGCACTCAAAAAACTGCGTCTGACGGTGGACGACCTTTCGGATGCACTGCGTATGCAAAACTGTTTTAACATCAGTGAAATCGACACCGCTGTGGTGGAAACCAACGGTAGTATTTCGGTGTTTTTGCAACCCGCCTACCGCCCCGCTACCTGTATGGACGTGCAAGCTTCACACGACCACGACGGCATGCCCGCGCCGATTATTGCGGACGGCTCGTTTTGTCCGTGGGGACTGCAACTGTGTGGGAAAACCAAGCAAGCTATTGAAACGTTTTTGTCACACAATCAGTTGCATGTGCAACAAGTGTTTTGGATGACCATCACCCCTAAAGGCAATTTTTATATTTTGACCGATAACGGCAAAACATACAGCGGGGAGGCGGTTTTTTGAAACGTGTGTGGGTTGCGGTTGCCATTCTGCTGGCGGTAGCGGCGGGGTGTGTCGGCGGACTGTTGTGGCAAACGTCCGTGTTGGAAAATTTGCAAGTACAATTGGACGCCGTCGAACAAGCAGTGCAGGAAAACGGCGTAGCGGCACTCGACCAAGTGGAAGCTTTTGAGCGAACCTGCTTTGCCGTCACCGAAAAACTCACCGCCATTTCGGTGCACGAAGAAAATTTGGCGCTCAAAGAAAGTGCGGGGCAACTGTATCCGCTGTTGGAACAAGGAGAAATCCCGCATTTCTTCGCCGAGGCGGCACGGTGCCGTTTCTACATGGAGGAACTGCGCCGCGCGGAAAAACCGCTCATTGGCAACATCTTTTAGTTTGACTTTTGGATACTGCAATGTTACCATTTTGAAAAAAGGAGGGATTTGCATTGCCGCAAACATTCAACGCGCAAACAGTTAAATCGTTACTGGATACCGCTATGCTGGGCAACACCATCGAATTTTACGAGCAAGTGCCCTCCACCAACGATATGGCAAAAGCCGGCGCCGCCACCGCCGCTCACGGTGCGGTTATCATCGCCGACCGTCAAACAGCGGGGCGCGGCCGTTTTACACGACAATTTTTCTCCCCGCAACAAGACGGCATATACATGAGCGTGATGCTCAAACAAGGAGTGTGTGCGAATACGGTGGGACTGCTGACCTCTGCCGCGGCAGTGGCGGTGGCCAGAGCAATTGAACGCCTGATTCCCGCCTCCGTACATATCAAATGGGTCAACGACCTGCTCATAAACAACAAGAAAGTGTGCGGTATTCTCACCGAAGCGTCGCTCGCACCCGACGGCACCTATGATTTTGCGGTTATCGGTATCGGCATCAACGTCTCTACCATGCAATTCCCCGCAGAATTGGATGCCGTCGCCTCCTCACTTTTGAAAGAATGTGGCGTTTGTCCCGACCGTGCCACGCTGTGCGCCGCTGTTTTGCGGGAACTGGAAACCGTGTTATCGGATTTGGAAAGCCGTGCATTTTTGCAGGAAAGTCGCACTCGCTCGGCTGTATTGGGGAAAGACATCACGGTGGTTTGCGGTGATAAACGGTATGCTGCGCGCGCACTTGACATCGATACCAACGGCGGTTTGGTGGTGCAAACCGAAAACGGCGTGCACACCGTCTGTTCAGGGGAGGTGAGCGTGCGGGTATGAGTAAACCACGATTGCAACGCCGCATCACAGCGGCTCTGTTAGGGGCACTGCTGTGCTTGTTAGCACCTCTATCCATACATATAGGCGGTATTCCGCTCTCTTTAGCGACGTTTGGGGTATATCTCTGCGCTCTGCTTGCGGGTGGTTTTTGGGGCAGTGCCGCGGTTACGGTATACTTATGCTTAGGTGCATTGGGCGTGCCGGTATTCGCAGGCTTTGTGGGGGGTATGCAAGTGTTTGCGGGACCGACGGGCGGCTTTCTGCTCGGGTATATCCCCTGCACCTTGCTTGCGGGCTTTTTGTGCGCCCGTTTCCCCCGCCGTCCATTGTTGCAAGGTGCGTTCCTGTTTGTCGGCACAATGTTGTTGTATGTGTGCGGTGCAGTGTGGCTGTCCGTCTCGACGGATATACCGTTTTTTAGCGCTTTTCTTACCGGATGTATACCGTTTTTGCCGTTCGATGTGATAAAAATCATCACAGCGTTAATACTCGCTCAAAAAGTGTTACATAAACTCTAAAAAGTCCCAGTGCATAACTGGGACTTTTTCTTTAAATGTTTTTAAACTTCTATATAAATTTTCTGCTTTAAAGTGTTGCTTTTTGGAGAGATATTTGGTAGAATAAAAGTAGTTTTTTTGACATTATTCGATATAGGAGGAACAGCAATGCAACTGCTCGAAGAAAAAATCCGCAAAGAGGGCAAAGTGTACGAGGGAAATGTCCTCAAAGTGGACGGTTTCCTCAACCATCAGATAGACGTTGCTTTCCTGCAAGAAATCGGCAAAGAATTCTATCGCTTGTTCAAAGATTGCGATATCAATAAGATTTTAACCATCGAAGCATCGGGTATCGGCATTGCGTGTATTACGGCGCAATATTTCAACGTGCCGGTGGTGTTCGCAAAAAAAACCAAAACGGTGAACATCGCGGGTGACGTATATACCGCGCCGGTAACCTCTTTCACGCACAAGAAAAACTACGATATCATCGTTTCCAAAGACTTTCTGCACGCGAATGACCGTGTGCTCATCATCGACGATTTTCTCGCAGAAGGCAGTGCATTGCTGGGACTGACCTCTTTGTTGACCGATGCGGGTGCTACTGTAGTAGGTGCCGGCATCGTGATTGAAAAAGCATTCCAACAAGGCGGACAAATGATGCGGGACAGAGGCGTGCGGGTAGGGTCGCTGGCACGCATCGCATCCATGGACCCCGAAAAGGGCATTGAATTTTGTTAACTGCGGGCGGGTGTGCCCGTAAAAATAAAAAAACGGAGGGAATCCACATGAAAAAAATCCTTGCAGTCCTGTTGGCTGTCGTCATGGTTTTGGGCCTCGCTGCTTGCGGCGCTAAAACCGACGATACCAAATCCGACATGAAAGTCGGTTTCATTTTCCTGCACGATGAAAACTCTACCTATGACAAGAACTTCATCGATGCCGCCAAAGAAGCCTGTGCAAAAATGGGCGTTACTATGGTGCAGAAAACCCAAATCCCCGAGTCCAATGCTTGCTATGATGCGGCTGTTGAACTCATCGAAGTCGAAGAATGCGACATCATCTTCGCTGACTCCTTCGGTCACGAATCCTTCTTGATGAAGGCTGCACAAGAGTATCCGGACGTGCAGTTCTGCCACGCCACCGGTACCCAAGCGCACACCGCGGGTCTCAAAAACTTCCACAACGCATTTGCACACATCTACGAAGGTCGTTATCTCGCAGGTGTGGTTGCCGGTCTGAAACTCAAAGAAATGATTGATGCCGGCAAGATCACCACTGCTCAGGCGAAAATGGGCTATGTCGGTGCATTTACCTTCGCAGAAGTTATGTCCGGCTACACCTCTTTCTACCTCGGTGCGAAATCCATCGTTCCGGAAGTTACCATGGATGTGAAATTCACCGGTTCCTGGTATGACGAGACCAAAGAAAAACAAGCTGCGCAAGCTCTCATCGACGGCGGTTGCGTTCTGATTTCTCAGCACGCCGACTCCATGGGTTCTCCCACCGCTTGTGAATCCGCAGGCGTTCCCAACGTTTCCTACAACGGTTCTACCGCCACGGCTTGCCCCAACACCTTCCTCATTTCTTCTCGCATCAACTGGGCGCCTTACTTTGAGTATATGATTACCCAGGTTAAGAACGGCCAAACCATCGACACCGACTGGGCAGGCACCATCGAAAACGGCGCTGTTGCTCTGACCGACCTCGGTACTGCTGTTGCTGAAGGCACCGCTGCGAAACTCGAAGAAGTGAAAGCCAGCCTGAAAAACGGCACTGTCAAAGTGTTTGATACCGCTAACTTCACCGTGAACGGCGAAAAATTGACTTCTTACAAAGCTGACGTTGACACCGATGCCAACTTTGAAAAAGATACCGAAGTTATCACCGATGGCATCTTTGAAGAATCCAAATATCGTTCCGGTCCGTATTTCGATATCGAAATCGACGGCATCACGCTGCTCGATCGCAACTACGGCTAATCTAGCATAAAGTTTCATAAAGGCGGGGCACCAACACTGCCCCGCCTTTTCAAACTTTTATAATTTTGAATACTGCAGTATCACGCATACTGTAATCTTGAGAATTATAAAGGAGGAACTGTGCAGTGGGTAATACGGCTATTGAACTGCGCAATATCACCAAAACCTTTGGCAACGTGGTGGCGAACAAAAACGTCAACCTAACGGTCAATCGTGGGGAGATATTGTCTATTCTCGGCGAAAACGGCAGTGGTAAAACCACCCTGATGAATATGATTTCCGGCATCTATTTCCCGGATGAAGGACAAATCTTCATCGACGGCGAAGAAGCAGTTATCGCTTCTCCGAAAGATGCTTTTGACTACAAAATCGGTATGATTCATCAACATTTCAAGTTGGTGGACGTGTTCACCGCCGCAGAAAATATCGCGCTCGGTCTCAAAGAACAAGGCGGATACGATTTGCGTGAAACCGAAAAACGTGTCAACGAAATTTGCGAAAAATACGGATTTGAAATCGACCCCAGAAAGAAAATCTACACCATGTCGGTTTCCGAAAAACAAACGGTGGAGATTATCAAAGTGCTGTACCGTGGCGCTGATATTCTCATTTTGGACGAACCGACGGCGGTGCTCACCCCGCAAGAAACGCAAAAACTGTTTGCGGTTTTGCGTCGTATGCGTGATGACGGCAAAGCCATTATCATCATCACCCACAAACTGCACGAGGTGTTGTCGCTTTCTGACCGTGTTTCCGTTTTGCGCAAAGGCGAATACGTCGGCACGGTGGAAACCGCACAAACCAATGAAGCAGAGCTTACCGAAATGATGGTGGGTAAAAAAGTGGAACTCAACATCCAACGTTCTGCCCCCGTCAACGTCGAGCCTCGTTTGGAAGTGCATCACATCAACTGCTCCAACCGCGAAGGCGTCAAAGTCTTGGACGACGTGACCTTCACCGCAAATGCGGGCGAGATTTTGGGCATTGCAGGCATTGCAGGCTCGGGTCAACGAGAGTTGCTGGAAGCCATTGCGGGTTTACAGAAACTGGACAGCGGCGCTGTGTTGTATAACAATCCGCAAACAGGCAAAACCGATAATTTGGGCACCAAAACCCCGTTGCAAATACGTGAACTGGGCGTGCGCTTGTCCTTCGTGCCGGAAGACCGTCTGGGTATGGGTCTGGTCGGCAACATGGACATTGTAGACAATATGATGCTGCGCAGTTACCGCAAAGGCAAGGGTGCATTCCTTGAAAGAAAAGCACCGCGCGATTTGGCGGAGAATATCATCAAAGAATTAGAAGTCGTTACCCCCAGTGCCAACACCCCTGTGCGCCGTCTGTCCGGCGGTAACGTGCAAAAAGTGTTGGTCGGACGTGAAATTGCCGCTTCTCCCACCGTGTTGATGGCGGCATATCCCGTGCGCGGTCTGGATATTAACTCATCTTATACCATTTACAATCTGTTAAATGAACAAAAAGAAAAAGGCGTTGCGGTGGTGTTTGTCGGTGAAGACCTTGACGTGCTGCTCGAACTGAGTGACCGCATCATGGTCATCGGTTCGGGTCGTATCACGGGTGTGGTAGACGCCCGCACCGCAACCAAAGAACAAATCGGTCTGTTAATGACCAAAACCGATGCGAATGTAGAGGAAGGAGCGGAAAACGATGCTGAATAAACCCGAGAAAAAACACCGTGAACCGCTCGTACACATCGCAAAGCGGGACACCATTGCCGGCTGGAAAGCGTGGCTTATCCGTTTGGGTGCCATTTTGGCAGGCGTTTTGGTGATGAGTATCATTTTGTTGTCATTGGCACGCGCGTCCAGCGGCAAAGATCTTTCTTTGGGCGATGTGTTCCACCGCTTGTATCTGAGCGTATTCGGTCGTCTGTTCCAAGGGAAATTTTCGCAGTTGTGGAAATTTTTACAGGAAACCGCCGTTTTGCTGTGTCTTTCTTTGGCGGTAACCCCTGCATTTAAGATGAAATTCTGGAACTGCGGTGCGGAAGGACAAGCATTGTTCGGCGGTTTGGCGGCAATGTTTTGTATGATTAACCTGGGCGGCAAAGTGCCGGAAGTGGTGTTGGTCCCCATCGTTATCCTCGCCAGTATCGTCGGCGGTGCCGCTTGGGGTATTATTCCCGCTATTTTCCATGCGC
This sequence comes from Acutalibacteraceae bacterium, assembly GCA_045634325.1. Classification (GTDB taxonomy): domain Bacteria; phylum Bacillota; class Clostridia; order Oscillospirales; family Acutalibacteraceae; genus URNF01. Next base: position 59,692 of record JAZRAA010000016.1, on the reverse strand, counting down.
AATACCGCACCAACGAAACCTTGTTCACTTTGATGATGAACTATATTGCGACCCAAATCGTCGCCTATTACGTATACGCCAACGGACAGGGTTCTAACGTTATCAACCCCGTTTCCACGGGTGCGTTGCCGGTCATTGGCGGTCAGCAGTATTTATTAAACGTTTTAATCGTGATAGCGCTTACCGTGGCGATGTTCATCTATCTGCGATACAGCAAACAGGGATATGAAGTATCGGTTGTGGGCGAAAGCCAAAATACCGCACGGTATATCGGCATCAACGTGAAAAAAGTGATTATCCGCACCATGATTATTTCGGGCGCCCTTTGCGGTGTGGCGGGTATGTTATTGGTAGCAGGCAAAGACCACTCCATCAACACCAACACGGTAGGCGGACAAGGTTTCACCGCCATCATGGTGTCTTGGCTGGGACAGTTTAATCCGTTTATCATCGCGGCAATGGCGGCGCTGGTTTCCTTCTTGCAAATCGGTGCGGCAGGTGCCGCAGACGCATACTTCCTCAACAGCGCATACGCCGACGTGATGGTCGGTATTGTGGTGCTGTGCTTGGTTGCTTGTGAATTCTTTATCCGCTATACAGTCAAGTTCCGTCAAACCAAGAAAGGGGGTGCGTCGGCATGACAAGTACTCTCGTTCGCTATTTAGCCAGTTCCATTCCGCTCGGCGTACCGTTGCTTTACGGTTCCACGGGTGAAATCATCACCGAGAAATCGGGGCACTTGAACCTCGGTATCCCCGGTATTATGTACGTTGGCAGTATCAGCGGCGTTATCGGCGCATTCCTGTATGAGCAAGCGTGCGGTAACGTGGCATCGAACATGAACGCAGTATTGGCCATTTTGATTCCGTTGCTTTCTTGCGTTTTCGGTTCGGTGCTGATGGGGCTGATATACAGTTTCCTCACCGTTACCTTGCGTGTCAACCAAAACGTGACCGGCTTGGCACTGACCACCTTTGGCGTGGGTCTTGGCAACTTCTTTGGTGGTTCTTTGGCGAAACTCGTCGATAGCGATTTGCCGAATATCATTCTCAGCAGCACCAGTGCCTATTTCCACATTCACCTGCCGTTTGCGGAAAAACTCGGCTGGTTTGGAGAAATTTTCCTGTCCCACGATTTTCTCACCTACGTATCCATCGCCATAGCAGTGGTCACGGGTATTGTGTTAAACCGCACACGTGTGGGCCTTAGCCTGCGTGCAGTAGGCGAAAACCCCGCTACCGCCGATGCGGCGGGCATTCACGTTACCCGCTATAAATATCTTGCCACCTGTATCGGCAGTGCCGTCGCAGGTTTCGGCGGTTTGCAATACGTCATGGTGTACGCCGACGGCGTGTGGTCCAACAACGCATTCGGTGACCGTGGCTGGATGGCCATTGCATTGGTTATTTTCGCATTGTGGAAACCATCCATGGCTATTATCGGTTCGTTCCTGTTCGGTATGTTATGTAATCTTAACAACTATATGCCGCAGTTCGGTTTGCCGCTCGGCACCGACACGCAGGAATTGTTTAATATGTTGCCGTACGTGGTAACCGTCGTAGTGTTGATTATCACCAGCATGCGCAAAAAACGTGAGCATCAACCGCCGCAAAGCCTCGGCTTGCCGTATTTCCGTGAGGAACGATAAAAACACTTGCAAAAAACGCCCGTCGGGCGTACAATACTATAAAATACTCTTTTAAAGGAAGTGTCCTTCATGTCCAAAGTATTGGTTGAAACCTCCGCACGTCACGTGCACCTGTCCGCACAAGATTTGGAAACCTTGTTCGGCAAAGGCTATCAACTCACCAAGAAAAAAGATTTGTCCCAACCCGGTCAATATGCTTGCGCCGAGCGTGTGGATGTTGTAGGTGCTAAAAAAACACTTGCAGGCGTTTCCATTCTCGGTCCTACACGCCCCACCACGCAGGTGGAAATCTCGCTGACCGATGCACGTGCTATCGGCGTGGCGGCTCCCATCCGTGAATCCGGTGACATTGCCGGTTCGGGCGGTTGCAAACTGGTCGGTCCTGCGGGTGAAGTGGAAATCACTGAAGGTGTGATTGCGGCAAAACGCCACATTCACATGACCACCGCCGACGCCGCCGAAATCGGCCTTGCCGATAAAGACGTTGTCAGCGTTAAAGTCGAAAGCGACGACCGCTCCATCATCTTCGGCGACGTGGTTGTGCGTGTCAACGATTCTTTTGCACTCGCTATGCACATCGACACCGATGAATCCAATGCGGGTTGTGTTGCCCCCGGCACTATGGGCGAAATCATCAAATAAAATGCTTCCAAAAAAGCCGTCTGCTTCGCAGACGGCTTTAAATTTTTGTTGACAGAAAACGTTCAACTTGGGTACAATAAGAATACGATTAAAAACACTTAAGGAGTGAGCGCGATGGCGCATATATATAAAAGTGCCGACCAACTCATCGGCAACACCCCGCTTTTAGAGGTGTCGGGCATTGAAAAACAGCTCGGTTTAAAGGCGAAAATCCTGGTGAAACTGGAATGCTTCAATCCCGCAGGTTCTGTCAAAGACCGTGTAGCAAAAGCGATGCTGGATGAAGCGGAAAAATCCGGGAAACTCAATCCGCAAACCGAAATCATTGAGCCGACTTCGGGCAACACCGGTATCGGTCTTGCCGCAGTCGCCACCGCACGCGGTTATAAATGCACCATCGTGATGCCGGACACCATGTCGATAGAACGCCGCAAACTGATAGCGGCATACGGCGCAAACGTGGTGTTGTCCGACGGAAAATTGGGCATGGCGGGTGCCATTGCAAAAGCCGAAGAATTGGCGGCATCCGTCCCCTGTGCGTTTATCCCCGCGCAATTTGATAACCCCGCTAATCCCGCCGCACATGTTGACACCACCGGCCCCGAAATCTGGCGGGATACCGACGGCGAAGTGGATATATTTGTCGCAGGCGTAGGCACGGGCGGCACTGTCAGCGGCGTGGGGAAATATCTCAAATCACAAAACCCCGCCATACAGATTGTAGCAGTTGAACCCGCTGCCTCTCCGTTGCTGTCCGAGGGGAAAGCAGGACCGCACGGTATCCAAGGCATCGGCGCCAATTTCGTGCCCGCCGTTTTAGACGCCACCGTTTTGGACAGTATTTTCCCCGTCACCGACGAGCAGGCACTGGAAACGGCACGTCTGCTCGGCAAACGTGAAGGTGTGCTGGTTGGCATTTCATCGGGCGCTGCTTTATACGCTGCCATCACACTTGCCAAACTGCCGGAAAACACCAACAAAACCATCGTGGCACTGTTGCCCGATACCGGTGAACGCTATCTTTCCACCGCACTGTTTGAAGCATAATGAAAAGCCGTCCGTTGTAACACAACGGACGGCTTTTTTATGTATCACAATGCATTGCTCAATGCCGCAAATTGTTCAAGCGTTAACTGTTCGGCACGTGCGTTTTGCGGGATACCTGCGCTTTGCAAAGCGGCGAGTACTTGTTCTTTTGCATATCCTACCGCCGCCAACGTGTTGGGCAACATTTTGCGGCGTTGGTTGAAGGCGGCACGAATAATGCGAAACAGTTTCGCTTCGTCTGCGACCTCCACCGACGGCGTTTTACGCAAGGTGAGTTGCATCACCGCACTATCCACATTGGGTGCCGGCATGAAACTGCCTCTGGAAACCCCGAACAACGTTTGCGCAGTGGCGTAATACTGCGTTGCCAAACTCACCGCACCACATTCTCTGGTGCCGGGTGCGGCACACAACCGCACCGCCGCTTCCTTTTGTACCATCACGGTGATGTCCTCAAACGGCAACCGGCTTTCGAGCAGCATCATCAAGATGGGGGAAGTGATATAATACGGCAAATTGGCGCACACGTGCACCGGCATATCACCAAATTCTTCCTCTAACAAGCGGGATAAATCAATTTTCATGATATCCCCCGACACGACTTTCACATTGTCGTGTTCTGCCAATGTTTCACGCAATACGGGCGGCAAGCGGTCATCCAGTTCCACCGCCACCACCTTTTTTGCCGTTTTGGCGAGTTCGTGGGTGAGCACCCCGATGCCTGGACCAATTTCAAGAACACCGCTTTCCTTATCCGCACCGCACGCTTGCGCCATACGCGGACACACCGACGGATTTATCAAAAAGTTTTGTCCCAATTTCTTGGAAAACTGAAATCCATGGCGGGACAACAACGCTTTGATATATGCAATATCTGTAAGTTGCGGCATCAGTGCAGTTTCCTCCCCTTTTTACTCATACGGCGTTTGTGACGACGGGCACCGATAACCACATATGTGATATAGCCACCAAGCACCACAAAAACGGTGATAAACACCGCCCAGAACCAACCCGAAGCAAATATCGAACCGATACCGCCCAAGGCGGCAAGCAACACGTTTTTATCCAAATTCTCTGCGGCGACCAATTCCACCTCGCCGATTTTTTCATCCACATTGATAATGAGTTCTACTTTACCATATACTGCGCCCGCTTTGATAGGTGCCACAACCGATTGCTCGTTGACCGTCACTTTTTTGATGATTTGCGCGGGGTCAACACTGTTCTCCACCACCGTGGAAAAGGCTTGTTTGGGCACCAGGTTGACCGCACTTCTTCCCCATACGTGCTTGACTTTCACACTCGCCAAAATCTCGTTGTCGGTGAGCAAAGTCTTGTAGGTGAAGTTGCGGAATGCCCAGCGGAACAGGGAGATGGTATCGGTATAGTGCAAGCCCGTTGTACCGTTTTCGTCTTTGGTGGGGCAGCCCAGTACAATCACCATATATTCATATCCGCTGTCTCTGGCAACCGAAGCAAGACTCCAACCTTCGTGTTCCGACAGTCCGGTGCGCCCGAACACGAGCGGCGTATACCGATAGGGGCTGGATGCACGCAACATATCGAGGCGATTGACAACCGTATACCCTTGCCCGCCCGAAAGCGGTTGCACGGCATGTTGCACGGTGGAAATCATGATTTCAAATTCGGGTATGTTCATCGCATACCGCAAAATGCGGTGCATATCTCGCACGGTGGTGTACTGACTCAAAGAATCCAGTCCCGTGACGTTGGCAAAATGCGTTTGCTTGCAACCGATTTCCTTGGCAAGTGCGTTCATGCCTTTGACAAATTCTTCCACGCTGCCGGAAAGGGTGCACGCAAGGGTGGTTGCGGCATCGCTGGCGGTTTGGATGAGCGATACGGTGAGCAAATCCCGCAACGACCATTTTTCGCCAAATTCCATACCGATAGGCGTGACACCCGTGCCCGCAACGTATTGGTTGAACATTTCCAGCGTGTAGGTGCCGCCCACCGTGTCCATATCTATATTGTTGTCCTTGATGTATTTGAGCGCATACGCTCCCGCCATCAACCGCACCAGTGCGGCAGGCGCATGCACGCTGTCAACATCCTTTTCATATAAATAAACGTCTTCTTCCAAGCTGTTACCCATAAAGATAACCGCCGCCGATTGCGCATGCACGGTCATATCCTCCGGCAATTCGTATGCCACGGCGGGCACCCCACTTGTAAGCAACATACCGCAAGTGAGCAAAACGGTTAAACCTATAAGAAAAAATCTGCGAAACATCATATAACGACCTCGCCCATTTGTTTTTTACTATTGCACAGATAATATCTTATCACATATTTTATGTTTTGTGCACCCTTTTTTCACTTTTTCATGAAAATTAAACAGAAAAGCCGCACACAGAACTCCCGTGTGCGGCTCGTATTATTTTTTGGATATTCGATAGGGATTGACTCTATATCACATTCACTACTTGAAAGCTGTACCTCCGTTTTGGTCGAAAGTGTATTGGCTTCTTTTATATACAGAGTTTTATCAATCGAATTTACTATATATTGACCCTTTTTGGAGTCTGGTTGTTACGAAAAAAATTAGTACATTGGACTCACCATTTCATCAGATTTCTTTAACTCTTTTTAAAAATCCTTTCAACTTGGTGGACCCACCTTTTCAGTGATTTCCTTTGATACAGGACTGTCAGCCCATGGGACTCGCTCCTCTCGGTTTATTTCAGATTGAAGTCCGGCGGAGTATCTTTCATTGTATTACTCCTTCCCTCGTATTTTCTTTTTACGTTTTAGACTTTCTTCCTTGCACCTACACTATACCATGCAAACAGTACGCCGTCTATTCGCAAAACGCCCAAAATTCACCGCAAATTTTCTGCTTGCAAACCGAGAAAAAGTATGCTATATTGATATTGTTAGGGCAACAAAGCCGACACGACAGAATCGTGTCGGCTTTTCTTTTATTCTGCGTTTTTCTCCAAAACCTGTGCACACAAGCGCTCCAAATCGGCAAGCGTCTGCAAACTGCCCGCAGCGGCACGTAATTCTGCCGCACCTTTCAGCCCGCGCATATACCATGCGGCATGCTTGCGTGCTTCTAAAAGCGCTACCTTTTCCCCTTTATACTGCACCGCCAATTGCGTCTGTTTGTACAGCACCGTCAAACGACGAGATAACGGCGGCGGGGGTAACAATCTGCCTTCCCCCATCAGCGCATTGATTTCGGTGAACAGCCACGGTGCGCCCAGTGCGCCCCTGCCCACCATCACCAAATCACAATCGGTCTGCTCATACATGAGAGCAGCGTCTTGGGCGGTATAAATATCACCATTGGCAATCACCGGCACTTTCACCGCCGCTTTTACACGACGGATACAATCCTTGTCCACCGGCGGCGCATACATCTGGTCACGGGTGCGTCCGTGCACCGTAATAGCATCCGCACCGCCCGCTTCACAAGCGCGCGCCACCTCCACGGCGACGTTATCCCCTTTGTTATAGCCTTTGCGGATTTTAGCAGTGACGGGCACATCCACCGCATCCCGCACCGCCCGCACAATACGTTCACACAATTGCGGGTCTTTGAGCAAGGCACTGCCGCAATGGTTACCCACGATTTTCGGGGCGGGGCAACCGAAATTGATGTCAATGATATCGGGTTGATATTCCATCGCTATCTTTGCCGCCTGCGCCATGATGGCAGGGTCGTCCCCGAACAACTGAATGGCGGCGGGATGCGTGTCCTCGTCCAACACCAATAATTCTTTGCTCTTGCGGTCACCGTACAACAAGCCTTTGCAACTCACCATTTCGCCCACGACGTATGCTGCGCCGAAATCGACACAGGTTTGACGAAACGCACGGTCCGCCACGCCTGCCATGGGAGCCAGCGCCGCATAGCCTTTGATTTCTACATTTCCGATAAACATATAGCCTTACTTTCCGGCGAAATCATACAGTTCTCCTGCCTGCATACCGCCTTCACGCACGGATAACAATTCCGGCACGGTCACAAACATATACTCTTCCGCCTGTAATTTTATAATCATTTCTTTCACGGCATCCACCGACTCACGATGAATATCGTGCATCAACACAATATCGCCGTCTTTGACACCGACTTCTTCGAAAACACGTGTGAGGATTTTATCTTTATCCCGTAATTTCCAATCGAGTGTATCCAAACTCCAATGGATGAGCGGTAATCCCGCTTTCCCCGCCTGTTTGCGCACGGTAGCATTCTGACTGCCACCCGGACAACGCAACACCGCTGCCGTATGCCCCGTGGCTGTTTTGATAGCAGCATTACATTGTGCAATCTGGTTTGCCACGCCGCTCGCTGACAGTTTTGTGAACGTGGGATGGTTATAGCTGTGGTTGCCGATAGCGTGTCCCTCTTCATCCATACGCTTGACAAGCGCAGAATACCGTGAAACATTGGTGCCCAGCAAGAAAAATGTGGCGCGCACGTTTTGCTCCTTCAAGAAATCGAGCAGTTCCTCGGTATACGCACCGGGTCCGTCATCAAACGTGAGTGCAATCAGTTTTCTGCCCTCATATACCGAGGCAGGAAATTGCAACCCGTGTTTTGCAATTTCCGCTTTCAACGCTTCGCTGTCTTGTTTCAAGCGATCTGCTTCCGCTTTGAGACGGTCCGCATCCGATTGGAGTGTGGCGTTTTGGTCTTGCAACTCTTGCAACTGACTTTGCACGGTTTGGGCCTGTTGTTCCAAAGATTGAAGCGTTTGTTGTTGCTGTTCTACGGTGTCGGCAAATCGGTCACGAGAACGCATCGTCATCACCAATCCGGTTGCCAATGCCAATAGCACCGCCAACGCAATAATGACTATGTATATAGTATGAGATTGACCACTGCTGCGCGCGTGAGCAAGCGCTTTCACATCCGGCAAAATAATATCTATTTCTTTTCTTCCTTTTGTCTGCATAATTCTCACCTTATGACACAATCTCTCTGCCGTTTAAGTATATGCGTGCGGTACATTCTGCCACCGCCATTAACAACATTGCCGTGACAATGATACGAGGTGTGAGCAACGGGAAATCGAACAGTCCCATCATACACAGCGCCATACAGCTGCTTAAAATAGCAAAGCCGAACAAAACTGCTTCTCGGCTTTTCTCCCGCTGTCGCAACAATCGTACACCACGTTGACAGAGCAACCATAACACGCCAAAAAACAACAACAAAGCCAAAATACCGCCTTGCGCAAAAAGTTCCAAGAACATATTATGCGCATGTTTGAAATCCATGCCTGCTTCTTCTAACGTTTGCACGGTGGTACCGACTCCCGCGCCTCTGCCGAATAGTGGCTGGCGCAGACTTTTTTTCAGCACTACTTCCCACATGGAAAAACGACTGCTTACCGAGTCGTCATGCTGGTAACCGCCCGTTACTTCACTGGTGATGTGTTCCAACTGTTCTTGCACCGACGGACGCACATCTTCAGGAGGTTGCGGCATTTCTTGCATTTCATTTTGCACCGAATCCGCTGACTGATTGGTGTTGTCGGGCAATGCCGACAATAAGCGGCCGCTGATGGAGGGCGGAATGAGCAACGTTACGTACAACACCGCCAACACTGTCACTATAAACCGTTTTCGCACAAAAAACAATAACAACAAACCGCCAATCGCCAGCACAGCGAGATACGCACCGCGACAGAACGTAAAGCCCAGTGCGTACAACGACAACACCAGCGCAAGACGTGCACCTGTTTTGGGCTTGGAACGGCGTCCCGTCACGGCAAATGCCACCGAAAACGGAATGGTCAATACCAAATACGCCGCAAGCAAATTGGGATTGTTGAAGGTAGAGGATACCCGCTCACCGAAAGACGTGGTAGACAGCGGCATATTTAACCAACCATACACCACTTTGTCCACGGCGTTCCAGAATTTATCGCCGATATCGAGGCCCAGACCCGTGCGTAAGATGTACTGTAAAACCGTGATGCCGCCCACCGTACCGGTGACGGTTGACATACACAGCATAGCACCACGCAAGCGTTCACGGGATACCAACACGGTGATGAAAGATAGATATCCCAAAAACATACAAAGCCACATCACCAACGTCCAAAACGTGCTTTCTATGTCGGTGGAATACACAAGACTGACCGCCATATATCCAAAATACAAAAGCAACATCACGCCCAATTTACCCATACCGATGGGACGGTTGTGCGAGCACGCATCGATTGCCGCCAACGCAAAAGCGACAAACACCAAAATAAAACAGCAATAATCGGGGAACAACGGCGTTATGCTGAGTAACAGCACGCTATATAACCACGGTTCTTTCACTGCAGTATGCATCAACTGTCTGGCTTCGCTCACGTTGTTCCCTCCTTTGCACAAAATTTCATTCTCATACTATCACGCGCGCGTATGGAAAAGCAAGAAAGGTTACAACACTGTTACCGACAAAAAAAAAGACTGTTCGCCGCAAGGCGAACAGTCTTTTGCGTTTATTGTATCACAACCGCCGTAATTTGACTGCCGGTATAGGTGAGTGTGAGCGTGTCACCCGACTTTAGGAACGGCAAACGGTCGGAAAGTGTAGCGGGTAAAACGTATACGGTTTCACCCTCGTTGAGCAACACGTAGTACCGCGTGTTGCCGTCCACCACTGCGTTTGCCACGGCACTGACCGTACCCGAAACGGTTTTCACGTCATCGGCATCGGGTTTTGTCTCGGTTTCAATATCCTCGTCTGCCAGCAATTCGATATACGCCGCACGGGCTTTATCCACCGAAGTTCCCGTGCCTACAATTTGATATTGCGCCATATCGACGTAGGCGTACATTTTCACCAGTCCCGCCGCATCTTTGAGTGACATAAAGTAGGTCGGTCTGCCGCCTACGTTGAGCAAAATCGGAAAGGTGGCGGTGTAGTTTTTCTCTTGGATTTGACCTTGTGCGGAACCCATGGCGGAATATTCTTCCGCACCCGCTTGCACGTAGTACCGTGCTTCCTTGGTGCGCAAATTCACCAGCACAAATCCAATGTTCGACTCATCCGCCGTCACCGAGGTGATACCCGTATACAGCCACACATCGTCGTCCACCGCAATGTAGTTATACCCCTCGGTGGGTACCACGCAACCCTTTTGGCCGAACACCGAATTCCAATAGCCGTTTTTGAGCAAACCGTTATCGGTCAGTTGGTTCAAAATCATACTTTCTTCATACGCTTGGTCCACCCAACGCGGAATGTCCGCCAAGTCGTAATATGCCGTTTCACCTGTCACGGCATTGAGCAACACAACACCCGCAATGTCTGCGCCGTTCCAGAACCCGACACGGTAGCGGATAACCGATGCCACCCAGTAGGGTGTGCCGCTTTCGTCAATTTCAAACGAAACGTCGCCAAAAATCTTGGTGGGATATGAAAAACGTAAATGGCGGTCAAGGTTGCGCAACAGATATTCGCTGCGGGAATAACGGATATTACCCAGTCCCACTTCATCCATGCGCACCAAATCTACCTCTTGGGTGGTGAGGTCTACTTTGATGTATGCGGGGATACCTTCATCTGCATTGGTGAACCATTTGACAAAATCGGCATACCCCAGCGGCGTGACCCTCGTGGGTTTGCCTTGGTAGTTGATTTGGGTGTAGTCGTTTTCAATCTCAAACTGCGACACCAAATCGCTCATCTCACCCAGTTTACGCTGTCCCAAACGCATTGCAGTGTCCCTGTCCACCACGGGAATTTGCGACATGGACAACTCCGCTACGTCAGCGGCAAAATCACCGTCTTGCATTTCAATGAGCGATGCATAGCGGGATGCATTGAAAATACGTGCGCCCACCGCGGACATCAACAGCGAAAACACGATGATGCCGCCCAGTGCGCCCAAAACGATTTTCACAGGCAACGAGGCATTTTTGAGCATCTGCTTGCCATCCGCAAGCAAATTGGGAGCGTCTACCGTTTGCCCTTGATTGCGGGCCATTTGTCGACGAATGAAACTGATAAGTGTCGAAATGCACACAATCGCCGTGCACAGCAAAATACATTCGAACAAAAATGTCCAAAACGCTTGACTGTGCACATTGAGCGGCGGCAATTTAAACCAAAACACCAAGCCGACCGCTACGGCACAGCAAATAATTTTCACAATAGCCGAACCGAATTTTTTCATATATGTCACACCTTCCTAATAATGTCCAAAATGAGCGGCAATCGCTCATCTGCTTGCTCTTTTATTTGCACGGCATCCAAATACCGCTTTTGAGCGGTGTCCAGCGCATCCGCACGTTCGGTATACAACGTGGCGAGCAGGTCGCCGACCTTCACGGCATCCCCTGTTTTCTTGTGCAACAAGATACCCGCCGCCATATCAATGCTGTCGGATTTTGTGGCACGCCCCGCACCGAGTAACACACTGATGCGCCCGATTTCCTCGGCGTTCATGGCGGTGATATACCCGCTTTTCACAGCATATACCTCTTGTTTGTATGTTGCAGGCGGGAACAGTGCGGTATTATCGAGATACCGTGTGTCACCTCCTTGCGCCGCAACCCATTGTTTCATTTTCTCGAAGGCTGCGCCGTTATCCAAAGTCTGCTCTGCCAATCGGCGTGCATCGGCGGGCGAAATCTCCTTGACCAATGCGAGCATTTGCGCGGCAAGTGTCAAGCATAGTTCCCGCAACTCGCCTTTTTGCTCCCCTTTAAGCACCCCAACCGCTTCTTTGACTTCCAGTGCGTTACCCACCGCAAATCCCAGCGGCGCATCCATATTGCTGATAACGGCGGTGCACCGTCTGCCGCACCGCACCCCGATGTCTACCATCGCTTCGGCAAGTGCACGGGCATCCTGCTCGGTTTTCATAAACGCACCGTTACCCACCTTGACATCCAGCACGATGTTGTGCGATCCGGCGGCAAGTTTCTTGCTCATAATACTGGATACAATCAGCGGCATACTGTCCACCGTCGCAGTGACGTCCCGCAATGCATACATTTTTTTGTCGGCGGGGGTGAGATTGCCGCTTTGACCGATGAGTGCAAGACCCACCGCCTGCGCTTGTTGCAAAAACGCATCTGTGGACAGGGTGGTTTGATACCCCGGAATACTTTCCAGTTTATCCACCGTGCCGCCCGTATGTCCCAATCCTCTGCCGGACATTTTGGTGACGAAACCGCCGCACGCCGCTACGATCGGTGCAACAATCAGCGAGGTTTTGTCTCCTACACCGCCGGTGCTGTGTTTATCCACCGACAGCGTGCCGAAGCGGGACAAATCCACCGTGTCACCCGATGCCGCCATTGCCATGGTGAGCGAGGCAGTCTCTTCGGCAGTCATGCCTTTAAAATAAATTGCCATTGCCAATGCGGATGCTTGGTAGTCGGGGATGTCACCGCTTGTATATCCCTTCACGAAAAATTCGATTTCCTCAGCGGAAAGTGTGCCGCCGTCCCGCTTTTTGCGGATGATTTCATACATATTCATTGGTTTCCCTTTCCCGTTTGAAACGCAAACGGCAACAGCTCGCCCAACGTAGTTTTTTCAAAATGATTGGCATCCCGCACCATCAAAATCGGGAAATCGGCATCACAAAATTCCGCTATGACCTGTCGGCACACACCGCACGGGGAACATATACCGTTCAATTCTCCCTGCGCACCGCCCGCTACCGCCAACATGGAGAATGCCGTTTCTCCCTCGCTGACCGCTTTGAAAAAGGCAGTGCGTTCTGCGCAAACAGTGGGGGTATAGGACACGTTTTCGATGTTGCAACCACAATACACCTTACCAGATTTCGTCAACAACGCCGCACCCACCAAATGATGCGAGTAAGGGGCGTATGCATTTTTCATCGCCTCTATGGCGAGATTACACAAGGTTTGTTCATTCATATTGTATCCTCCTGCCCGCACTGTCAAACGGCACGCCTAAATACGCCGTTACCGTTGCGGCTATGTCTGCAAAGGTATCTCTGGTGCCGAAATTCATCGGTTTCACCATATTGCCGTACAGCAACAGCGGGGTATATTCACGGGTGTGGTCGGTGTGGTCATCACCGGGGTCACAACCGTGGTCAGCGGTGATAAGCAACAAATCTTCCTCGCCCATACCCTCTAAAAATGTCGGCAACCAATCGTCAACGGCAGCAAAAGCGGCGGCATAGCCGTCTATATCCTGCCGATGCCCGTATTGCATATCAAAATCCACCAAGTTCACAAAACAAAGTCCCGCAAATTCGCTTTTTTGCGCTTGCAGTGCCGCCGCCATGCCCTCGGCGTTGGAAGCGGTATATTGTGATTTGGTCACCCCTTGCCCCGCAAAAATATCACTGATTTTTCCAATCGCAATCACCTGCTGTCCCGCTTGCTTGATAGCGTCAAGCATAGTCGGTGCGGGAGGGGTCAGTGAAAAGTCGTGGCGACGGGGGGTACGCACAAAATGGGGATATTCCCCCTCAAACGGGCGGGCGATGACACGCCCCACGGCATGTTCACCCTGTAAAATTTCCCGTGCCTTGCGACAGTAGTCATATAACGTTTCAGGCGGCACAATACTTTCGTGCGCCGCAATCTGAAAAACACTGTCTGCGGAAGTATACACAATCAGTGCGCCCGTTTCCAAATGCTCTTTGCCGTAATCTTTGATAACAGCGGTCCCCGAATACGGTTTGTTGCACAACACCGCTCTGCCGGTGGCGGCGGTAAACGCATCCAGCACCGATTGAGGAAACCCTTGCGGATAGGTAGGCAACGGACGGTCGGATACAACACCCGCAATCTCCCAATGCCCGATGGTGGTGTCTTTTCCCTTGGAACGCTCCCGCATGCGTGCATATGCCGCTTTGGGAAACGGCTCTTTTTCGCCGCAGCTGACACCGTCAATATTAAAAAGACCGAGCTTTGAAAACGTATTCGCTTTGAAATACGGGGACGTGGCAATGCGGGCGAGTGTATTGGGATTGGTATCCCCAAATGCGGCAGCATCCGCCATTGCACCGATGCCAAATGAATCCAGTACAATCAAAAATACCCGTTTTGCCATTGCAAGCACTCCTTGTTAATTTAGTTTAACAGCGGTTTCCAGCGCCAAGGTCATCATGTCCGTAAACGAGGTCTGTCGCTCGCTTGCGGGCAAGGATTCTCCGGTCAAAAGGTGGTCGGAAACAGTACAAATTGCGAGTGCGTTTTTGCCCGCACGCGCGGCGGTCATATACAATCCCGCCGCTTCCATTTCCACCGCCAGCACACCCATTTTTGCAAAAGAAGGTGTGATGCATTGCCCGGGCGGGACACCCTCTTCATCCACATAAAACGTGTCGGTGGACAGCAGGTTGCCCACGTGATACGAAAGCCCTTTCTCCCCCGCAATATCTGCGCAAATGCGCAGTACATCATAACTGCAAAGCGGTGCGAACTGCCCCGGCAAATGATACTGCGACACAAAATTCGAGTTGGTGCAAGCACCCATACCGAGCACGATATCCCGCACTTTCACGGCATCGGTCATACCGCCCGCCGAACCCACACGGATAATCGTTTCCACGTCGTAAGCGGTATACAATTCATATGCATAAATACCGATGGACGGCATACCCATACCCGATGCCATCACCGACACCGGCACACCTTTATACGTGCCGGTATAGCCTTGTACACCACGCACGTTGTTGACAAGGCAGGGGTTTGTGAGAAAGTTTTCCGCAATAAACTGCGCACGCAACGGGTCACCCGGCATCAACACGGTTTTTGCGAAATCACCTTTGTTCGCCGCAATATGCGGGGTGGGGGTGGTTATGCTCATCTGTCAGCATCCTTTCGTTAGTAAGTTTCGATATCAACCTGCTCGTCTTTCAACAATTTCACAAGACGGCTGGTGCCAAGGCGATGTGCACCCAGTTCCAGAAACTGCTCGGCATCCGCAAAAGACGAAATACCGCCCGCCGCTTTGATTTTAGTGGGTGAGGTAACGTGCGCCGCCATCAAAGCAATATCCGCGGCAGTGGCACCGCCACCCGCAAAACCCGTGGACGTTTTGATGAAATCGGCATCGCTTTGGGACACAATTTCACACAATCGGATTTTCTCTTGTTCGGTGAGCAAACACGTTTCAATAATCACTTTGAGCAATTTGCCGTCGCACGCTTTTTTAACAGCGTTAATTTCCTGTAACACCGCATCAAAGTCACCGTCTTTAACGGCACCCACATTTATCACCATATCCACTTCATCCGCACCGTTTTGCACCGCATCGGCGGCTTCTGCGCATTTTGCGGCGGTGGTCATATATCCATTCGGGAACCCAATCACCGTACAAATCGGCAATTTATCTCCCACATATGCTTTGGCACGACGCACAAACGACGGCGGGATGCACACCGAGGCAACCCCAAATCGCACACCGTCATCACACACCGTTTTGATTTGCGCCCAGGTGGCATTTTGCGCCAATAACGTATGGTCTACACACGATAGTATTTCCTTTGTCTGCATGATATTCCCTCCGCAGTGACAACAACATTCAAAACCCGTTTCAAAAAGGGGGCAATTTCGGTCACTCTTTATTAACATTTCCACTCCATATAGTATACCACGCCCCTCCCCCGCTTGCAAGTGTATTGACAAAAACAAGCGGCAGTGATACAATACTTAATCATTCTAAAATCTCGCGGGGAGGCCATGCGTATGGACAAGAAAAACATCGATTGGGAGAACTTAGGATTCGGTTATATCAAAACCGACTACCGTTTTGTCGCCCGTTACAAAGACGGTAAGTGGGATGATGGTGAACTGACCACAGACAACACCATCACCGTAGAAGAAAGCGCTTGCGTATTGCAATATGCGCAGACCTGCTTTGAGGGTCTCAAGGCCTACACCACCGCCGACGGCAACATCGTGTGTTTCCGCCCTGATTTGAACGCTGCACGTATGGCGGATTCCTGCCGTCGTATGAAAATGCCGGTGTTCCCCGAAGACAAATTCGTGGAAGCGGTGCGCAAGGTCGTGGCCGCCAACGCACAGTTTGTGCCCCCTTACGGCAGTGGCGCTACGCTGTATTTGCGTCCGTTTATGTTCGGTTCCAACAACGTCATCGGTGTCAAGCCCGCTGATGAATTTGAGTTCCGTATTTTTGCCACCCCGGTCGGCCCCTACTTCAAAGGCGGCGTCAAACCGCTCACCCTGCGCATTGCCGATTTTGACCGTGCTGCTCCCCGTGGTACCGGTCATATCAAAGCAGGCCTCAACTATGCGATGAGCCTCTATGCCATCGTGGATGCGCACGAACAAGGCTATGACGAGAACATCTATCTTGATTCCGCTACCCGCACTTATCTCGAAGAAACGGGCGGCGCGAATATCCTGTTGGTTACCAAAGACGGTAAAGTGGTTACCCCCAAATCCGACACCATTTTGCCCTCCATCACCCGCCGTTCACTGCTCACCGTTGCGGCAGAACATTTGGGGTTGGAAGTGGAAGAACGTCCCGTCGCATTAGCGGAATTGGGCGATTTCGCAGAATGCGGTCTTTGCGGTACGGCAGCGGTCATCTCCCCTGTGGGCAAAATCGTAGACCACGGCAAAGAAATTTGCTTCCCCGCCGGTATGACCGAAATGGGCCCTGTCACCAAAAAATTGTATGACACCCTGCGCGGTATGCAGATGGGCGAAATCCCCGCACCCGAAGGTTGGATTGAGGTCATCCAATAAAATACAACACCAAAAACCGTCTCGTTGAGGCGGTTTTTTATAATTTGTTCATAATTATAATATTGCAAAAAACACATCAATATTGTATAATATTGGAATACTCCAACGAAAGGAACATCGCACTATGTGGAAACGCTTATTGGGCAGTGTACGTGAATACAAGAAACCATCATTGCTCACTTTATTTTTCATAACCGGTGAAGTGGTGATTGAGGTACTGCTGCCGTTTATCACGGCGGATTTGGTCAACCGTGTCAAAAACGGCACTGATATGCAGGAAATTCTCAAAACCGGTTTGGTATTGGTTATTATGGCGATTGTGTCGCTGAGTTTCGGTGGACTTGCCGCCGTTACTTGCTCCAAAGCGTCCGCGGGGTTTGCCAAAAACTTGCGCACGGATATATACCATGCGGTAGGAAAATTTGCGTTCAGCAATATCGACAAATTCTCTTCTGCTTCGCTGGTCACCCGTATGACCACCGACGTTGCCAACGTGCAAATGTCCTATATGATGGTGATTCGCACCGCCGTGCGCTCACCGTTGATGCTCATTTTCTCGGTGGTGATGGCATACATCATGGGCGGTGCGCTGGCCGCTACTTTCGTGGTGGTCATCCCCGTGTTGGCGGGCGGTTTGATCCTCATCAGCCGCAAAGCAATGCCCGCTTTTCGTCGTGTGTTCAAGAAATACGACCGATTGAACGAATCCATCGAAGAAAACGTCCGTGGCATGCGTGTTGTCAAAGGGTTTTCCAGAGAAGACCACGAAAAACAGAAATTCGGCATCGCCGCAGGTGACATCTGCAAAGATTTCACCAAAGCAGAACGCATCGTGGCACTCAACGGCCCAATTATGCAGGTGTGCTTGTATTTCAATATGATTTTCGTATTGCTGGTCGGTTCTCGTATGGCGATTTCCGGCATGGGTCAGACCATCGACGTGGGACAAATTTCCGCCATGCTTACCTACGGTATGCAAATTCTCATGTCGTTGATGATGCTATCCATGATTTACGTGATTCTCACCATTTCGGCGGAATCCATCAAACGTATTTGCGAAGTGTTGGAAGAAACCCCCGCCATCGTCGATCCCCAAAATGCAGTGGACACCGTCAAAGACGGCAGTGTTGATTTTGAAAACGTTTCATTTAAATATGCCGCCACGGCAAAACGGTATGCATTGTCTGACATCAATCTGCATATCGAAAGCGGTATGACAGTGGGCATCATCGGCGGCACGGGTACCGGTAAATCATCGCTGGTACAACTCATCCCCCGTTTGTATGACGTTACCGACGGTGTTTTGAAAGTAGGCGGCGTGGACGTGCGGAAATACAAACTGCGCACGTTGCGTGATGCCGTTGCCATGGTGTTGCAGAAAAACGAACTGTTTTCGGGCACTATTAAAGAAAATCTGCGCTGGGGCAATGCCGACGCCACCGACGAAGAATTAGTCGAGGCTTGTAAATTGGCGCAAGCGCACGATTTCATCGAGAGCTTCCCCGATAAATACGACACCAAAATCGAGCAAGGCGGCACCAATGTATCGGGCGGTCAAAAGCAACGCCTTTGCATTGCACGTGCACTGCTCAAGAAACCGAAAATTCTCATTTTGGACGATTCCACCAGTGCGGTGGATACCCGCACCGATGCTTGCATCCGCAGTGGGTTTAAATCTTTCATTCCCTCTACCACCAAAATCATCATTGCGCAACGTATCGCATCGGTAGAGGATGCTGACCTCATTCTCGTCATGGACGGCGGCCGAATTGTTGCCAAGGGCACTCACGAGCAATTGCTCGCCAGCTGCGACATCTACGCCGAAATCCATGCACAGCAAACGAACGGAGGTGATGCGCAGTGAAAGGACCTCAAAAACACGGCCCCGGTCCCGCCGGTAAAAGACCGCCGATGAATCCCGACACGTTACCGCGCGTCATCAAATCGCTGTTCTCGTTCTATCCCGTGTTAGCACCGCTGACCATCTTGTGTATTCTGTTTTCGGCAGCAACTTCCGCTATTCCCGCTTTGTTCATTCAGCAGGTCATCACCGGTATTGAAACGTGGCAGGCAACAGGCGACTGGACTTCTGCCGCAACCGAAATTGTGCCGAAAATCATGGTGCTGGCTGCGCTGTACTTGGTGGCAACCCTCGCCATTACGGTGCAAAATCAGTTAATGGCGTATATGACCCAAGGCTTTTTGCATAAGATGCGGTGCCGTATGTTCGACAGCATGCAAAATCTGCCGGTTCGCTATTTTGACCAAAACCGTCACGGCGATATTATGAGCCGCTACACCAACGATATCGACACCCTGCGCCAACTCATTTCGCAAGCCATTCCTTCTCTGGTGCAAGCGATTGCCGTGGTGCTTTGCGTGTTTACCATCATGCTGTATTTCAGCATCACCATGACCATCGTTCTGTCGGTAGGCGTTGTGGTGATGGTGATCGCTTCCCGCAAATTAGCAGGCGGCAGTGCTAAATTCTTCATCCGTCAACAAAAGTCTCTCGGTGAAGCAGAAGGCTTTGTGCAAGAAATGATGAACGGACAAAAAGTTGTCAAAGTGTTCTGTCACGAACAAGCAGGCGAAGAAGCTTTTGACGCCATCAACAACGCTTTGTATGAAGACAGCCGCCGTGCCAATGCGTATGCCAATATGCTCGGTCCGATTATCATGAATATCGGCAATATTTTATACGTGATAATGGCGACGGTAGGTGGTCTATATCTGTTGTCGGGTCTGCCCAACATTAGTTTGTCAGGTATGGCGTTTTCCATCAGTATACTGGTGCCGTTCCTCAACATGACCAAGCAGTTCACCGGCAACATCAACAACGTATCCCAACAAATCAATGCGGTTGTGATGGGTATGGCGGGTGCTTCTCGAATCTTCGAGCTGATTGATACCAAACCCGAAACCGACGAAGGCTACGTCACGCTGGTCAATGCGTATATCCATGAGGACGGTACCATTGAAGAAACTACCACACGCACCGGCAGTTGGGCGTGGAAACACCCCCACGGTGACGGCACCCTCACCTACACCCCCTTGCGCGGTGACGTGCGACTCACAAACGTTGACTTCGGCTATGAAGAAAACAAACAGGTGTTGCATGATGTCAGCGTGTATGCCGAACCTGGTCAGAAAGTAGCGTTTGTAGGCGCGACCGGTGCGGGCAAAACCACCATCACCAATTTGATTAACCGTTTTTACGATATTGCAGACGGCAAGGTGCGGTATGACGGTATCAATATTAACAAAATCAAGAAAAGTGATTTGCGCCGTTCACTCGGTATTGTGTTACAGGAAACCAATCTGTTCACGGGAACGGTCATGGATAATATCCGCTACGGACGGCTGGATGCCACCGACGAAGAATGTCGCGCGGCGGCAAAACTGGCGGGCGCTGACGATTTCATTGAGCGTTTGCCCGGCGGCTATGACACCATGTTGTCCCAAAACGGCGCTAACCTTTCCCAAGGGCAACGGCAGTTGTTGGCTATCGCCCGTGCGGCAGTTGCCGACCCGCCTGTTATGATTTTGGACGAAGCGACCTCCTCCATCGACACCCACACCGAAGCAATTGTGCAAAAAGGTATGGACAAATTGATGAAAGGACGCACCGTTTTCGTCATCGCACACCGTCTTTCTACGGTGCGCAATGCCGACGTGATTATGGTGCTGGAAAACGGCCGTATCATCGAACGAGGCGACCATAACACGCTGATTGCGCAAAAAGGCACCTACTATCAACTGTATACAGGTGCTTTCGAACTGGAATAAATAAAAAATACAGTCTTCGTTTGAAGGCTGTATTTTTTTCTTTACAAATGGGAAAATTTTGCGTAAAATGAAAATAGTTTGTCGAAATGGAGGGGTTATCCTATGCAATCGTCTACCAAAAAAGAACTGCGCCGCACCATGCTGTTTACGTTATTTTCCATCAGTGCGGGGATTATTCAAGCCGTATCGTTTGCACTGTTAAACGAACTATTGCATCTTTCCTACTGGGTGTGTTACTTGACAGCCCTCATTTTATCAGTGCTTTGGAATTTCACGCTCAACCGCAACGTCACCTTCCGTTCGGCAGGTAACGTGCCGATTGCCATGCTCAAAGTAGCGGTATTTTACGCCGTGTTCACGCCGCTGTCCACGTGGGGCGGACAACTGCTGGAAACGGCGGGCTGGAACGAATATCTGGTGCTTGCTGTTTCCATGCTTTCGAATTTCGTATTAGAGTTTTTGTATGACCGTTTCATCGTGTTTGGTAAAACCATCGACACCCGCAAAAAATGAGCGTAACCTATTGACAAACCGGCACGGCTGTGCTATTGTTAGCAAAAAGATAGAGGCGCACTGCATGATGAGTACCGCTCTCCGCTACTGTCTGCCACGACAGGAGAACGCAAAAGGCATGGGTGCCGAAGTCGGTCTGTGGCGAAAGACCGTGCTGGCAACCGACACTAATAGGTCTGTTGCTGTCGCAGAGATGCGGAGAGCTATCCACAAACAAGACTGCATGCAGAAAAGTCTGCCGCGCGTTGTATTTTGTGTATAGCTGCCCTTTTGGCGGCTATTTTTTATTGTGAAAAAGGAGAATGTTATCATGAAACCTATTTTTGAAGGTGCGGCTACCGCTATCGTTACACCCCTCACCGCAAACGGCGTGGATTATGACGCATTTGCCAAACTCATCGACTGGCAAATCGAACAAGGTATTGCCGCTTTGGTGGTGGCGGGTACCACCGGCGAAAGCTCCATCCTGTCGGATGAAGAACACCGTGCGGTGATTGCGTTTGCCGCCAAACACGTGGCGGGCAGAGTGCCGGTCATTGCCGGTACCGGTTCGAATGACACCGCCTATGCCGTCGATTTGACTCGTGCCGCTTGCGAAGCGGGTGCAGATGCCATTTTGGCAGTTACCCCCTATTATAACAAAGCAACACAAAAAGGTTTGGTGCAATACTACACCGCCATTGCGGACGCCTCCACCAAACCGGTGATTTTGTATAACGTGCCGTCCCGTACCGGCTGTAATATCCTGCCCACGACCTGCGCAGTGCTGGCAGACCATCCCATGATTGCCGCCATCAAAGAAGCGTCGGGTGACTTGTCTCAAATTGCCGAAACCGCGCGCTTGGTTGCCGGTAAAATGGATATCTACTCCGGTAACGACGACCAAATTGTTCCGGTGATGTCGCTGGGCGGTAAAGGTGTTATCTCGGTGTTGTCCAACGTATTGCCTGCACAAACACAGGAAATGTGCGACCGTTTCTTAAACGGCGACGTTGCGGGTGCGCGCGATATGCAGTTGCAGTATCTGCCGCTCGTTCACGCACTGTTCAGCGAAGTCAACCCCATCCCCGTAAAAGCGGCGATGGCGGCAATGGGTTGGTGCGAAGATTATCTGCGCTTACCGCTCACCTCCATGGAAGATGCCCACAAAGCCACCCTGCTGGATGAAATGCGTGCGGTAGGCGTTGAGGTGTAATATGATTTGCGAAAATTTGACGGTGAACGCTACCGGCGAGCTATTGTTTGCGGGGCGTTCCACCAAAGAATTATTGAACACATACGGCTCACCGTTGTATCTGATGGATGAACAACGCATCCGCCGCAATATGCGGGTATACGCCGACGCCATGAACGAGGCGTTTGGGCAAGATGCGATGGTGTTATACGCCAGCAAAGCGTGTTCTTTCAAAGACATCTACCGCATTGCAAAAGAAGAACGTATCGGCATTGACGTTGTTTCTGCCGGCGAAATTCACACTGCAAAAGCGGCGGGGTTTCCGATGGAAAACGCCTATTTCCACGGCAATAACAAAACCGACGAGGAAATTGCGTATGCCATGGATGCGGGCGTTGGCTTTTTTGTTGCCGACCATACGGAAGAACTGGATGCTGTCAACGCCATTGCGGCACAAAAAGGTATCGTGCAAAAGGTATTACTGCGTATCACCCCCGGCATCGATACCCACACATACGAAGCGGTGGCAACCGGTCAGGTAGACTCGAAATTCGGCAGTGCGATTGAAACAGGGCAAGCCGCAGACATCACCGGCTACGCACTGGGATTGCCGCACATTTCGCTGGAAGGCTTCCACTGTCATGTCGGCTCACAGGTGTTTGATTCGGATACCTTCTTCCGCTCGGCTGACATCATGTTGCAATTCATCGGCGCAATGCGTGTGCAATACGGCTACACCGCTCGTCAATTGGATTTGGGCGGCGGTTACGGTGTGCGATACACCGATGACGACCCCACCATTGATATTGCAGACAACATTCGGCAGGTGGCAGTGCACGTCAAAAATGCATGTGCACAGTTAAAACTGCCCTTGCCCGCCATCCGTTTAGAGCCGGGGCGCAGTATTGTCGCTGACGCGGGTATCACGCTCTACACAGTGGGCAGTGTCAAACGCATCCCCGGTTACAAAAACTACGTGTCGGTGGACGGCGGTATGAGCGATAATCCTCGCTTTGCACTGTACGAGTCGCCGTACACGGTGGTATGCCCCGAAAAGATGCATGAGCCCGCCGACTTTAAGTGTGACGTGGTGGGGAAATGTTGCGAAAGCGGTGACGTTTTACAACCGGACGTGCTGTTGCCCGCCTCGGTCGAACGTGGGGATATGCTCGCGGTGCTCACCACCGGTGCTTACAACTATTCAATGGCATCGAATTACAACCGCATCCCCCGCCCGCCCGTCGTGATGCTCACCAAAGACGGTGAACACGTTGCAGTCAAGCGGGAAAGTTTGGAAGATATAATTAAAAATGACATATAAAAAAAGAGCAGATGCGATTGCATCTGCTCTTTTTATTCACAAATTAGCACTCGTAATCTGCGCCGTTGACTTCACGGATAACTCTGGTGAGGTATTCACGTGCATAACGGATATCTTCAACCTGCTGGTCGCCTTCGATTTCACGTTCGATGGTGACAGGGCCGTCGTAGTTGACAGCTTTCAAGCCCTTGAACACGCCAAGGAAGTCTGCACAACCGTCGCCCAGACGGGTTTCAGCGCCCAGGTCATGACCGTTGGGCGGGAAGCAACCATCTTTCGCATGCAGGTTACGGACATATTTGCCGAACACTTTGAGCGCATCCACGGGATTGCCTCTGCCGTACAAGATGAGGTTAGCGGTATCGAGGTTGACACCGAGGTTGTCGCAACCGACGGTCTCAAACGCACGCATCATAGTGGTCGGAGTTTCCTGACCGGTTTCAAACAACAGATACTGACCGTTTTTCTTGCAATGCTCAGCGACCTGACGCACAGCATCGCAGAAGCCTTCAAAGCGAGGATCAGCCGGATCTTCCGGAATGAAGCCCATGTGGGTAGCCACGTCTTTTACGCCCAAGATGTGCGCAAAGTCAGCACCCGCGCAAAGTTCTTTGATACGATGTTCTCTGTACTCCGGCGGCACCAGACCGATGGTCTTTTGGCCTTCGTACAGGTTCCATTCGCAAGGACCGCTCCAACCTGCCCAGAATGCAGACACTTTGATGCCGTATTCTTCAAAGATAGCTTTGGCTTCTTTCGCATTTTCTTCCGTGAACAATGCGGTGTTCCAGCAAAGCAACTGACAGGTGTCAAAGTTTTCGTCTTTCAGATGTTGCAGTTTGCCCGGCAACTGATCCATTGCGTGCAAAACAACACATACGCCGATTTTCATACAATTTTCCGCCTTTCTTTTATAGAGCGAAGCCTTCGCTCTTGTGTTTTATGTTCAAAGCAACCGCCAAAGCGATTTTATTTGACAAAATTAATAGTTCTCTGCGTGCACTTCAAAATAGCTTTGCGGATGTGCACAAGTGGGGCAAACAGCGGGAGCTTGCATGCCAACCACCAAATGACCGCAGTTGCGGCATTCCCAAACTTTCACGTCGGATTTTTCGAATACCGCTGCAGTTTCAACATTTTTGAGCAATGCACGATAGCGTTCCTCATGATGCTTTTCAATCGCAGCAACCATGCGGAATTTTTGGGCGAGTTCGGCGAAGCCTTCCTCGTCAGCGGTTTTCGCAAAACCCTCGTACATATCGGTCCATTCGTAGTTCTCACCTTCTGCGGCGGCAGCAAGATTTTGGGCAGTATCGCCAATGCCCTGCAGTTCTTTGAACCACAGTTTTGCGTGTTCTTTTTCGTTATCAGCGGTTTTCAAAAACAGCGCAGCAATTTGCTCAAAACCCTGTTTTTTCGCAACCGATGCAAAATATGTATACTTATTTCTCGCCTGAGACTCGCCTGCAAAAGCAGCCTCCAGGTTCTTTTCGGTCTGTGTTCCAGCATATTTGTTCATCGCAAAAACCTCCTTATTATAGTCATTTAAAGAGTACCATATCCTGCCAAAATCGTCAACCGCTTTTTCACGAAAAACACATATTTCTACGCAAAAACACAGAAAAAACGGACGTTTGGATTTCTCTTGACATATCTCCTATAAATCTGTATAATAATTTGGATAATCGAAACCGATAAAAAGGAGATTGACAACGATGATTAAAGAAGTGGTCATGAGTACCGAAGGTCTCAAAAAATTGGAGGCTGAACTGGAAGAACTCAAAACCGTGCGCCGTAAAGAAGTTGCGGAAAAAATCAAAACCGCACTGGGCTACGGCGACTTATCCGAGAACAGCGAATACGATGAAGCCAAAAACGAACAGGCTATCGTGGAAGGCCGTATCGCTGAAATTGAAATGCAATTGAAACACGTGCGCATTCTGGATGAAAGCACGCTTAGCAACGATACCGTGCGTATCGGTTCCAAAGTCACCGTACTCAACGCTAAAGGTGCAAAAGTACAATATAAAATCGTCGGCAGCACCGAAGCGGACCCGCTGGGCGGTAAAATCTCCGACGAATCCCCTGTCGGCAAAGCGCTGCTGGGCGCATCCGCAGGCGATAAAGTGCAGGTCCTGTTGCCCACCGGCGCAGAAGTGACCTATGAAGTATTGGAAATTTCTAAATAAGAAGGTTTAAAACTATGAGCGAACAAAATCAGGTTAATGCCGTAGCGGAAGCGGAAATCACCGAAAAGCAGTTGTCTGAACTGCTGCAAATCCGCAGAGATAAACTCTCCGCTTTGCAAGAGGCAGGGCAAGACCCCTTTGTTATCACCAAATACGACGTGGATACCCACAACGCCGACATCCGTGAACAATTTGACGAGATGGAAGGCAAAACGGTGCGTATTGCGGGCAGAATGATGTCCCGCCGTATCATGGGTAAGGCCAGTTTCTTGGATTTGCGGGATAAAACCGACCGCATGCAAGTGTACGTCCGCCGTGACGACGTCGGCGAAGAAGACTATGCCGCATTCAAAAAATGGGACATCGGCGATATTATGGGTATCGAGGGTAAAGTGTTCCGTACCCAAAAAGGCGAAATCTCGGTGCATGCCGAAAAGGTCACCTTGTTGGCCAAATCGCTGTTGCCGTTGCCGGAAAAATTTCACGGTCTGACTGACCGTGAATTGCGGTATCGTCAACGGTACGTCGACCTCATCATGAACCCCGACTCCCGCCGCAACTTTGAGGTGCGCAGTAAGTTTGTGAAATATCTGCGTAATTTCCTCGATAACCGCGGTTACATGGAAGTGGACACGCCGGTGCTCAACACCATCCCCGGCGGTGCGGCGGCTCGTCCGTTCATCACGCACCATAACACGCTGGATATGGATATGTATATGCGTATCGCCACCGAGTTACACTTGAAGCGCCTCATTGTCGGCGGCATGGAACGTGTGTATGAAGTGGGTCGCATCTTCCGTAACGAAGGTATGGACACCAAACACAACCCCGAATTCACCACCGTGGAGTTGTATCAGGCATTCGCCGATTTCAATGACATGATGGATTTGTTCGAGGACTTGTTGTCGGGTGCGGCGAAAGATATTCTCGGCACCTATAACGTGACCTGGCAGGGCGAGGACATCGACCTGTCCCCCGGTTTCAAACGTTTGACCATGGCGCAAGCTGTCAAAGAGTATCTCGGCGTGGACTTTATGGCTATCGACAACGATGCCGACGCCGTTGCCGCGGCAAAAGCCGCCGGCGTGGATATGGACGGTGTGGAACCCACCTGGGGCTATGCGCTGTACGAGTGCTTTGACCAAAAGGTTGAAGAAAAACTCATCCAGCCCACCTTCATCACCATGCATCCGGTGGACGTGTCCCCGCTGGCAAAACGTTCCCCCGCTGACCCGCGTTTGACCGAACGTTTTGAGTTGTTTATCTGCCGCAGCGAAATGGGTAATGCGTTCTCCGAGCTCAACGACCCCATCGACCAGAAACAACGTTTCCAAAAACAAGTGGAATTGCGTGAAAAGGGCGACGAGGAAGCCAACATGATGGACGACGACTTCATCACCGCTCTGGAATACGGCATGCCGCCCACGGGCGGTTTGGGCATCGGCATCGACCGCTGTGTCATGCTGCTCACCGGCGCCGACTCCATCCGCGACGTCATCCTGTTCCCCACGATGAAGCCGTTGGATTAATCAAAATTTTAAAAAGCTCTGCTGAAATTCAGCAGAGCTTTTTTGTTAAAGTAGACAATTGTTCATAACAAAGTGGCTATGTTTTTGAAAAATAGTTGCGTTTTCCTTATAATAGGTGTATACTAAACTGGTAAAAGTGTCTTAATTTTTAAGATTCGTCCTAAAGCTATATCGCCTACGTCATCGAGCCACGAACAAAAAGTATATCGGGAGAAATATCATTGAAAAAGATTTTTTTGATTTTACTTGCGGTCTCTTTGCTGCTTGCAACAGCAGCGTTTTTATACACCTACAAAAACAAACGTGCGAGCGCACCCGATATGTTTACAGTCGTGTTTGAAGATTTTGACGGCCGTGTTTTGAAAACCGAAACCGTGCATGCCGGAGGCAGTGCTACCCCGCCCGTTGGATTGAAACGAGATGGTTACAAGTTTTTGAAATGGGATACGCCTTTTGACAACGTGACCAAAGATATTGTGGTGAAGGCGATCTATGAAGAACTCAAAGGACCGACACTGGTTGCGGATACGGTCTATACCCAAGGTGAAGACGTTATCGTTAAGGTTTACATACAAAACAACCCCGGTATTTTAACGTTGCTTTTAAACACCATGTATGTTGAAAATGCAATGGAACTGACTAAAATCGAAAGCGGGCAAGCCATGGAAGGTTATACGTTTGTAGGGCCAAAACAACCCGGCAATGCATGTAACGCTGCATGGTACAATATTGACGTCCCGGAAAAAGTGACCGACGGCGAAATTGCTTTGTTACATTTTAAGATGAACGAAAACGCCGACCCCGGTGCATACGAAATTTCGATTTCCTGCAACAACGGTGCGTTTGATGCCCGGTACGAAAAAGTGGAATTTGACATCATAAACGGATATGTCATCTTATCGACTACATAAAATGAGGAGGGAACAAGGTGAAAAAACTGCTTTGCATGGCGTGTATCATCCTGCTTGCGTTCACAATGTTACCAATCACATCCTTGGCGGCGAACGCCGCAACGCTCACGCTTGAGCAAGCCGACAAATGTGTGGGCGATTTTGTTGAAGTTAATATCAATCTGAAAAACAACCCCGGCATTATCTCTGCCAACCTCAAAGTTTCTTTCAGCGAAAATTTGAAATTGGTAGGCGCCGAAAGCGGCAGTGCTTTTGGCATGTTGACTTTCACGCCGCCCAAAGCGTTGTCCAACGGTTTGGAGATGACGTCAACGGCTCGCTTCGTTTGGAGCGGCGTTGATATAGACGATGCCGACATCAAAAACGGCACTATCCTGACGTTGACCTTTAAAGTCGTTAAAGAATCCGCAAAGGCATATCAAGTGTCCGTCACGAGCGAAAGCGGCGACGTGATTGACCGCAATATGAACTCGTTGGTTTTGAACGCCAACAACACGATTTCGACCGACTATCACAAAAGCGGCACAACCATCAAAAACAAAAAAGCCGCCACCTTAACCGCCGACGGTTACACGGGTGATACGTATTGCAAATATTGCAATACCCTGTTTTCAAAAGGTACAACCGTCAGAAAAATCAGTTCGGTTTCGCTTTCTTCGACAGCGTATCGTTACGACACCAAGGTGAAAACGCCGTCGGTCACCGTAAAAGATGCCAATGGCAAAACGTTAACACTCAATACAGACTACACCGTTTCCTATACATCCGGCAGAAAAACCGTGGGCATGTATAATGCGGTTGTCACGTTTAAGGGGAAATACAGCGGTACAAAAACATTGCGTTTTGCGATATATGACAATTTGTCCGCACCCAAACAAGTGACCGCAACGCTGTACGCTTACAATGCCGTAAAGGTTAGCTGGAGCAAGGTTGCAGGCGCAAAAGCGTATAAGGTTTACTGCAAAAAATCAACCGAATCAACCTACACATACAAAGGCATGACAACCGGCGTATCGATGAATATCGTCGGGCTCACCGAAGCGGTAAGATATGACTTCAAGGTGGTGCCGTGCACCTACATCAACAGCACCTACTACGAAGACGACAACTACAAAACGGCCAGTATCTACACGGTCAAAAATCTGTCCGCACCGAGCAAGATGACCGCAACACTGTATGGTCACGATGATGTGAAGGTTAGTTGGAGTAAAGTCGCTAACGCAAGAGCGTATAAAGTTTACTACAAAAAATCCACCGACAAGACGTATACACTCAAAGGACTGACAACAGGCATATCCATGGATGTTGCCAATCTCGCTGACGGTATGAAATATGATTTCAAAGTGGTGCCGTGCACCTACGCCAACAACACCTATTATGAAGACGATAACTACAAAGCGGTCAGTATCTACACGCTTAAAAACTTGAATGCACCCAGCCGTGTGACCGCAACACTCTCCGCCTACAATGCGGTGAAGGTGAATTGGAGCGCGGTAACAGGCGCAAAAGCGTATAAGGTTTACTGCAAAAAATCAACCGAATCAACCTATACGTACAAAGGCATGACAACCGGCACGGCCATGAATATCGTGAGCCTCGTCGGAGGCGTCAAATATGATTTCAAAGTGGTGCCGTGCACCTACGCCAACGGCATCTACTATGAAGATGACAGTTACAGAGCAACCAGCACCTACACGCTGAAAAGCCCCTCTCCCTTAAACGTTGTCAAAGCGGGCAACAACCAGGTAAAAATCAGTTGGGCAAACGTCAACGGGAAAAGCGGTTATGAAATTTCGGTTTCTACTTCGAAAGCCCAAACGGGCACGATTTACCATACAGCAATAAATTCGAAGGCCATAACCGTGGTGCGAAATAAGACGTATTATTATAAAGTAAGAGCCTATAAAACCGTAAACGGCAAACGTATTTACACCGATTGGACGAGTGTGAAAGAATATAAATTGAAATAAGCGCCGTATGGGAGGTACGTATGAAAAAACTCTTGTGCATACTATCAATATGTTTGATATGCATAACTTCGTTTACAACATCCGCTTTTGCGACCGATACAAATACGCCCGCCATCTTTATGACGGCAACGCACGCAATGCCGGGTGATACCATTGACGTTAAAGTGTATCTGGAAAACAATCCGGGCATCGTTTCCGCCAGACTGGACTTTACCTTTGATGAGAAATTGACGCTGGTTGAGGCTATCAACGGCGATGTGCTTTCTGCGTCAACGTTCATTCCGCCTCAGCAACTTTCCACCGGTCCTATCAGCGGTAGCTGTCAATTCGGGTGGCAAGGACATGATATCAACGATGCGGATATCAAAGATGGTAACATCATCACGCTGACGTTCCGTGTATCCGAAACGGCACAACTCGGCGATATTTTGAACATTTCCATCAGCAGTATAGCCGGCAATGTCGTCGACAAAGACTTGAACAGCGTGATGCTGACGGCGGAAAAGAACATAGAGATTGAATATTTGCCGGGCGACGTGAACGAAGACGGAACAATCAATATGTTAGACGTTGTTTCTATCAGCCGATATATCGTGGATAACTGTGTTACAGACCCGAATGGATATAACATTACGCTTTTGGAAAAAGCCGCCAACGTCAATGATGACGGTGCTATTAACATGTTGGACGTTGTGTTGATTTGCCGTTATATCGTCGATGGTTGTCAAACCGTTCCGGAACCCCACGGCTACAACGTTACACTGTTGCCGCAAACCAAAATCTGCTTGCATAACTTGGTGAAAATCGACCCAGTCGCAGCCACTTGTACCGCAAACGGTAATATCGAATATTGGCGTTGCACCAAGTGCCACAAATACTATCAAGATGCCGATGCAACCACAGAAATCACCATCGCCGACACCATGATTGCCGCAAAGGGTCACACACAAGTCGTTGATGCGGCAGTTGCACCGACCTATTCTTCGACCGGTCTCACCGAAGGAAAACATTGTTCCGCTTGCGGCAAGGTGTTGGTTGCACAAGACGTAGTGCCCAAGCTTGAACCCATCTACCATGCCATATCCTACACCAATGTGAAAACGGCAGACATTTCTGCATATCCGATACAATTTGCCGAACACGAGGGACTTGATTTGACGCAACTCGTTCCCACTGCGGCGGGATACACCTTTGATGGTTGGTATGTGGATGGTGTCAAACTCGACGCCATTGCTGTCGGCACCAAGACCGACGTTGTACTCGAAGCAAGATGGATTGCCATCACGACCACTACTACGACTACGACTACGACCACAACTACAACCACCCAAGTAACGACCACCAAGAGCTTTTACAATACTTCGGGCTGGTCGCCGTTACAACCGGCAAAAACATTGCCGTAATATCGTATTTCGGTAGTATTTATACCTCATTAAACAAAACAAGAGCAGTGGCTTTGCCACTGCTCTTGTTTTGTTGGTGCAAATATTTATAATCAATCCGAAAAAATACACCTTCGGTGATGCCATACACGCTTTCGCGTGATTACATACGCCTTGCGGCGATTACATACCAATCCTTCGGATTGGATAAAAACAAAGCACTTCTTTGGAAGTGCTTTGTTTTTGGTGCGGGTAAGAGGACTTGCCGCATACGGCGGCTACGCCTTGTATGCTACCCGCTTCGGCGACCGTTGCAAACAACGGTTCCCGCCTCGCGCTCCGTGCTAAAAACAGTCCACCGGACTGTTTTCTTAACGCGCGGACCTTCGCTAAGGTTCAAGTCCTCTTTTTCTTTATACCAAACAAAAAGACACCCTGTTGGGTGTCTTTTTGTTTGGTGCGGGTAAGAGGACTTGAACCTCCACAGCCTTGCGACTATTAGAACCTGAATCTAACGCGTCTGCCAATTCCGCCATACCCGCATATTCTGTTTTCGAGTGCGTTCTGCATACTCGACGAGCGGTATTATACCACGCAAATTTATCGTTTGTCAAGCGTTTCTATGAAATTTTTTAAGACGCGCACACACCCAGTTTTTGTCGCATGATTTCCAGAATTTTTTTCTCTCTGCGGGATACCTGCACCTGCGACATGCCGAGACGGTCGGCCGTTACCTGCTGCGTGCAATTGTGCACGTATCGCAACAAAATCAGCACCCTGTCCTTTGACTCCAGCTCATCCAACACCTGTCGAAGCGCCAAAATGTCGGTGATTTTTTCGTCGGGTGCTAGCACGGGTATATCAATATTCTCCCCCGCGTCATCGTCCCGCTCACCTGTCAGCGACAGCGGCGGCAAAGCCGCCTGCAACGCTTCGGCGATTTCTTCCGCCGTTTTAGACAGCCGCTCTGCTAACTCTCCTACCGTCGGTTCACGGTCCAGCTCTTGCAACAGCTTTAATCGTTCACGGGTGACCTTCAACGACAGTTCCTTCAAAGAACGGCTGACCTTCACCGTGCCGCCCTCACGGAACAATCGACGAATTTCACCGAGAATGACCGGTACGGCATAGGTCGAAAACTGTAACCCACGTTCCGGCTGAAATCCGTCCACCGCTTTGGTCAAGCCGATGCATCCCGCCTGAAATAAATCGTCATATTCCAGACCTCTGTCCCGAAAACGACGGGCGCAACTGTGCACCAACCCGATGTTCCCGCAAATTTGTTCCTCTCTGGTCACGGCTGTGCCTCATCCCCACGGCGCACTATGTATTTTTCCAGCGTAACCGTGGTGCCTTTACCAACACGAGAATGTACCCGCACTTTATCGCTGAAACTCTGCATCACCGAAAATCCCAGCCCCGATCTGTCTTCCCCGCCGGTGGTGAACAGCGGTTCCATCGCTTGTTTGACATCCGCAATGCCACGGCCGCGGTCACGGATACGAATCACCACTCTGCCGTTTTCATACAACCGCAACCCCATATAAATCATACCCAACTCGTCGGGGTAGGCGTGCACGATGCAGTTGGTGACCGCTTCCGAAACGGCAGTGCGGATATCCGCCAACTCGTCTACAGCGGGGTCGAGCTGGCTGATAAACGCGGCCGCCACGGCACGTGCAAACCCCTCGTTTGCCGAGCGGCTGATAAACGAAATGCGTGTTTCATTGATTGCTTTCATGTGTATCCTCCTCAAAAATCCCGAGTTTTTCCAGTCCTGCCATGCGCAACATCAGCATCAGCCGCGGTTGTACACCACGTACCCGCAACGCACCGCCCTTGCCGCGCATCAGTTTATACCGTCCCATGAGCAGCCCGACACCTGAGCTGTCCATAAACTGTATGCCGCTGAAATCCAATATCAGCGTTTGGGTGTTCCTGCTGCTCACCGCACTGTCGATCTGCTCACGCAACCGTCCCGCTGCGTGATGGTCCAGTTCGCCACGCAAAAACACGGTCAATTCCTTTTGGTTTGTTTCCATTTTCAATTCCATATAAAACGTCCTTTCCAATACAAAAAAGGCTGTATCCCTTTTTCAAGGATACAGCCTTTTCTCTGCAAATTTTACATAATCTTGCCGTCGGTTTCAGTCGGTTTGGAGCAGACAAACGGCATGTGCGGCAATGCCTTCACCGTTACCCGTAAATCCTAAACCTTCCTCGGTGGTGGCTTTGACACTCACACAATCCATCGGCACGCCCATCGCGTTTGCCAACTTCTCTCGCATGGCAAGAATGAAGGGGGCGAGTTTCGGACGCTGTGCCAAAACGGTAGCGTCCACGTTGCCGATACGATACCCGTTTTCTTCCAAACGGCACACCACCTGTTTTAGCAGTAGCAAACTGTCCGCACCCGCAAATTTGGGGTCGGTGTCGGGGAACAATTTCCCGATATCGCCCAGTGCGGCGGCTCCCAGCAACGCATCTGCTATCGCATGCGCCAATACATCCGCATCCGAATGACCGAGCAACCCTTTTTCAAACGGAATATCCACCCCGCCCAAAATCAGTTTGCGATTTTCGGTCAGACGATGTACGTCATATCCATGTCCGATTCTCATCACTCTACCTCCGGCACGGGTCGGTCGAACAACGCAGCAAACGCTTTGTGCGCCATATACACATCGATTTTCGATACAATCTCAAACGGTGCGTGCATACACAATACCGGCACACCCAAATCCACCGTATCTACATTGAGGTTGGCGATATATTTCGCAACCGTGCCGCCACCTCCTGCGTCCACTTTACCCAGTTCGCCAATCTGCCACAACACTTGTTTTTCATCTAACAGATTACGGATACACGCCATATATTCGGCAGAGGCGTCGGAAGTATCCGATTTGCCGCGAGAGCCTGTGTATTTGGTGATACACACACCACGGTTGATTTGACAGCTGTTAGATTTCACCATCACGTCGGGGTAAATCGGGTCGAACGCCGCATTGACGTCTGCAGACAAGCACAGCGAGTTGGACAGTACGTGTCTGCCTTGGGCTCCCTGCATCGCCGCCAAATCTTCGATGAAATACGGTAAAAATGCAGACTGCATACCGGTGTTGCCGTCCGAACCGATTTCCTCTTTATCTGCTAAAACGGTGACAGCGGTGTAGGCGGGCGTTTTCACCTCGAACAATGCGGTCAGTGCGGGATACGCACACACACGGTCATCGTGACCGTAAGCGCCCACCATGCTTCTGTCCAGACCCACATCACGTGCACCAAACGCAGGCACGGCTTCAATTTCCGCCGACAGAAAATCCGATTCGATGATGCCGTATTGTTCGTTTAACAGCTGCATGATATGCAGTTTCACAAGGTCACTGCCCTCGCCCGTGGGAAGCGGCAAAGAACCAATTAGAATGTTCAAATCTTCTCCCTTGACCACCTGTGCGGCGGGACGTTTCATCTGCTCTTGTCCCAAATGCGGCAAAAGGTCGGTGACACAAAAAACAGGGTCGCCCGCTTTGTCGCCGATGTGTATTTCCACCTTTTTACCGTCTTTTTTGACCACAACGCCGTGCAACGCAAGCGGTGTAGCGGTCCACTGGTATTTTTTGATGCCGCCGTAATAATGGGTATCAAAATACGCAAGGTCACTGTCTTCATACAACGGATTGGGTTTCAAATCGAGGCGCGGAGAGTCAATATGCGCCGCCGCAATGGACACGCCCTCTGCAATCGGACGCTCGCCAATGACCGCAAGCACCAATGCTTTGTCACGGTTGTTGACATACACTTTGTCACCCGCTTTGAGCGGTTTTGTGCAGTCAAACGGCAAAAAACCGTTTTGCTCGGCGAGTGCAATAGCGGTTTTGACCGCTTCTCGCTCGGTTTTGGAAGCATCCAAAAACGCTTTATAGCCACTGGCATAGTTGTTTGCCTGTTCCAACACCGCCGCATCTAATGTTGCGCCGCCGTTTTTGGTGGAAAACAGCAAGGTTTCCTTTAATTGTTCGGTTTTGTTCATTTCCTTTTCCATATCTATTCTCCTTTAAGCCAAAGCATAGAATTTTCGATATATAGTTTGGGCAGTTTTCACACGTTTAACATATTGCGCCGTTTCCTTGTACGGAATAGAGGTCAAGTGCACCCCATCAGATGAATACTGCGGGTCAGTGAGCCATTTTTTGACAGTACCTTGCCCCGCATTATAGGCGGCGAGTGCCGCTGTCTCGTCTTCAAACATATCGTACAGCAAAGTCAGTGTCACCGTGCCGTATTGTATGTTTACTTTGGGGTCGGTGAGTGCGTCTTCCCCCAACGCATCCTTCACGCCTGCACGCGATTGCGCCCAGTCAAACGTTTCGGGGGTGAGTTGCATCAACCCCACCGCACCCGCATGGGAAACCGCCGTCGAGTCAAAACGACTTTCGGTGCGGATGACCGCCGCAATCAACGACGGCGTCACGCCGTAGGTGTCACTCATTTGCAAAATAGTTTCGGTGTAGGTCAGCGGATAAGCAGACAATATATACCGCCGACCCGCATGCACACACAAAACCGATACGCCGATTATCACCGTCAGTATCCACGCAACCAACCGCAAACGATGTGTGTTGCGTTTTTTCATACGTGCCCTCCGACGATTTCCGTAAGCAGTGCCGCACAGCGCTGTTGCAATATAGCGGTATCGCCGTCGTTATACACGATTTTGTCGGCACGCTGTTTATAAAACGTTTCGTCGGGTTGTGCAGACATGCGAATGTCCGCCGCCACCGAAGAAATACCGTCCCGTTCCATGATGCGTGCACGGCGCACCGCATGGTCGGCAAGCACCGCCACCGTAATATCGCAAAAACGGTGCCACTCCGCCTCAAACAACAACGGTGCGTCAATCACCGCCGCTGTCACGTTTTGTAATTCCAGCGCACGCAATTGTCTTTGCAACAATTCCGTGATGGCGGGATGGGTGATGGCGTTTAATTTTGCAGTTGCATCTGCATCCGCGAACGCACGTGCGGCGAGCAATTGACGATCCAGCGTGCCGTCTGCACGCAGGATGTCCGTGCCAAACGTATCCGCAAGCAAAGGCAAAGCGGGCGAACCTTTTTCGGTCACCTGCCGTGCCAACAAATCTGCATCTATGATGCGCAATCCCGCTTTCAAAAAAGCAACCGAAACGGTGGATTTTCCCGCACCGGTCGGTCCTGTTAAACCGATTTTAATCAAGTGTCATCACCTCAAATGCGGCGGCACGCAGCAGCCGATTATAAACCGCCAGTCCTACACCCTCGGGGGACGGACACGCGGCATATACCAGGGTAGCACCCTTGTCGTCCAATTGTCGCAAAGCATCGAATACCAGCCGTGCTTGTGCGGCGGCATCCTCTCGTTTGCCGTATGTGAGATACGGCACAGTGAGTGCCGTTTCCTCTCCCTCAAAGCATAACGCAAACGGGTTCGCCTCTTTTTGCGCATTGACAAAAGCGGCAAATTTCTCCCCATCCGCTTTCACCAACACCACCTTTGCTTTCGGGGCATAATGTTTATATTTCATACCGGGGGAAGCCACCCTCGCGCCCGCTTCCAACTGTGCGGTAACGGCGGGGTCGATAATCAACTCGCCCAGCACCGCTTCCAACTGTGCGGGGGTGATACCACCGGGACGAAGCAAACGTGGGGTATCCCCCGACAAATCCACCACCGTCGATTCCACACCGACATCACAACCGCCGCCGTCCAATATAGCAGCAATTCTACCGTTCATATCTTGCATCACACGAGCCGCCGTGGTGGGACTGGGTGCGCCGGAACGGTTGGCGGACGGTGCGGCAAGCGGCGTGCCGGCCGCTTCAATCACCGCACGTGCGACAGGGTGGGACGGCAAACGCACCGCCACCGTAGACAATCCTGCGGTAACCTCCCTCGGAACGTGTGGTGCCGCAGGCAGAATGATGGTGAGCGGCCCCGGCCAAAACGCATCGGCAAGTGCTTTTGCGGCGGCGGGGATATGGGTGACCAATCCGCCCCAAGCGGATATATCTGCAATATGCACGATTAGGGGGTTATCGGCGGGTCTGCCTTTGGCTTTAAAAATCGCCGCAACAGCCTCACCGTTGGTGGCATCTGCCGCCAAACCGTATACCGTTTCGGTGGGGATGGCGACCAATTCCCCCGTCGCCAACAACCTGCCCGCTTGCGCAATGCCTGGCGGGTCGGCGGTGAGCATTTTCGTTATCTTATCCGTCATGTTCCGTCTCCTGTAATTTTGCGGTGCGGTCAGCGGTGATGAGCGCATCCACCAATTCGGCCAAATCGCCGTTCATAATACTCTCAATACGATACAGGGTCAACCCGATACGATGATCGGTGACCCGCCCTTGCGGGAAGTTGTAGGTGCGGATGCGTTCACTACGGTCACCCGTTCCCACCTGTGCTTTGCGGTCAGCGGCAACCGCCGCTTGTTGTTCCTGTTGCTTTTGTTCATATAACCGTGCACGCAACACCCGCAACGCTTTATCTTTGTTTTTAAACTGACTGCGCTCGTCCTGACATTCCACCACCATACCCGTGGGCAGATGGGTGATGCGGATAGCAGAATCGGTTTTATTGATATGCTGTCCGCCCGCACCGGATGCACGGTAGGTATCAATTTGCAGGTCGGAGGGTTTGATTTCCACTTCTACCTCATCAATTTCGGGCAACACCGCCACCGTCACTGTGGAAGTGTGAATTCTGCCACCCGTTTCGGTTTCGGGGACACGCTGGACACGATGCACGCCACTTTCAAATTTAAAGCGACTGTATGCGCCACCGCCGCTCACCGAAAAACACACCTCTTTGCAACCGCCCAGTGCGGTTTCGTTGAGGTTGACCGTTTCGGTGGAAAAGCCTTGTTTTTCCGCAAACATGCTATACATACGGAAAAGCGAACCCGCAAACAACGCCGATTCTTCGCCGCCCGCACCCGCACGGATTTCCACGATGATATCCCGCTCATCCAACGGATCTTTGGGCAATAACAGCACTTTGATTTGTTGTTCCAATGCCGAAAGTTGTTCTTTGGCATTTGCCAATTCCTCTTTGGCGAGTTCTTTGAGTTCCTTATCGGTATCTGCATCGGATAACAAAAACTCCGCTTCTTCACGTGCTGCCAGTGCCGCCTTTTGCGCACGCACCGCCTCCACGAGCGGTTGCAATGCCGCCGCCTCTTTGAGCAACGCCTGATACCGTGCGGTGTCCGCTATCACCGTCGGGTCACATAACCGACGGGAAATTTCCTCATACGTATTTTCAATTTCGTGTAACTGTACCGCCATGTGCATACTCCTTGTATAATTTTTGGTTTTTACACAATGAGCACACTACAAGTGCTGTACCTTGCGGATGTTTTTCTCGATTTTGTGGCGGGGTGCCAAAAATTCATGCCCGCATCCCACGCAACGCAGACGGAAATCCATACCGATACGCAATATTTCAAATTCTTTACTGCCGCAAGGATGCGGTTTTTTCATTTCTACTTTGTCACCGACCTGAATATCCATCGTCTGCCTCCCTTTTCAAAGTCATATATAAATTAGTATACCATATATGTACCCAACAGTGCAATATTTTTAT
The DNA here is from genome assembly GCA_045634325.1 of Acutalibacteraceae bacterium. Taxonomy (GTDB): domain Bacteria; phylum Bacillota; class Clostridia; order Oscillospirales; family Acutalibacteraceae; genus URNF01. The sequence continues at coordinate 20,271 of JAZRAA010000016.1, read as the reverse complement.
GTCGAGCGGCAATACGCACGAAAAATTGCCGAATACCGCAGATGAAAATTTTTATAAGGGGTTATTTTTTACCAATATTAACCAAAATATTTGTGCAATGGTCACGAAAATAAGGGGTGTACCTTGTGTTTTGACGAAAAATCGTGTATAGTAAATTGAATGTTGCTTGAAAGGAGGCAGGGCGATCGTGGAAAAATTCAAAAAACAATGCGAACAATTGCGCCTTTGGTTGCGTGAACGTTGCATACGATACGGGTATGCGATTTATAAATTTGAATATGCGCTGGGCATGTATACCATATCCGCCCTGCACCGTATCTCCCGTTATCTGCGCAACGAATTGCGCCCGTCGGGCGGTTGGCTGTATCATTTTGTATACCGCCGCAATATCGATACACTGGAAGCCGTTTGGAAGAAAATAAAAGGGGTTCGCAACATCGTGCGGCAAGAATTTTCCGTGCCGCGTACCCCATTTAAGCAAAATCCGTTTTCTTGTATCCGTGATTGGTTTGGTTGCCTTTGCCGTGTCGGCAAACGGTATCCCGCCGTGGTCGGCAGAATCAGCCGCGTGCTTGCTCCCGTTGCCGCCGTGCTGTTTTTGGTGCTCACTATCCAATATTGGACCTCTGCTACCTTTGGCATTTTGGTGGAATATGACGGCACCGATATCGGTACCATCGCCGACGAAACCACCTATCGTGAAGCGGCGCAACTGGCCCGTGACCGTGTGCACGGTGAAAACGGCGAATTTACCATCAGCGACACCCCGAAAATGCAGGTCACCCTTACCCGTGCCGCCACCATGATGGATACCTCTTCCATGTGTAACGCTATTTTGCGCACCAAAGGGGATGCCATTGCGGAAGGTTGCGGTTTGTACGTCGACGGCAATTTTGTCGGCTCGATGCCTACCCGCACCGCACTGGAAGAGGTGCTCAGTGACATCAAATCAACCTATTTGAGCGGCGCAGAGAACGAACGTGCCGAATTCATCCAAAACGTACAGCTCACCGACGGTCTGTTTTTGTCGCAATCGGTGCTCACCTCCGATAAAATGAAGGAAAAACTGACCGCACAAGCGGTGGTGAAAAAAGAATATACCGTGCAAGAGGGAGATGTGCTCGGTACGATCGCACGTAAACTGGACATGACCCTTTCCACCCTGCGTGCTATGAACCCGTCGGTTGAAAACGACATCATCTTCCCCGGCCAAAACCTCACGGTGCAACGCCCGCAACCGTTTTTGCGGGTCAAAGTGGTGCGCACCATCCAATATACCGAGCAAATCGATTATGACATCGAAAAAGAATATGACGATACACAACTGGTCACCTATGAAAAGGTGAAAGTGAAAGGCGAAGAAGGCAGTCAGGACGTCACCGCCGAAGTTACCTACATCGACGGTGTCGAACAAGGTCGGTCCATTCTTTCCATTGATATCACCAAACAACCGGTCACCAAAGTGGTGATTGTGGGTACCAAAAAAGTGTACGCTAACGGCAACGAAGTAACGGTTGGCGACGGCGTTTCTACCGGCAGTATGATGTGGCCGGTGCCGATTTGCCACAATATGTCTCGTGGTTGGAAGAGCGGACACTACGCCATTGATATTTGTAACGGTCCCATTTCGGTCAAAAACCAACCGTTTGTTGCCGCAGACGGCGGCACGGTCATCTTTGCGGGTTGGAATACCGGCGGCTACGGCTATCTGGTGCAAATCCAGCACGCAAACGGTCTGCAAACCTACTACGCGCATTGCAGTTCGCTCAATGTCGTTACCGGCCAAAAGGTCACCCGTGGGCAAGTGCTCGGCCGTATCGGTAACACCGGTTATTCCTTCGGTTATCATCTGCACTTTGAAGTGCGTAAAAACGGCAGACGGGTCAATCCGCTCAACTATGTCAGTCCGTAACGTTTGAAAATCTCCCCGCTTGTGCGGGGAGATTTTTTTATTGGTTTGATAAATTTTCAAAAAAACCTTTTCACTGTGGAAAAAGTGTGTTATAGTAAAGTATATATGCAGTATTTTAATGTGTAAAGAGGGTTTGGGATGGCTAAAATTATTGCAGTGGTCAATCAGAAAGGCGGTGTCGGCAAGACTACCACCTCGGTCAATCTGTCGGCGGCGCTGGGTGCCGCGGGTAAAAACGTGTTGTTGGTGGACATCGACCCGCAAGGCAACGCCACCAGCGGTGTCGGCATCGACAAACGCGAAGTCAAAGCCTCTACATACGAATTGCTGACCGGCGGCACGGAACCGACCGCTGCCGTTATCCACACCGCCTTCGAAAAACTCGATTTGTTGCCATCCAGTATTCAACTGGCGGGCGCGGAAATTGAAATGGTGGATATGAATCGTCGTGAAAATCGCTTGAAAGCGGCGTTGGCGGCGTTGCGTGACCAATATGATTTCATTTTGGTGGACTGCCCGCCGTCGCTGGGGCTGCTGACCTTGAACGGTTTGTGCGCCGCAGATACGTTCATCGTGCCTATCCAGTGTGAATACTATGCGCTGGAAGGTCTGTCTCAGTTGATGGCGACCGTGCGGCAGGTCAAACGCTTGTATAATCCCGCCTTGGACATCGAAGGCGTGTTGCCCACCATGTTCGACGGCAGACTCAATTTGACCCAACAAGTGTTGCACGAAGTCAAGCGCTTTTTCCCGCGCAAAGTCTATGCGTCGGTCATTCCCCGCACGGTGCGTTTGTCCGAAGCACCCAGTTTCGGCAAACCTATCGGGTATTATGACCGTTCCAGCAAAGGCGCGAAAGCCTATGCGAATTTAGCAAAAGAAATCATTTCCAAAAACTAACGAATAAAGGTGGAAATATATATGGCACATAAAAAAGGCGGTCTGGGCAAAGGTCTGGACCTGTTATTTGCGGAAAACGCATTAGAGGATGCCGGCAAAGCGGTCACTCTGCCAATCGACGAAATACAACCCAACAAAGACCAACCGCGCAAACAGTTTGACGAGGAAGCACTGTCGGAATTGTCCGCTTCCATCGCACAACACGGCGTGTTGCAACCGCTTCTGGTGCGGCCGATGCCGCACGGCGGGTATCAGATTGTGGCGGGTGAGCGGCGTTTCCGTGCTTCTCGCATGGCGGGTTTGACCGAAGTTCCCGCAGTTATCCGTGAAATGGATGACCGTCAGGCATCCGAACTTGCAATGATTGAAAACTTGCAGCGTGAGGATTTGAATCCCATGGAAGAAGCATTGGGATACCAAACGTTGATGGAATCGTATCACTTAACGCAAGAAGAAACCGCCAAAATCGTCAACAAATCCCGTCCCGCAGTGGCAAACGCATTGCGGTTGCTCAATCTCCCCAAAGAAGTGGCAGAGATGGTAGCGGCAGGTAGGTTGAGTGCGGGACATGCCCGTGCTGTTTTGTCCTTTGAAGATGCCGACACCATGTTGGAAATGGCGCAATTGGCGGTCAAGAAAGATGCATCGGTTCGTGAAATTGAACGACTTGCCAAAGCGGCAAAAGCGGAAAAGAAAAAGAATAAACCTGTCACGGTATTCGCCAGAGACAGTTTTTATGACGAGGTGGAACTCGCACTGTCCGAACAACTGGGCAGAAAAGTCAAGGTGACCGCAGGCGACAAGAGCGGTACACTCGCCTTGGAATTCTACGGCAAAGATGACCTTGCCGCACTCGCCAATAAATTTGCAAACAACGATTGATACACTAGAAAGGGTAATTACTTATGTTAGACTTAAAGCGTATTCGTACCGATGCCGATGCTGTGAAAGCGGCTATCAAAAAACGTGAGATGGATTTGGATGCCGTCATCGACGAAATTCTGGAAATTGACGAGCAGCGCCGTCATTTGACCGGTGAATTTGAAGCGATGAAAGCGCAACAAAACGCTGTGTCCAAGCAAATCCCCCAAATCAAAAAAGAAGGCGGTGACGTCGCTGCCGTGATGGCACAGATGAAAGAATTGTCTGCTGCTATCAAGGAAAAGGATGCGGAACTTTCCAAATTGGAAGCGGAACAAAAAGACCGTATGCTCCGTTTGCCCAATCTGCCGGACGAAGACGTTGCGGCGGGCGGCAAAGAACAAAACGAAGAAATTCGCTTGTTCGGTGAAAAACCGCAGTTCGATTTCGAACCCAAAAACCACGTGGATTTGTGCGAAAGCCTCGGTATGATTGATTATGAGCGCGGCGCAAAAATTGCAGGTAACGGTTCTTGGTTGTATCGCGGCAAAGGTGCGCAACTGGAATGGGCATTGCTCAACTTCTTCATCAACGAACACATTGCCGACGGCTATGAATTGATTTTGCCGCCGCATATGCTCGGTTACACCTGCGGTTACGTTGCGGGCCAGTTCCCGAAATTCGCCGACGAAGTGTATTGGCTGAAAAACCCCACTTCCAGTGACGATAAATTCCTGTTGCCCACTGCGGAAACCGCTTTGGTCAACATTCACCGTGACGAAATCATTCCCACCGAAGAATTGCCCCGTAAATATATCGCCTACACCCCCTGCTATCGTCGTGAAGCGGGCAGCTATCGTTCCGAAGAGCGTGGTATGATTCGCGGTCACCAGTTCAACAAAGTAGAAATGGTACAATACACCACCGCCGACGGTTCGGATGCGGCGTTTGAAGAATTGGTCGCAAAAGCGGAACGTTTGGTGCAAAAACTCGGCCTGCACTACCGTTTGAGCAAGCTCGCCGCGGGCGACTGCTCGTTCGGTATGGCACGTACCTATGATATCGAAGTGTGGATTCCCTCGATGGGCATCTACAAAGAAGTCAGCTCCGCTTCCAATGCGCGCGACTATCAAGCACGCCGCGGCAACGTCAAATACCGCGACGAAAACGGCAAACTGCAACTCGCCCATACGCTCAACGCATCGGGTCTTGCGACCAGCCGTGTGATGCCCGCTATCGTGGAGCAATATCAAAACGCTGACGGCTCGGTGACGGTGCCGGAGGTGCTGCGTCCGTTCATGGGCGGTATTGAGGTTATTAAATAATGGAGATGACATATACACAAACACTGTATATCCCCTCCTACGCTGTGGGCGCAGACGGTTGTCTGCGCCTGTCCGCATTATTACAGTTGCAAGAGGAAGCGGGAGAACGACATATGGCCGAAAACGGTATGTCGTATGCGCAACTGCGGGATAAAGGTCTGGCTTTTGTGGTCACACGGCTGTGCAGTCACATCACCCGCTTACCGCAAATGGGCGAACAGGTGACGCTCAAAACGTGGCACCGTGAAGTGAAAGGTGTGCAATTTTTCCGTTGCTACACACTGACCGATAAAGACGGCAACCCGCTCACCGACAGCGTTACTGCATTTGCTTTGGTGGACACCAACACGCATAAATTGTTGCGTCCCGATGCGCTGGGAGAATTGCTGTTCCCCAATCAACCGGATGCGCGCAACAACTGCCCCGACCCCAAAAAAGAAATCCCGCCCGCACTCACCGAGGTGGCAGCTGTGCGCCCCCGTTGGAGCGAACTGGACCCCAACGGCCACGTCAACAATTCACGGTATGCGGATTTTCTGTGCGACAATATTCCCAGCGGTCTTGCACGCAAACGCATCACTTCCTTTTCCATTCGATATGAAAAAGAAATTTTACCCGATGATCGTTTGGTGCTCACCGCCGCAGAAGAGCGTTTTCAAACCGACAACCTCACCGGCGGCACAGCGTGGGTGAGCGGCACCCACACGCGCGGCACGGCATTTGTGGCACGACTGGATTACGAGGACGACTATGTACGGCGATTTTGAGTGGGCGCGCAACCGTGCCTTACAACGCATGGATACCCGTGAAAGCATCGGGCGGTTGCAGGAAAAACTGTTACACGCCACCTTGAAATTTTGGCTGGATGCGGATGAAAGCCACCACGAAATCACCCTGCCTTGCGGTGCGGTAGCGGATATTTTCGATGGCGAACATGTCACCGAAATTCAAAACGGTAATTTTTCCGCTTTTCGTGTGAAACTCATGCGGTTGCTGGAAGAATATCCCGTGACGGTGGTATATCCTCTGCCCCGCCGTAAAACAGTGTGCTGGGTCAATCCCCAAACAGGCGAGTGTTCCACGCCCCGCCGTTCCACCAAAGTTGGTGGGTTTCACGATGCGTTGCCGGAGCTGTTTTACATCCGCTCACTGTTAGGCGTTCGAGGTCTCACCATTCGACTGCAACTCATCGATATTGAAGAACAAAAACTGCAAGACGGTTGGAGCAACGACGGCAAGCGAGGGGCGCATCGGTTAGAACGTGTTCCGCTGGGGTTAGGCGAGCAGTTGGATATTCGTAACGCTTGTGACCTTCAAAACTGTCTGCCCTCCAATCTGCCCTCGTCTTTTACCGCAAAAGAATTTGAAAAAGCCATGCGGTGCCGTGGCAGACGATTGTCGGCGGCATTAAAACTATTATATGAATGCGATATTGTGACCCGTGAAAAACAAGGGCGCGGGTACGTCTATACCATTCATTGAAACGTCAGTTCGAAACCATCCTGACGGGCGCATCTGCGCCAAACAAAACTAGGGAGTGTTTATTATAATGCAAAACAAGAAAACTATTCACCACTTGACGCTGTCGGCGGTGATTGCCGCGCTATATTGCGCACTGACGTTACTGCTACCGTTTATGACCTTCGGCACGGTACAGTGTCGTTTGTCCGAGGCGTTGACCATTTTACCCGTTTTCACCCCCGCCGCCGTTCCCGGCTTGGTGGTGGGTTGCGTGCTTTCCAACACCATCGGACTTGCCACCGGCGCAAACGTTGCGGGTGCGTGGGATATCCTCATCGGCACCACGGCTACTGCGCTTGCCGCACTGCTCACTCGCAAATGGGGGCATATTCGATTGAAAAACTTACCCCTGCTTGCCAGTCTGCCGCCGGTCATTTTGAACGGCTTGCTCATCGGCACCGAATTGACGGTGGTGCTGTTCCCCGACTTTTCGGCAGAGATATTGCTGCTCAATATCGCATCGGTGTCGGCAGGACAACTGCTCGCATGTACGGTGGGCGGATTGTTACTGTATACCGCCGTCAATAAAAGCGGTCTTGCGAACAAATTATAATGATATATACCAATATAAATACACGGCAGACGACACGCCCCGTTGTCTGCCGTTTTTTTGGTTAAAAATACAAAAAAACTATTGACAAATTGGGCAATATACAGTATAATGTGTAAAGGTATTTGCTTTACACCAAACACTACGGGAAGGAGGCAAGCACAATGTCTAAAAACATGGAAATTTCTTTTCTGCTGGATTTCTACGGCGAAATGCTGACCGAAAAGCAGAGAACGATGGTCGATTATTATTATAATGAAGACCTTTCTTTGGCTGAAATTGCCGAAAACGAAGGCATCACCCGTCAAGGAGTGCGTGATTCCATCAAGCGCGCGGAAGCGCAATTGTTGGAAATGGAGGAACGGCTGGCGCTTGCCACGCGTTTCCGCCGTATGCAAAACGATTTGCTCACGGTGCAGGAAAATGCGAAGTTGTTGCGTCAGGTCAACGACTTGAATGGTCGCATCCCGGAAATCTACGATATTGCGAGCGCAATTGACGACGCCGCACAGCGTATAAACGAGGCGTAATGACACTTTTGTAGGTAGGAAGGAGTTTGCACATGGCGTTTGAAGGTTTGTCCGAAAAACTTGCCGCATCGTTTAAAAAACTGCGTGCGCGCGGACATTTGACCGAAGCGGACGTCAAAGACGCCATGCGTGAAGTGCGACTCGCCCTGCTCGAAGCAGACGTCAGTTTCAAAGTCGCCAAAGATTTCGCCAATACCGTCACCGAACGTGCCGTCGGCGCAAAAGTGATGGAAAGCCTAACCCCTGCGCAGATGGTTATCAAAATCGTCAACGAGGAATTGACCGCTCTGATGGGCGGGCAAGCGGCAAAATTGGCACATGCCAATCACCCGCCTTGTGTCATTTTGATGTGCGGTCTGCAAGGTTCGGGTAAAACCACCCATTCCGGCAAACTGGCAAAAATGCTCAAAGCGCAAGGACATCGTCCGTTGCTGGTTGCCTGTGATATCTACCGCCCCGCCGCGATTGCGCAGTTGCAATCGGTCGGCGAGCGTGCGGGCGTGCCCGTGTTTGAACGTGGCACCGAAAATCCCGTTTCCATCGCTAAACAAGCAGTGGAACACGCCAAACGCTACGGCAACGACTATGTGTTGTTAGACACCGCAGGCCGTTTACACGTGGACACCGCCCTGATGGACGAACTCAAAGCCATCAAATCGGCTACCGCACCGCAGGAAATTCTGTTGGTAGTGGACGCAATGACCGGTCAGGATGCCGTGAACGTTGCCGCCGCCTTTGACGAGGCGCTGGGCATTGACGGTGTGATGCTGACCAAATTGGACGGCGACACCCGTGGTGGTGCGGCACTTTCCGTCCGTGCAGTCACCGGTAAACCCATCAAGTTTGCGGGCATCGGTGAAAAACTGGACGATTTGGAAGTGTTCCACCCTGAACGCATGGCATCCCGCATTCTCGGTATGGGTGACGTGATGTCCCTCATCGAAAAAGCGGAGCAACAGGTGAGTGAAAAGGAAGCCGAAGAATTGGCTAAAAAACTCGCCGAAGACAAATTTGATTTGGAAGATATGCTCGCACAACTGCGTCAAATTCAGAAAATGGGCGATTTGAAATCTATGCTCGGTATGATTCCCGGCATGGGTAAGCAGTTGAAAGACGTGGACATTGACCCCAAACAGTTTTCTCGCATTGAAGCCATCATTTTGAGTATGACACCGCGTGAGCGGCGTAATCCCAAACTGTTTAACCCCTCCCGCAAACGCCGTGTGGCTGCGGGTTGCGGTATGAAAGTGGAGGACGTCAACCGCCTGCTCAAACAGTATGACACCATGCAACAAATGATGAAGCAACTCAAAAAATACACCCAAGGCGGCAAAGGTATGCGCGGTAAAATGCCGTTCCCGATGCCGGGTGGAAAAATGCCGTTTGGTTTTTGAATTCACACCGTTTTTGACGGTTGAAGATATTAAATTTGTTAGTAATTTTTTTTGGAGGTTCTTATTATGGCAGTAAAAATTCGTCTGCGCCGCATCGGCGCGAAAAAGGCTCCGTTCTATCGTGTTGTGGTAGCGGATTCCCGTTATCCCCGTGACGGTCGTTTCATCGAGAAAATCGGCACTTATGATCCGCTCGCTGAGCCGGCTGCAATCAACATCGACCTGGAAAAAGCCGAAAAATGGATTGCGAACGGTGCTCAACCCACCGATACCGTCAAAGCCCTGCTCAAAAAGGCCGGCATGACGAAATAATTGCAACAGCACAGGTCTTGAAAGGAAAACACAATGAAAGAGTTGTTGGTAACCATTGCAAAGGGCTTGGTGGATGACCCCACCGCCGTTACAGTGGAACAAGACGCACCTGCCGAGGACGGCACGGTTGTGTATCACCTGCATGTTGCGCCCGATGATATGGGTCGGGTTATCGGCAAGCAGGGACGGATTGCCAAAGCGATGCGCACCGTCATGCGCGCGGCGGCTACCCGTAAGGATGTGAAGGTCGCTGTGGAGATTGACTGATTCCACGCGCCTAAACGAGACGAAAAGGGTCAGACCGCTTGCGGTCTGACTTTTTTGTTTGGAGGAGTTTCTATGCTCAAAGCATTTTTGGAAATCGGCGAAGTAGTGGGCACACACGGTATTGCAGGCGAAATGCGTGTGCAACCGTGGTGCGATTCTCCCGCCGTGTTCTGTAATTTAAAAACACTGTATACCGATGAAAACGGTGTCAATAAAATCAAAGTGAAAAGCCGCCCGCATCACCGCATTGTGTTGATGAAAACCGAAGGCGTGGCGGACGCCACCACCGCTGCCACTTGGCGTGGAAAGGTGCTGTACGCCGCACGCCGTGATTTGAAACTGCCCGCCGGCAGATACTTTATCTGTGACCTTATCGGGTTGGAGGTAAAAGACTGCGATTCGGGCCAAGTATACGGTAAAATCGTGGACGTCACCAACACGGGCGCTTCGGATATTTACCACATGCAAACAAGCGACGGTAAATTGGTGCTCATTCCCGCCATTCCCGACATTGTGCTGTCGGTGGAGCCGGAGGGAGACGGTATTACCATTCGTGTGATGGAAGGATTGTTCGACACATGAGATTTGATTTGATGACCCTGTTCCCCGAAATGTGCGAAACCGTTTTGGGAGAAAGTATTATCGGCAGAGCGCAGAAAAAAGGCGCAATTGAGGTGCATTGCCACCAAATCCGCTCGTATACCACCAACAAACAGATGCAGGTGGACGACTACCCCTACGGCGGCGGAAAAGGACTGGTGATGTACGCACAACCCATTGCCGATTGCTTCAAAGCGGTGTGTGAGCAAGCGGGCACCCGTCCGCACCTCATTTATATGTCCCCGCAAGGCAAAACTCTCACCCAACAACGTGCAAAGGAACTTTCCGAACTGCCCGCCGTTTGTGTCTTGTGCGGACACTATGAAGGGGTGGACGAGCGTGTGTTGGATGCGCTGGTGGACGAACAGATTTCGGTGGGCGATTACGTGCTGACCGGTGGCGAATTGCCCGCTCTGACCCTCATCGACTGTGTGGCACGCATGGTGCCCGGTGTTTTATCCGACGAAGAATGTTACACCGACGAAAGCCATTTTGGCGGTTTGCTGGAATACCCGCAATATACCCGCCCCGCCGTGTGGGAAGGTAGAGAAATTCCCGAAATTCTACTTTCGGGACACCACGAAAACATCCGCAATTGGCGACACGAACAAGCCCTGTTGCGCACCGCCAAACATCGTCCCGATATGCTCAAAAACGCATCGCTTTGTGAAAAAGATTGGGCATTTTTACAACAAAATGGTTTCGATTTCGAAAAATAATATGGTTTTTCGTGGGTTTTATGTATAAAGTTTTCCACATTTCTTGTGAAAACTTATAAAATGAAAATAAAAAAACGGCAAAAATCGGTTACAAAACCAAATTTGCACAAATCGAGATTTTTCGCAAACGAAATACATTGACGAAACATATTTTTGTGGTATACTGATAATAGCAATTTTGTAACAAACTTATGTTTTATACGAAAAGGAGTTTCCACTATGTGCGTTAAAGATGTTATGGTTCAAAACCAAGTCGGTTTGCATGCGCGTCCCGCAACTTTCTTTATCCAGAAAGCTAACAGCTTCAAATCTTCCATCTGGGTTGAAAAAGAAGACCGCCGCGTGAATGCAAAGAGCCTGTTGGGCGTTTTGTCCTTGGGTATTGTGGGCGGCACCGCCATCCGCGTTATCGCTGACGGCGCAGACGAAGAGCAAGCCGTCGAAGAACTGGTAGCTCTGGTGGAATCCGGTTTCGCTGAGTAAAATTCGTATATACCAAAAAGCGCGCAACGTTGTTGCGCGCTTTTTTCACAGGAGAACAAGTATGATGGAAATTTTTGATTCCCATGCGCACTATGATGCGCATGCCTTTTACGATGACCGCAATGCGTTACTCACCTCGCTCACCGCAAACGGTGTGTGCGGGGTAATCGATTGCGCGGATTGTTTGGACAGTTGCGCACACAATCGTGAACTTTGCGAACAGTACCCGTTTTTGTATATGGCGGCGGGAATACATCCCGAACGTGCTGCAAACGTTGACGCAGAAACACTGGAACAACAATTGCTGCCCTATTTACAATACGAAAAAACGGTGGCGGTGGGCGAAATCGGGCTGGACTATCACTGGTTGGACGATTGCCCCAAAGACCGGCAAAAGCTCGTGTTTGAGGCGCAGTTAAGCATCGCACAAGCACATAATCTGCCGGTCATCATCCACGACCGTGAAGCGCACGCCGACACGCTCGAACTGTTGCGAAAATACCGTCCGCGCGGGGTGGTGCACTGTTTTTCGGGCAGTGTGGAAACCATGCGAGAAACGGTGGAACTGGGACTGTATATCGGATTGGGCGGTGTGGTTACCTTTAAAAATGCACGCACCGCACCGTTGGTAGCCGCCGAAGTACCGCTCGACCGTTTGCTCCTTGAAACAGATGCGCCGTATATGGCGCCCGTGCCAATGCGTGGCAAACGATGTGATTCCTCCATGATTGCCTACACCGCCGCAAAGATTGCCCAAATCCGCGGTATGCAAACAGAGGAACTGTTGCGCATCACCGCACAAAACGCCAGACGGCTATTTGGTATAGATTGAACAAAAAACTGCGAGGGTGTTACCCTCGCAGTTTTTCGTATGTTAGCGCACCTTTCGGGATACAATGATACAGAAAGGGTGAGTGTATGGGTAAAAAAGCGGTTTTCAGACGTATTTTCATCGACGGTATCTGTCTGTGTGCGGGCAGTGTTTGTTTCGGTCTTGCCGTTTCGGTTTTCGTATCCCCCGCCTCTATCGCACCGGGCGGGATAACGGGCCTTGCCATCCTTCTAAATCACCTCATCGGTCTGCCCGCGGGTGTGGGCACGCTGTTGCTCAATCTACCGCTGTTGTTTTTGGCGTGGCGACATTTGGGTGTGCCGTTTTTCATCCGTACCACCATTGGCTTGACCGTTTCTTCGCTGTGCATTGACATGTTTGCGGCATACCTTCCGCCATTTGCGGATGACCGTTTGCTTGCCGCCTTGTTCGGCGGTGTGCTCACCGGTGCGGGACTGGGGCTGATATACCTGCGTGGCGGCAGTTCGGGCGGTGCGGAAATCATGGCACAGCTTCTGCGCCGCAAATTCCCGCATTTATCCATAGGGAATCTGATTTTGTTGATTGACGCCGTTGTTATCATATTATCGGTCATCGTTTTTGGTCAATTGGAAAGTGCTTTATATGCCGCTGTGACCGTGTTCCTCACAGCACAGGTGATGGACCGTCTCGTTTACGGCGGTCAAACCGCAAAATTTGCGGTGATTGTGAGCGAAAAAGGGGCCGAGGTTGCACAAGCGGTGTTTGCCGATTTGATGCGTGGAGTAACCGTGTTGGAAGCGGCAGGCGGCTATACCGGCAGAAAACAACAACTGCTCATTTGTGCGGTAGGACGCGCACAAGCGCATCTGTTACGTGCCGCCATTGCCCGCGTGGACCCGCACGCATTTGTCATTTTCGCCACTGCGGATGAAATTTTCGGCGAAGGCTTTTCTGCGGGCGGGCATTGACTTTTAAGGGATTTTCCCTTAAAAGTCAATAAGGCATATTCCCTTGTATATGTTACGAGGTGATTGTATGTTTAAAAGACTGCGTGATATGCGAGAAAATAGAGATTTAACGCAAGCACAAATGGCACATTTTTTTAAAATCCATCAAACAACTTATTCCGATTATGAAATCGCAAACTCAACGTACCGATAGATGTTTTTATCAAACTGGCAGAATTTTATCATACAAGCATAAATTTTCTCGCAGGTATTACCGATAATCCCAACCCGTATAAATAAAAAGCACCGCAGACCTTTGCAAGTCTGCGGTGCTTTCATATTATGCGTTTTCTTGTTTGAAAGCCTCGGCGCGCACGGCGGAAACGGCACGAATCACAGGATTCGGATAGGGGGACGTTTCGCCGCCAATCGCATACAGGAAGTAAAAACCTTCCGGGTTGCGATACAACCGTTCTTCATAGCCGTTGGGGTCACCGTACATGCCTTCCGCTTTGCCGGCAATCCACTCGGCGTTTTCGGTGTCATACACCTTGCCGCGAATTGTTTTTTGCATACTGTTACCTCCCTTTTTTGCTTGTCGGTACGAGTATACGCTATTCCTTTTGAAAAAACAATCCTTTTTTGACGAAACTGCAATTTTTCGGAAAATCCACACATTTTAGAACCTTTTGGGATGATTTTTTAAGAAAATCGCAAAATGTCATTGACAAAAACGCTTTTACCGCATAATATTTTTATGTAACACGGCATACAGTCGGTGTGACAAGCAAAAATCGGAAGGATGAATCTATCTATGGTTATGGAAAAAATCGCTGCTCTTTTGGCGGCACAGTTCGAAGTGGAATCCGACAGCATTACGGCAGATACCGATTTCGTCGAGGACCTCAATGCAGATTCCTTGGACGTTGTAGATATGCTGATGGGCTTGGAAGACGAGTTTGACGTGGAAATTCCCGATGAGGAAATCGAAAACATTCACACGGTCGGTGACCTCGTTTCTTTTATTGAGGAACATATGTAAGACGCGCTTTCATGGCGTGTGTCTTTTAAAAAATCGGGAGACGGAGAAATCTGTCTCCTGTTTTTATGGTGATAAATATGCACATAACAGTTGTACGCATGCAAGCGGAACATGTCTCCGCCTTAGCGGCGATTGAAAAAGCGTGTTTTTCTGCGCCGTGGAGTGAAACGGCATTAAAAGAAGAATTGCAAAACCCGCTCGCCGTGTTTTTAACGGCGGTGGATGAAAATGGTACGGTGTGCGGCTATGCCGGTATGCACACGGTGGCAGACGAAGGCTTTTTCGCCAACGTTGCCGTTTCCCCCGCTTGTCGCAGACAAGGCGTGGCGGATGCGCTGGTGGGTGCGCTTTGCCACTACGGCGAAGAACAAAACTTCTATCGCTTAACGCTGGAAGTGCGGGTGAGCAACCAAGCCGCCATTGCGTTATACCAAAAACACGGATTTGTGTGCGACGGCGTGCGACCGCATTTTTATACCGCGCCGAGCGAGGACGCCTACATTTATTCTTTGTATTACAAAAGAGGTGAGTGACTTGTATATTTTAGGTATTGAATCCTCTTGCGACGAAACCGCCGCCGCCGTTGTCAAAGACGGCAGAGAAGTGCTCTCAAACGTGGTAGCTTCGCAGGTAGAGGAGCACCGTTTATACGGTGGTGTGGTGCCGGAGATTGCCTCCCGTCGTCACACCGAAGCCATCAGCGCAGTGGTACGACAAGCACTCGCCGATGCAGACAAAACCCTGCAAGATATTGACGGCATAGCCGTTACCCACGCACCCGGCCTTATCGGTGCGTTGTTAGTGGGGGTCAACTTTGCCAAAGGTCTTGCGCTGTCGGCAAACAAACCGCTCATCCCCACCCACCATTTGCGCTCCCACATTGCCGCCAACTTTTTGGCGCACCCCGATCTGAAACCGCCGTTTTTGTGTTTGGTGGCGTCGGGTGGACACAGCCACATCGTACAGGTGGACGATTACACCACGTTTAAAGTCATCGGTCGCACCCGTGACGATGCTGCGGGCGAATGTTTTGACAAGGTTGCACGCATGATGGGAATGGCATACCCCGGCGGTGTTGCGCTGGACAACGAAGCGGAAAACGGCAACCCCGATGCGATTGCACTCCCCCGTCCCCATGTGGACGGCGCGCCGTATGATTTCAGTTTTTCAGGACTGAAAACCGCCGCTATCAACCTGTTGCACAACGCCGCACAAAAAGGCGAAACGGTGAACCGTGCGGATATGTGCGCTTCGTTCCGCAAGACGATAGTGGATATGCTGGCGGGCAATTTCCTCAAAGCCGCCGACGATTTGCATATCAATACGCTGGTGCTGGCGGGTGGCGTTTCCGCCAACAAAGGTTTGCGGGCATATATGGAAACCGCTTGCAAACAAAAAGGATACACCCTCTATGCGCCGCCGCTTTCCCTTTGCGGAGATAACGGCGCAATGGTTGCCGCACAAGGCTATTATGAACTGCAAGCGGGCAACACGGCGGGTATGGATTTGAACGCTGTCGCATCTTTGTCAATTGAATAAACAAAAGCGGGTCGAAAGGCCCGCTTTTTTATATGGAAAATGTTAAAAATATGTCAAAATTGCATTTACCTATTGAAATTTGCAAAAAACCAGGTATAATGGTATTCGACAGAGATTGGACATCTCGCGAAAGGAGAATGAATATGACAAATAATGCATCCATTTTGAAATGGGTTGAAGAAAAGAAAAACTGGTTGCAACCCGACCAAGTAATGTGGATTGACGGCAGTGAAGCTCAACTCAACGCTCTGCGCGCTGAAGCTTGCTCCACCGGCGAATTAGTGAAATTGAACGAGGAAAAACTCCCCGGTTGCTATCTGCATCTGTCGGCTCTCAACGACGTGGCACGTGTGGAAGGCCGTACCTTCATCTGCTCTGAAAAAGAGGAAGATGCAGGCCCCACCAACCACTGGATGGCTCCCGCTGAGGCTTACTCCTTGCTGGACGACATCACCAAAGGTGCTTACAAAGGCCGCACCATGTACGTCATCCCCTATTCCATGGGCCCGATTGGCTCTCCGTTTGCCAAATACGGCGTGGAAATCACCGACTCCATCTACGTTGTGGTGAGCATGGCGATTATGACCCGCATGGGCAAAGAAGTGTATGACGCTCTGGGCGACAGCGAAGACTGGGTCCGCGGCTTGCACTGCAAATGCGATATCGACGAAGAAAAACGTTATATCTGCCATTTCCCGCAGGATAATACCATCATTTCCGTGAACTCCGGTTACGGCGGCAACGTGTTGCTGGGCAAAAAATGCTTCGCACTGCGTATTGCTTCCAACCTCGGCCGTCAGGAAGGCTGGATGGCTGAACACATGCTCATCTTGGGCGTTGAATTCCCCAACGGCGACGTGAAATACGTGGCGGCGGCGTTCCCGTCTGCTTGCGGCAAAACCAACCTCGCTATGTTGATTCCGCCGGAGTTGTATCAAGAAAAAGGCTATAAAGTCTGGTGCGTCGGCGATGATATCGCTTGGATGCGTGTGGGCGCTGACGGTCGTTTGTGGGCTGTCAACCCCGAAAACGGTTTCTTCGGTGTTGCACCGGGTACCAACATGAAATCCAACCCCAATGCTCTGATTTCCACCCAGAAAAACTCCATCTTCACCAACGTGGTGCACAACTTGGACGAAAACACTGTGTGGTGGGAGAGCATGGACAAAAACCCGCCCAAAAATGCGAAAAACTGGAAAGGCGAAATGTGGGATTGCACCGACGGTTCCAAGGGTGCGCATCCCAACTCCCGTTTCACCGCTCCCGCAGTGAACTGCCCCTGCCTGTCCGATGCGTTTAACTCCGGTGAAGGTGTGCCGATTTCCGCTATCATCTTCGGCGGTCGTCGTGCGAAGACCGCTCCGCTGGTATATCAATCTCGTGACTGGAACAACGGCGTGTTCGTTGGCTCCATCATGGCTTCCGAGACCACTGCTGCCGCTACCGGCGCTGTGGGCGTTGTGCGTCGTGACCCGATGGCTATGCTGCCCTTCTGCGGCTATCACATGGGCGACTATTTCGCACATTGGCTCAAAATGGGCGAAAAACTCGGCGACAAAGCTCCCAAGATCTTCAACGTCAACTGGTTCCGTACCGATGACGAAGGCAACTTCTTGTGGCCCGGTTTCGGTGACAACCTGCGTGTGCTCGAATGGATTTTGGCTCGTTGCGAAGGCAAAGCGGATGCTGAAGAAACCGCTATCGGTTACGTGCCGTTTGCAGAGGACATCAACATTGACGGCCTGAAAGATTTCGACATCGAAACCCTCAAAGGCATTCTCGATGTGGATAAGGACCTCTGGAAAGCGGAACTCAACGGCATTTCCGAATTCTATGCAAAATTCGGCGACAAACTGCCCGCAGAACTCAACGAACAGTTGGCGGCTCTCACCGCTCGTTTGGGCTAATTTATAAAAATGTTGTAACGGCATGACCTGCGGGTCATGCCGTTTTTCCCAAGGAGGAAGTATATGTCCACCTATTTTTCGTCCCGTGACACCGCACACCGCAACCCGTTTGGCGCGGTGGCAGAGGATACTGCCGTACAATTTCGTATCCGTGTGCCTCGCTCGTGGGGATGCCGAGAAGCACTCTTGTGCATCGGTTGTGGACAACAACCCAACCGCAAAGACGGTATGTTCTGGGCGGGAGAAACACAAGACGGCAACGAATGGTGGGAATGTCATTTCACCCCCACTGTTGGCATATACCACTATCATTTCTGCTTACACTGTGATGACGGTGAACGATTTTTAAATGCACTGCCCGACGGCACGGCAAGCGAAGACCGCCATGCCGGCAATCGTTGGCAATTGACCTGTTATGAAAAAACGTTTGAAACACCCGACTGGCTTGCAGGCGGCGTGTTATACCAAATTTTCCCCGACCGTTTTTATAAAGCGGGTGGTGACAAAGCAGGTGTGCCCACCGACCGTGTGTTGCGGGATGATTGGGGGGCAATGCCGCATTGGAAACCCGATGCGCAAGGAAAAGTGCGCAACAACGACTTCTTTGGCGGCGACCTTGCGGGTATCACCGCAAAATTGCCGTATTTGCAAAGTCTGGGTGTCACCTGCTTATATCTCAACCCCATTTTTGAATCCCATTCCAACCACCGTTATGATACGGCGGACTACGAAAAAATCGACCCGTTACTGGGCACCGAAAAAGATTTAGAGACCCTTACCAAAGCCGCCAAAAAACGTGGAATGCGAGTGATTTTGGACGGTGTGTTCAGTCATACGGGCTCTGACAGCCGTTATTTCAACAAAGAAGGACGATATACGGACGTGGGCGCATATCAAAGCGTCGATTCGCCGTATTACCCGTGGTATCAGTTCAGTTGCCACCCGCACGCATACACAAGTTGGTGGGGCTTTGAAACACTGCCCGAACTGGACGAGCTGTCCCCCGCTTTCCGCACGTTTATTGCGGGCGAAAACGGCGTGTGCCGCCGTTGGATGCGGGCGGGCACGCACGGTTGGCGGTTGGACGTGGCAGACGAATTGCCGGACCTGTTTATCGACGACCTGCGTGCCGCCGTGAAAGCCGAAAACCCCGACGGCATTCTGCTGGGTGAAGTGTGGGAAGATGCCAGCAACAAACAAAGCTACGGATACCTGCGCCGTTACCTTTTGGGCAAACAACTGGACAGCGTGATGAACTATCCGTTTGCGAATGCCATTTTGCATCTGCTCACCGGCGGTAACCCCGACGACTTTTTCAACACCATCGAGGGAATTGTCGAAAACTATCCCCCGCAGGTGACACGGTTGCTGATGAACCATATCGGCACCCACGATACCCCCCGTGCGCTCACCGCATTGGCGGGTGAACCCGCTTTTGACCGTGGCCGAGAATGGCAAGCGGCACAAAAGCTGTCTGCTGAGGCACGTGCACGTGGTGTGCAACTGCTCAAACTCGCAAGCCTCATCCAGTTCTGTTTGCCGGGTGTACCGTGTATTTATTATGGTGACGAGGCGGGACTGGAAGGTCATCGTGACCCCTTTAACCGTGGATGTTATCCGTGGGGAAATGAAGATACTGATTTGGTCGCATGGTATGCGGCATTGGGACAAATGCGTGCGGGTGTGAGCGCTTTGAAAGAGGGCACTTTCCGTGCAGTGCGTACCCACGACGATACCGTGTGCTTTATCCGTGAAAACGAAAACAGTCGTCTTTTGTGCGCTATCAACCGTTCCACGCAACCCTCGACCCACACCCTCCCCGCCGACTGTGTCGGTTTTAAGCAGGTGTTGGGCACAGGTGAACTGCATGGACAAACACTCACCTTGCCCGCTATGTCAGGCTGTGTATTTGTGTGTGATAAATAAAAAGAAGCCTTGTTTCCGTTTGGAAACAAGGCTTCTTGCTTTATTCTCCTCTTTCACGCTTTTTGTGCAACGTTTCCAACAACTCCGTTTGCGCATCATCCGACAACTGCCGATAGATGCCCAGCAAATAGCGTTCATCACGGGTGAGCAAGCCGAAAGATGCCTCCGGTGCGATTTCTTCGAGCGGCACATTGTCTGCCACTTGCGGACGGCGTGCAACGTCCGGCAGGTTGGAAAGTCCAACCAAATAGTCGATACTGACATGGTATAATCTGGACAATGCAATGAGCGCATCGTAATCGGGTTTGCTGCGGGACAGTTCATAATACGTATAAGCAGAGCGGCCGACTTTCAGCATATTCGCCACTTCTTCCTGCTTCATGCCGGCGGCAATGCGTAATAACCGCAACCGCAGTGATAAAGTCGTTTTTTCTTTATTTGCCATATCGTCCGCCTCCCTGTGATTTGTATTCACAAATAGCATACCATATTTGCACACGTTTTTCAACCATAAATTTGCAAAGCGGAAATTTTTTCGGATTCAACACTTGACGGCGGGCGGGAAACTTGCTATAATTCTGTTGTTGTGCTACTGTGGCTCAGCAGGTAGAGCAGCTCACTCGTAATGAGCAGGTCGTCCGTTCGAATCGGATCAGTAGCTCCAAAAACGACTGGAACCGTTTTCGGTTTGGGGGGTTTTCTTTTTTACTTTTTACCCAAAA
>JAZRAA010000015.1:0-7829 GCA_045634325.1 Acutalibacteraceae bacterium | reverse complement strand
TGCCCGACGCACAACGAACAGATGATTTTGCAAACGCCGGGGACGTATGAACAGGAATATTGCGGAACGTGGTACCGCTGTCCGCAATGCGCCAATGGCGTATTGATTCCGTCCAAAGAGCTTTTGCTGGATTTAGCGCACTAAGGCAAAAGCCGCCCTGTTCACGCGGGGCGGCTTAATGTCGCAATCGTGTATTTAGCTCCGCGCAAGGAAACGATTGCAACATATCAAAGCAAAAAAATATCAAGCGAAAAGTCCGGGCTCCCTTTCGGCCTCTCATACCAGATAACGTCAACAATTCCCTGCAACAGCGCGTTTCTTCCGGGCGCGTCCGCGCTTTCGTATTCGTCCAGCAGTTTTCGGATTCCGCCCGCCTGTTGCGCGGCGTTTTTCCGTTTGAGCGCGTCCATTTCTGCAAGGACATCCCGTTTTCCAGATTCCAGCGCGTCAAGAGTTCTGGATACTTTCTCCATACGTTCCAAAAATACGGGTTTTGTGTATATCCCGCTTTCAAGGAAATCGTATAGCCGCTCTTTCTTCTGGTTTTCCGCCTCCATTGCGCTTTCCAACGCCGCAAGCCGCGCCTCCGCCGCCGCCATAGCGGGCTCTATGTCAGAATCGGGCTCTGTTTCCAATCCAATCAAGATTTCTTCCAGCCCGCTTATTACGGCTTGTTCCACGTCGGAAAACCGCGCTGACGTACAGCAACCGCGTGTCCGGCACCATAGATAATGCCGTCCGTCGATTGCCCGCCTTTGCATACGTCCTCCGCACCGTTTACAACGGACAAGCCCCGCAAGCGGCGATTTTACAGCGCCGTCAAAATACGCCGGACGCCAACGGGATTTCAAAACGGATTGGCATTTCTCCCACGTCTCCATGTCAATTATAGGAGGGTGAAGACCGTCTGCGCAAATCCATTCCGATTCCGGGCGGATAGTGACATTCAGTTTCCCGTCTTTCCGCGTCCAATGCTCCCGATTATAGATAGTCTTTCCGATATATACAGGGTTCTTAATCATCTTCAAGACTGTTGTTTGGGTGAAAACATTCGTTCTACGCGGACGCGCCCCTAATTCCGTGAGGCGTCCCGCGATAAGGCTACAGCCTTTTCCGCTTGCGTACAAATCAAACGCAAGCCGGACAAAACGCGCTTCCGTCTCATTAACCGCTAAGGTGTGTTTTTTTCCGACCACGCTTTTTACGTATCCATATGGGGCGTAACTCAGGTGACAGCCTTCTTTCGCGGCGCGTATCATGCCGCGCTTTGTTCGCTCTTTGATTTGGTTCAATTCGTATCTGGAGAACAAGCCGCGCAGTTCCGCCATCATCTTGTCGGATTCCTCCGAAAGATTATAGGTTTTGCTCGGCGTCACAATCAGCGCGTTCCCGTCGATAAATGCCTCCAGAATCTTGCCATACTCTACCATGTCATTCCGCGACAGGCGGTCAATGTCCATGCAAAGGACAGCCCCGAAACATCCAGATTTTACAGTCTCTAACAGCCTAAGCATTTCAGGGCGATTGTACAGGCTTTCGCCCGATTTTACCTCCTGAAATACTTCTACAACGCGGATACCCTCACGCGCCGCGTATTCCGTCAGCGTTTCACGGTGTCGGCGCAGGATTTCCGCCGTGTCCATGCCGTCCTCGGCGCGTGACTTGCGCAGATACATAGCCGCGCTTATGCCGGATAAGTCCACGTCAATCACCCCATGTCCCGTTTTTGAACTCATTCCAAAAAGCTCTTTGCGCTTCCGTCTGACGCTCAAATCTCGGTTTGCGTCTATATGCGTCAAGGTACTTTTCGGGCGGAGCCGCCGCGCCAGCGTTTTCCTCCATATTCAGGCGATAGTGCCCGCCAACAAAGGTATCTATACGAACACGCGATTCAACGTATCTATCCTCGACTTTCAACCTTGTGGTATGTGCGTCCATTGTTGCCACCTCTACAAAAGCAAACGTCCGCCGGGAATGACGCTCCCAGCGGACGTTATCAAAAATGCGCGTATGCGCTTTTTGCTGTTATTAAGGTAGAGGCGTCATCTCCACACTCCATAGGATACGCTTTTTCGCGGCGTTTGTCAAGCGTTTTTTGCGGATTCCCAATTTCCGTATGCTTCAATCGCCTTGACCAGCGTCCCCTCGCCCTGTTCGGCAATCTGGATGAACTGGAAAACCTTCTCCGACCACCCGGCGACAAGGTTTGTCCGCGCTCCGTAGAACTGTTGCGTTCCGTACCCTTGCAAGTCGATAGCGTGTACCCAGATGTTATTTCCCGTATTGCGGCGGTACTCATCCGCCAAAGCCTGAACAGGGCGTCCGCAGTAATACCCGCCGCCGCTGTTGCACTCATTGTCCGATAGAATAATGCAACGTTCCGCCTTTATGCCGTCGGAAAGCATAGCCTGAAACGGAAGATACATATTCGTCCCGCCGTCGCAACACGCTCTTGTGACGGCTTCCAGAATGCCGGAACGGTGGGAGACCGGAATCCGCTTGATTTCCGTGTTGAACGTGAAGAAAATGCTGTTGTCGCAGATTTTATTCGCAATCATGCCTAACAGCAATCCGATTTCTCCGCACTTCACAGAGGACTTCCTGCTGATTGTTTCATCCATAGAGCCGGACACGTCCACAGCAATGACTGTTGTCCCGGACAGGCGCGGCATGTTGGCGATTGAGGCTTCTACAGCGTTTTCCAACGCGTCAAAGGCGCGGCTTCCGGCAATGTCAGAAATGGACTTATACGCGGACAGGAACCGGAACGGGAGTTGCTTAGACTTCCGCACGGCGTCCGGGTTTTCAATGCGCTGATAGACTTTCTCAATGTTCGCCGGATTTGCATTGATAATGTTCCGCAGATTCCGCAACAAGGCCATATATCCGACTTTGCCAGAATCAATCAGGCGTTCCCATGTTTCGGCGTTGTTGCCGTGCGCGGAAAGTTCCGTCTCCCATGTCAACGGCGTTTCCAGCGTGTTTTCAAGGCAACGCTTCCAAAGCGCGGACTGTTCCGCGTCTTTAGGCGTCGGGCGGCACAGGCACAGCAAATCCCGCATTTTGACGGCCTTTCCCCCGCCTTTGTATTTAGCAAGGGCGTATTCGTCAAAATCCGCCAAAACGTCCGCAACGCCCTTTTTCAGCGCATTAGGGACGGGCTTTCCGAATGTGGAAAGATAGAACGCCATAATTTCCGTCACGTCATCTCCGCGCACGGAAACGCGCTTGACGGTATCACGGACAAACGGCTTTCCTTCTTGTTCGTGCGCAAGGTAGGCCGTCAGGACATGCGACACGGAACGCATATTGAACTCGCGCCGCGCAAACGCCGCAAGATTGGAGACAAAACGCGGGTCAGTCTTGATAACGGCCTTGATAGTCTCCTGCATTTCGGCGGAGTTGTCGCCGTAAAATTTCGCCTCATTGAAGAATGAGCAAAGTACTTGCGCCACCAACTTTGACTTTGCGTCCATGCCGTATGCGGCGTGTCCGCTCTTGTTCGTGGTTTTGATTGTCTTTCCAGCGTTGAATTTTGCCATGATAACCTCCTTTGCGCAAAAAAAACAGGGCAAACGCGATAAAGACGAAAACGGTACGTTTCTACTGTCTCTCTAACCAACTGAGATACATCCGACATACGCCGGACGGCGGGACTTGAACCCGCGACAAACAGTTCCAATATCGAAGTAACCGTTATCTGCAATGCGCGTTTGCCTTGTATGGTATCAAAAAGCGGAGAAAAACGAAAACGGAAACATAGCGCTCTATCCACTGAGCTACCGCGCAAGCGCGGACGGGACTTGAACCCGCGACATCTCGATTATAAGTCGAAGTACCCGTTTCCTGCACTGCCGCCTTTTGTCATATTGTGGCAAACGGATAAAAACAAGAACGGTATGTCATACAGCTAATGAAGTAACCGCCCTCTGCAATGCCGTCTGCAATGCGTATTATACCACGTCCCGGCGGCGGTGTCAAGTTGATACCAGCCGTTTTTGATTTTTCCTGCCGCTTTTGCTCTTGCTCCACTCGCCCCATACGTACAACGCAAGCAGCGCGAAAACCGCCGGAACGCGCCAGTATTCCGCGCACACGGCGCAAACCACGCGCAACAACGCGCCGATTCCAATTCCAGCCGCAAGCGCGACCGCCACTGCCCACAAGGGGACGCGTCTGTTTGCCAATTTTTCACTCATCCAAATATCCGCCTTTCGACGCCGCCATTTTCGCGCACCATCCTTTACACTCTGAAAACTTGCAATTCAAGCACATTTTGATTTCTTCCGGCGTGTCAGGTTGAACAAAGCGCCATTCACGACTAGCTGTCTTGCGCTTTGATTTTGGCTCCACGCCGGATAGGTTAATCCACCGCCGGATTGTCTGGTCTCCGCGCTTGTAATGCCGCCGCAACTCCGGCTCCGTCATCACAGCGGCGTTTTCCGCAAAGTCACGCGGGACTGGTAACGCCCTCATTGTTGTGCGGGACTGCCATTTCCCGCGCCACTGCCCGCTCGTCCATCCACGGACGAACGCGGAAAATATAGGTTGCCGCCGCAAGAAGGGTGCCTCCGATAATTGTCAATGCCGTCATGCTCTCGCCTCCTAAAATCCTTTGATTCTGCGACAACGCCCTGTGCATTTCGCAACGCCCTTTTCGCAATTCAAGCACATCTGAATCTCATCTTCCGTGTCGCGCTTGACATATTCCGGGCGTATCCGTTTGAGCTTCACGCCGCATAACCGCGCCCAGCCGTCTATCGTCGTACCGCTCCGCCCGTACATCCGCCGCAATTCCGCCTGAGTGTGGAACGGGGCGACAGCGGCGAAATTATCAGGCAACGGCGCCTTTCCGAATTTCGCACAGCGATTCATGCCTAACTCATCCTGCCAACGCCGGACAACGGCGCGTCCTGCGCGATAACGCGCCATCAAATCCTCCTGCCGCATTGTCTGGGCGTATTGCGGAAAATCCGCTGGCATGGGACGCAACGCCCGTTGTTTCACTGCCTAACCGCCTCCAATGCTCTCTTCCGTTTTAACCGCTCTCTTGCTTTTGCTCTTAATCGCTCCGCGTATTCCGGGTCAGAATGATAGCGTTTCCTGTTGCGCTCTCTTGCTTTTGCTTGGCATTCCGCTTTATGCGCCTGAAAGTATTCACGCGAATACAATAGAATCCGTTCGCGGTTTTCTTGGTAATACTGCACTCGGTAAGCCCTGTAATGCTCCCTGTGCGTTTTATAGTACGCTTTTGCGCGTTCGCGGTCTTTGTCAGTCAAGGGCTTCTTGCGCCTTGCTTTGAATTTCTGGAAATCCCGTTCTTTTTCCTCCGCTGATTTCGGAGCGGCTCTTTTCCAACGAACCCGCTCAAAAATCGCCCGTTCGTCCCTGTCACGCGCCGCCGCGATTTCCTCCGGCGTCAAGCTAAAATCGGCCTCAATTTCAGCGTCGGCGGCTCTCATTGCTTCCAGTTCCGCTTGCGTAAAGCTCAATATTTCGCCCCCTTCACAATCCGCTCTATTTCATCCGTCTCGATATACGCGCCCTGTAGCCGTTGCGTCTTGCCGTCGAGCGGCTTGAAAATCATGTCTCCCTTGCCGCACAGGTTTTCCGCGCCGCTCTCGTCAAGGATAATCCGCGATTCCATAGCGGACGCCACCGCGAACGCAATGCGGGACGGGATATTGGCCTTGATAAGCCCTGCTACAACGTCTTTTGTCGGGCGTTGCGTCGCCAGAAGCAAATGCACCCCGGCGGCGCGGCCTTTTTGGGCGATTCGTACAATGGACGCTTCAACCTCTTTGTCGGATAACATCATCAAATCGGACAACTCATCAATCACGACAATCAGACGTGGATAGGGCGCGTTTGCCTTTGCGTTGTACTCCGACAACTTCTTTACGCCCGCCTCTCTGAACGTCTGATAGCGTTTATCCATTTTGTCAGCGGCTTCTTCCAACGCTTCTACAGCCTCCGCCGCGTCCGTAATGACAGGACGCTCTAAATGCGGGATTCCGTCATAAGGCGCAAGCTCTACCATCTTCGGGTCAATCATGATGAATTGGACTTCTGACGGCGGACGTTGAATCATGGAACATATCAGCGTATTCAGGAAAACGCTTTTCCCGCTTCCAGTCGTGCCAGCAATCAGGACGTGGCAGAGGCTTTCCATATCCGTGAAAACGGGCTTGCCCTCAACGCTCTCGCCGACAAAGAATTTGCCTTCTTCTTTCGGCGCGTCAGCGTACAAAAGCGGCTCCACGTCCTTGTTTGGCACGTCAACAAAGATTACTTGCGCTTCCGACGGCGCCTTGCTAATGGACACCTTGTCAACCGCAAGCGCCATAGCGATTTCTGACGCCGCGCCCTCCGCTTTCGACAGCTTCTGTCCGCGCTCCAATCGGAGACGGTACCGCGTCACGGCGCGTCCAGCGGCGAAAGACAGGAATTGCACGTCAACGCCTTGCTCATCGAACGCTTGCGGGAGTAGCGCGGCGATTTTGCGGCGTTCCGCTTTCGCGCTGTCCTGTCCCTTCTTTGGCGTCTCTTTCGGAGTTTCTTTCGGCGTCTCCGGCTTTTCCAGCTTCACCCGTTCCGGCGCGGGCTTGATACAAAGCCGCTTTTTGCGGGATTCGCTGTCTAACAAAGCGTGGCGCAAAAACTCGCTTGACGTTTTGCCTTTTCGCTCCGCATTCAGTTCTTTCGCAATCCGCGCCGCTTCACGAACAACGGCGGCAATTTTTGTACGCAAGGGCTGACGGCTCTCATAGGCAATCGGCGCGGTATTTTCAGCCGCCCAGTTTGACATCTCCACGGCGATTTTCATCATTTCGCGGCGGCGGGCGTCCATCTCTTTGTGGTATCCTGCCAGCAGATTTTCCGTTGCGCCCTTGCCGTCAAGAACAATGTCCACGCCGTGTTGTTTGCCCGTCAAGTCGTTCCACACGCTCCGAACGCTCATTCCGTGTCCGGCGCGTAACATGGACGCGTCCATGATTAGCTTTTGCACAGACTTGACGTTTATTAACAGGGCGTTCAAATCTTCTATCATGCTGTCCAGCTTAGCCCATTCTTCAGCGGGAACGTCAAGAGAAGTCCACTTGCGCCGCCACCACCAGCGGCGCAATACGGGAATTGCGTCAAATGTCGCGTCTTTTAAGCCCATTGACGCCACCCGCCTTTATCCTATACAGGTCACAATCGCAAGAACGATAAGGCCAGCTAAAGCCGCGCTATGAGGGGCTTCGCTCGCCCCAAACCCACGGAAAATCAGGTAAATGACAAAAATGCCAATCGCCGTAAGGTAGAAAATCTCCGCAAGCCCCGAAAAAAAGGTTTTAGCTTCCCAAGACGGGGTGAAGCTCCCCGCCATCTTCTCGCCCGCTTCCGCATAACGCTGGAAGAAATACGTGACTATGGTCACAATGAAATCCCACGATTTCACAAAGGCGTTATTCCTGTTTATCATCTCTATCGTCTCCTCTCAACCGCTTTCGCGCCTCCGCCCGTCGGAATCACGCTCTCTGCAATCTTCGCCATAGCGTCAAGGCGTTGCATGAACGCTTGATACTGCGCTTGCGATAAACCGCCTTCCGGGTTTGTCTTTTCTCGTTTCTTCCCGGAAAGTTTCAGGGCAATAACGGCGAACACGGCAAAAACCACAAGGCCTCCGGCGACTTCTCCGGGCTTCGCGCTCATAGACGCCATAATTTCCCGGTTCGGCGGCGCGTCGCTCTCGTCTCTGTCCGGCATAAACGCCCACCCGTTCGGCGTCTTTCTGTACGTCCCGTTCGGCGCTTGCGCATCCCTCACCTCGTCGATTTCCGCGA
>JAZRAA010000014.1:0-3209 GCA_045634325.1 Acutalibacteraceae bacterium | reverse complement strand
TATTCTACAACCGCACCGAAATCATCAGCGCTACCACCGTTGACGATAAATACAATACCGGATTTGGTCAAGAATTGGTTCTCGGTGAACAAACCGGCGACTACACCGTAGCGAACGGTAACGTTATGTACGAACGTTTCGACACCGACAGCACACAACAGTGGCTCACTTTGACCGTTGAGGTCAAAAATGGTAAAGCTACCTTTACCACCACCAGTGAAGACGGCTATCGCAACGAAACGATGGAAATGGACTACAACCCGCGCGGCGGCTTTGTATCCATCGGTATGTCCGGTCGTGACTACGTTATCAATCGCGTTGACGTCGTGGAATATGACGACCAAGGCAACGAAGTCGATTTTGGTACCTACCACAATCAGAAGAACTACGGTATCGATGAAGCGGTGGAAGTGTTCTCCGCTGACTTCACCGATCTGCCTGAGTTGCACTATGTAAACGGTCAATATTTATATAATAAAAACCACAAACCTTCCGACGGCAAGGGTGTTGGCTTGACCGCAACCGGCAGCACCACTGCGACTGCCGTTGCGACGTATGCGACTTCCTACGCTGTTAACGTGGCGGACAAAGCGCTTGTCGATTACCTCGAAAGCAAATTTGATTTCTACACATATGCTAATGGCGGCGGCGGCACTTTGGAACATTGGAACTCTGCCGGCTACGTTGTTGATGCACAAGGTAATCCGCTTGGCGCAAACTTCGGCAGTGCGGCACACAATCCTGCTACCGGCGTTGCGGATAGCGGTTATATGCCCGGCGCCGGTCAAGGTGGTTACTGGTACGAAGGCATGTACCCCACTCAGACTTTGAGCGAAAATAAATGGTTGCACATCGCCAGCGATATCGGCATTGACCCT
Organism: Acutalibacteraceae bacterium; assembly: GCA_045634325.1. GTDB lineage: Bacteria > Bacillota > Clostridia > Oscillospirales > Acutalibacteraceae > URNF01. The sequence goes on along the minus strand of JAZRAA010000014.1, from coordinate 2,331 downwards.
ATGACCCCGTTTGACGTTGTGTATTCCTACTCCTTGCAAGATGCGAACGGCGATCAAGCAGTTGTGAAGAACTTCCAACTGGATTTGGACTTCAAACTGACCCATCCCGGTTATGAATCCTATGCACACAACCAGAGCCCCGTGTTCGTGAAATTCGGCGGTTATGATAGCGTGACCAGCGGTTGCACCGACGGTGCAATGTTTGCCATTTCTCACAATGGTGGATATTTCTTGGATAATTTGGACACCGGCTTCACCGGTAGCAAAAACAGTGATAATTCTCCTGCTTACACTAACTATATCGGCGATGCGCCAGCGACCCGGAAGGTTGACGAAGCACACCTCACCTTGACCGTGAAAAACGGCACGGTGAATGCGGTTGTGACCTTGGCGGACGGAACCGAAGTGTTGAACGTCCCGAAGAGCGATATCAACATCCAAAGCGGTCTTATCTATATCGGTACTACCTATGCCGGTATGAACCACGGCTTGCCGTATTTCGGTGCGGTGAAGGTTGTTCGCTTGGATGACGACGGCAATCCCATCGACTTTACCGATGGCGACGAAGATACGTTTGATGCTTCTTTCGTTGGTCTGACCGATGTGATTGACGGTAAGTATTATCACAACAACGGCAAAAAAACAACTGCTATCACCAACGGTAAGGCGAGTGCTTGGTTGTCCAATGCGACTGCTGTGGGTACCGGCTACGCTTTCACGGCAGATGATACCAAGGTTGTGAATTACCTCAAAGAGAAATTTGATTTTTATCATACCGATTTACTGGGTGTAACCCATACTATGTCCAACCCGTATACCACGACGGAAGAATTGCAAGCGGACCAGTGGGCGGCGTCCGCCAGATGGATACTACATAACGGTAGAAGCCTGCGCGCTTCTTTTGGTGCTGCAGGTGGTGAGACGTTCAGAAAAACGCTGACCCTCGTTCCTAAAGTGGACGGAGAGGCACCTTACGTCTCTAATTTCAAAATGGATTTTGAATACAGCATCGAAACCGTTAGGAACGGCATCTATTATCCCGGTGCCGTGGCGCTGACCTTCCGTTCTGCACAGGTGGCAAAAAACGTCACTTCTGCTGACAGAACTTTCGCGGATGCGGTGACGTTGGTGTTCACCCGCGAAAAGATAGTTCTGTACGATAACAGAGCGGCCGACTTTATGTATGAAGACATCCAGGCTGATGAAGGCGGCATGGCTTGGGATAACAGCGTTACCGATGTTGATAAGGCACGTGTGTCTATTGAAATGATAGACGATACCTTGTCTTTGAAAGTGACTTCCATTGACGGCAACACGGTCTATTATTCTAATGATGCTATTACAATTGATCGTCAGGATGCGGGATATGTGTATCTGACTGCATTGAGCAGTGACGTTGCACTGGCGGAGATTAATTTTACGCCTCTCAAAAGAGAAAACGTGGCTGCCCCTACCGGTATTGTGGGCGGTTTGCGCAAAATCACCGGCCTCAACGCGGCTGTTTCGTATCAATATAAGCTGGCTGACGCTGAGACCTGGACGGATGTTAATGAAAATGCAACTCGTTTGAATTTCTTGCCGGCAGGCGAATATCAAGTCCGTGCCGTAGGCTCTAAGTACATGGCGGACAGTGCCCCTGCTACCGTAACGGTGTATACCTCTAATCAGGAACCTGCCGAGGGCACTTTACCCGGATTTGAAGCAGAATTCTATCAGCTTGTAAACTCGACGGAAGGCAGATACAAGGGTGAAGGCGCGTATGCGTTCACCGAGACAGATATCGGCGTAAACGGCTATTTAAGCAAAAAGTTTGATTTCTATCACATTGCACATGACGGCAACGTTTATGAAATGACAACGCCGTATCAAACCAGTGATGAAATTCTGGCAGACCCGTTCACGAACCCCCAAGGAGGGGCGCGTTGGGAAATGTATAACGGCGATTGGCTGCGTGCGAATTTCAGCGGCGCAAATACTGCCGGCGAATTGTTCAGAAAACAGATGTCCATCGTGCCCAAACTGGACGGCGAACAGATAAACGCACCTGATTTTGAGGCTTCTTTCAATCTGGAACATCATAGTTCGCCCAACGTTCCTAACGGTGAAGGCGGAATGGCCTATAATGGTGGTGCTATCACCTTTACGTTCCGTTCTAAAGAAGCGGCAAAAATGACCTCTTACACTGATAGAGCGTATGCAGATGCGACCACATTGGTATTCACCCGTAACGAATTGGTGATTTATGACGGCACGGCTGTTGATTACAGCTGGCAAGATTTGCTGAACAGCGAAAATCGTATTGCTTGGGAAAACGGCACTGCGGATGCAGCG
>JAZRAA010000013.1:0-24251 GCA_045634325.1 Acutalibacteraceae bacterium | reverse complement strand
TTTAAATTTTTGACATTTTGCAGAGTTGAACCATCAAGTATAACAGTGCCATACAAAATACCTTGTGTTATATCATAGCGCGACATTATTGCCCTATACTTTTCACTAAGAATAAAATCTTTTGACACTTTTAAAACGGCAGTGTCACTAGATTGCGTTAATATAATATTTTTTAAATCAATTTTTCCATCAACATTTAAAATGTTGTGATTTAATATTCTTGGAGTACTTGAAATAGCATTAGAGTCTATTCCTATCAAGTCGCCAGTAATAGTTAAATTTCCATAATTGTCAAATTTCCCACCAACACTATGAATTGTTATACTACCATCCACAATTACTTCTGTGTTTTCAGGTATTGTTATCGTGTGCCATTTATTTGTAATATCCGATATAAAAATATTGTTTACACAATAAATATATTCTTCCTTAATAAAATCAGAACCGGTAGAAAACAAAGTGTCATTTTTTATTGTCCATATCCCAAAATCTGTGATTGTTCTATTTCCTTTTGGAATTTTCGTTATAAAAATTTTCACAGCATTGATATATTCTTGATAGGCCTTTTCAATATAAAAATACTCATTAACACTATTCATATATTTTTTATCATATATTTCATTGTGTTCTGCAAGATTTTTACATTCTTCAAATGCTGCAATTTTCATTGCAATATAGGCGTTGTACAGCGTTTCAAATTTTTTAATTTCACTGTTTTCAAATTGACTACTAAAAACACTTGCTTTATTCTTTATACTTTGATTTAAATTATTTGCATATTCTGTAAGCATAATTGCAGAAGTGTATTCTGAATAATCAAATCCCAACAATCCCTTAAGTACAAAATTATTTATAATTTTAATAACCTGAACTGTAGCAGGGATATAAGGTGTTAAATCTTTTACGGCTTTTTCAATGATTTCAGGCACATATCCAACAATCTTTTCATATATAAAATCTGTACAATACGTCCCTGCAAAATAACTTATAAATTTGCCTTCCAACTGTGATTTCAATCTTGTCATACCTTTATAAAGTATGGAGTTTGTCGGTTGGGTAGCAATAATATCATCTATTAATTCCATTTGTGTTTCTTGCATTGCAAGTGATAACACTAATGCCTTTGTAAAATCGGCAACTTTTGATACTGCCCCACTTATTTCAGCCGTTTCGTTAATAGCAGCATACATTTGTGTTTTTAGAGAGGGAAGTTTCAGTGATATTTTAGTAAAGTATTCTTGCATATACGCAAATGTTACATCAAAGAAAGATTCATAAAGCTCAGGTTTGGTTTTATTTTTGTTAGCTTCCTCTGTTATAGCAATTTCGTCTATAAGTTCGGCAATTTTTAAAAAAGAATTCAAATTTTTAACATAAGCATTATCTTTACTGAGTTGGGAACTTGCAGAAAGATTAACATTACAAACAGCTTCTGCAAATTTAACATTTGCTGAATCTAATTCTTTATTAAGTTCAAAAGAAGATAAACCCATTTTATCAGACATATGTTTTGCTATGGCGGTTGCATCTGTAGCTACAGATATGCCCTGAACTATTGCAGACATAGTAAAATGCCCTGTATTGATATATTCGTTTAAGACCGTTTTTATAATATCTGAAGTGTCTTTCTCGTATGAACTTAAATATGTATTAGTAGTTAAATAGGTAGAATACCCATAAAACAAATCAGAATAGTAAATATATTCCTCTTCACCAGCAACAACTGAATTATCTTGACTAACAGTTTCTGCAATAGTTGTAAACGGAATGCTGGAAATCATCATTATTATTGCTAATGTGCTACATAAATATTTTTTCATTTTTTATTCCACTTTTCTTTATTTTTTATTAAATATTCTTTATATTTTTTGATAACTTCATCATTCTTATAAGTTTGCCATCTTATCTTGTCGTTCCTAAAGAATGGAATCAATACCCATAAACTTAAAAATATAACTACAGTCCAATAAACAATATTTATCCATAAAGCTCCAAATGAAATTGTTTGTAAAAAACATAACAGTGCAATTAAAATAACAAATACAAATATGGGTACCATCAATCCTTTATTGGGTAAATTTTGATGTGCCATATATGTTTCCGTTAAAGAGGAATTCCACATATATATGTTCTCACCCAATATATAATTCATCTCATTTTCGATATTTGCTAAATGTCCTCTTAATATAGCAGTCGTTCGAAATTGATATCCCATGCAGCCAAAAGTTACAATAAAAGCAAGCGGGATAACATAAAAAATAGTATATAGATCAGTATTTTCACAATCAGCAATTAAAGATATTATAGTAATTGTGAACGTAACAATTGTAATAAAAATAGTAATAAATGTTATATAACCACGATCAATATCATTAAGATATTGATTAAACATTTTCCATTCTTCTAAATAATATGGAAGCAATTTTTCTTTTTCACTCAGCGTAAGTTTATTTTCGATACTCATAATATCTCCCTCTCATAAAATTATAAAAATAAAAAAGTGCGGCTACCGAAGTAACCGCACAAAAAACGCAAACTCCGATAGTCGCCAAACTAACCGAGTGTGAAATGGGTGCATACGCACACAATCTACAAACGCCGGAATTTGCATTTTTATCAAATTCAAACGTTTATAGGTTGCAAAAATAAAGCGTAATTATTCCTATAAAAAGAAAAATACACCCAATTTCACACAATATTCAGTTAGTTTGGCAATATCAGTGTAGCACATAATTTTACAAAATGCAAGGAAAAGCATCACGCAACTAATCGTGATGCTTTTCCTTATTAAGACGCTTCTTTCAATTCATCCGCCGTCACACTTTTCGCCGTTTCCAGCATATTCTCCGCGAAGATAGCGTAGCCTTTTTGCGGGTCGTTGACGAAAACGTGGGTGACAGCGCCGACCAATTTGCCGTCTTGTATAATCGGCGAGCCGGACATGCCTTGTACGATACCGCCGGTCACTTCCAACAACCGTTCATCTACTACACGTATCACCATATTTTTCGTGGGGGAAGCATCCCGATACCGCACCTGTTCAATTTCGACGGTATAAAGGGCCGGCGTTTCGCCCTTTACCGTGGTATAGAGTTGCGCTTTTCCCTCTTTTACCTGCTGTTTCATTGCCACGGGCATAGTTTGATAAGAAATACGCGGTAAAGTGGTTAATTTTCCATATAGGCCGGTATCGGTGTTACCCATAATCACTCCCAGCACCTCATCGCTCACCGTGCCATTAAGAGAGCCGGCAGAACCGGAGACACTCTTTTCCACATCAAATATCTCGGCTGTGACAATTTCGCCGGTGGAAATAGGCAATTTCTCGTTGGTATCCACATCACAAACCGCATGGCCCAATCCACCAAACGATTTAGTTTCCGGCTCATAAAAAGTCAACGTGCCAATACCGGCGGAACTGTCACGCACCCAAAACCCCGAACGATAACGATTTTCAGTCGTTGACAAAACTGCACGAAATTGTATATCAAATTGCAGATTATCCCGCCGCACGTGTAACGTGACCTTTTCCCCTTTGGATTGTTCAATTAAAGAGCGCAACTCATAATTGGTGCTAACCTTTTTATCATCCACCGACAATATGACGTCCCCCTCTTTCAACCCCGCAATCCGTGCAGGATTACAAGGGCCGGAAGCGGTATCCACCTGTGAAAAACCCACTACTAACACGCCATCCGTATACATCTTGATGCCAAACGGAATACCCGCCACTACTACAACCGGCTCTTCTACCACTTGTACCGTGATTTCTTTTACGGGAAAAATGCCAAACAATTGCAACGAGGTGCGATAACTGCTACCCGCACTTTCTGCCACCACATCACGCACGGTTGATTGGGCTGTCGGCTTGACTTCTACTATACTGTTCAAGCTCAAGGTTTTACCTACTGTGACACTGAATTGCTTGGGCATTGTGCTATGAAAATATATAATTCCACCCCACAACAAAGCCACTAAAAACACGGCAAAAACAGCTATATTTCTAATACACGTCCGCATATTTCATCCTCTTTTCAAAAATATCTCCAACCATATTTTTGACAAAAAAACGATACGGTATGTTACCAATTTCAGCAAATAAAAAAGCACACAAAATGTGTGCTTTTGTTAGTTCGTTAACGTTTCTGAACTTTGATATAAAAATTGTCCAATATCATATACACCCGAATGTAACATATTGAGATATTTGAGCGCCATCACTGCACCGCGCGCCACGCAATGTATCGGTTCTTCCGCCATAAAGCAACGAATACCCGTAACCTCGGCGATATATTCCAACATACCACGCATTTGCGACATACCACCCGCGAGCATAATACCATTATCATAAATATCCGCTGACAACTCAGGCGGGGTGTTTTCCAAAACACGCATAATGGTAGTGCTGATTTCATTCAAGGGGTCTTGCACTGCCTTCATAATTTCAGCAGAAGTAATTATCTGTTTGCGCGGTAAACCGGTGATCGCATCTCTGCCTTTGGCTTCCATTTGGAGTTCGTGCTCGGCTTCTATCACTTTACCGATTTTGATTTTCAATTCTTCTGCCATACGCTCACCGATTACCAATTGATGATGGTGCCGTATAAACCGTATAATCGCCTCGTCAAAATTATCGCCGCCTACACGTTCCGAGCAAGAAGATGCCAAACCTTTCAACGACATAACCGCCACATCGGTGACACCCGCACCGATTTCAACAACCATGCAGCCGCGTGGCGCTTCAATATCCAGTCCTGCGCCCACCACGGCCGCCATCGATTCTTCAATGAGCATCGCTTGCCGTGCGCCCGCAGCATACACTACTTCCAAAAACGAGCGTTGTTCCACCGCCGTCACCGAGGCGGGAACACTAACAACTACACGCGGTTTTACCACTTTATATGCACATACTTTTTGCATAAAATATCGTAGCATCATACACGCATAATCAAAATCCGCAATAACACCTTTTGCCAGCGGTCGTACCACCGTGATGGAATCCGGTGCACGACCAATCATTTGGTATGCTTCCTCACCGCAAGCAAACATTTTATCAGTCGCAGTATCAACCGCAATAACGGCCGGCTCATCCAACACAACACCTTTGTCCGCAGCGTAAATCACCACGCGGGACGTGCCCAAAGCAATACCGTAGTCCTTTTGATTCATGTAAAATCTCCAACCTTTCCACCCAATTTTTCTTTCAATTGAGTGATAGGATTTTCTTTTTCGTCATTTTTCTGCTTGTCCACACGCGACACAGCCACTGCTGCCACATACACATTCTTCGCACCGTATATTTTCAACATTTTTGCGCATTCGTTGGTAGTAGAACCGGTGGTTACCACGTCATCCAACAATAAAACATTTTTACCCTTTAGGGATATTTTTGTATTCACATCAAACACACCAAGCACATTACCGTTTCTACAATGTGCGGGCAAACTCTTTTGTGACGGTGTAGAAAATATTTTGCGCAATAATGGTACGTACGGTACATGTAATTCTTTGGAAATGCATTTTGCCAATGCTTCTGTTTGGTCAAAACCGCGAGCGGTATAGTCGATGCGATGCAAAGGTACAGTAGTGATATAATCTACTATCTTATCACCAAACGTAGCATAAATAGAGGCAATCATATTCTCCGTATAATAATGAATACGGTCAACATCCTCACACTTTTTAAAATGATGAATACTATCCTTTACTACCTGTTCGTTGTAAAACGGCGCAGCAATACCGTCGGTCAAAAACGTATCCATTTTACATACACAATTTTTCTTGTCTCTGCCGCAACGTTTACAAATCGGACTTTGTATCAACGGCAATTCTTTTTTTGCACAAACAGGGCAAATCGGCATATTCTCAACCACCACCACTTCATCACACAAAACACAATGCGGCGGGAAAAAGATGTTTTTGAACCATATCACTAACTTCTTCACCGAGAATACGCTCCTTGATTGATAAAAAACTGCAAACCACTATACCGCAAAGTCTTGCGGTCGTTTTCCACCATTGCCGACAGCGTTTGTGTTTCGCCAACCATCACCAACAATTTCTTGGCTCGCGTCATTGCTGTATACAACAAATTGCGATAGCATAGTTGTTTTTGATGACGGAACATCGTCAAAATGACCACGTCAAATTCACTGCCCTGGCTTTTATGCACGGTAATAGCATACGCTAGTTCCAGACACTTCAAATCTTCTCTTGTGTATAGTGCAACACGGTTATCATATCGAACAGATACAGTATCCTCCTGTCGATTGACCTTTTCGAGCACACCAATATCACCATTGAACACACCTGTACCCACTTCGCCGTTATCTTTTACCCAGGTGATGTCATAGTTGTTTTGATTGTGCATGACTTTGTCGCCGACACGTAACACAACATCCCCGCATTTAATTTCCGTCTTGTGTTTATCGGGCGGATTGAGCAATGCTTGCAGGTGTGTATTAAGCATCACTGTACCCAACTCCCCGCGTCTACCGGGGCATAACACCTGCACACCGTTCCAACAAGAATACCCATATGTTTCGGGAATACGACGGTTACACAAATCTAAAACTGTTTCCTGCACCTCTACACCATCGTGGCGCGGCATAAAGAAAAAGTCACCGTTTTTATCATTCATCTGCGGCATTTTGCCTTCTAAAACCGCATGAGCACCTGCGATAATGTTGCTTTGTAAGGATTGTCTGAAAATTTCGGTCAATTGTACCGTGGGAACAACATCGGAAAGCAACAAACTTTGTAACACATTACCGGCACCCACTGACGGTAACTGGTCCACATCCCCCACCAAAATCAATCTTGCTTCGGGACGTAACGCACGTAACAAACTTTCAAACAGTAACACGTCCACCATGGAAAGTTCATCCACAATGACTGTGTCCGCATCCAGAGGATTTTTCTCATCCCGCGCAAAATACGCCGTATCATCCTCGCCCCACTGCACCTCTAACAGGCGGTGCAATGTTTTCGCATCATAACCGGTCAGCTCGGTCATCCGTTTAGCAGCGCGACCTGTAGGCGCCGCTAAAACCACATCTTCTCCACAAGCTTCCAAGAGAGAAATCATACCGTTCACAGTAGTGGTTTTACCGGTGCCGGGACGACCCGTCAAAATCATAACACGATTAGAGATCGCCGCTTGCAAAGCAGCAATTTGCTGTTGTTCATACTGAATATGCAAGCGATTTTCTATCATTTCAATACGCGCGGAAATGTCCGACGCAGTAACCGGAACAGTGTGGGACATTTGGCGCATACGGTTGGCAATATACTGTTCCGCCATGTAGTATTTCGGCAAAAATATAAACTGTTGCTCTCCGATTTTCTCTTGTATAACCACACCGCGTGGCAACAGACTTTCCAGCACTCGCGCGACAATCTCCTCTTCCGCTTGCAACATAGCGGCAGCAACCGTGACCAATTTTTCGCAAGGCAAGCAGGTGTGCCCATTACCGAGATTGTGGCGTAATACATATAAAAGCCCCGCTTCAATACGATTGGGTGTATTTTCAAAACCATACATCGCACCTGCCATACGGTCGGCACGTTCAAAAGGTATTGCCAAGTCAGTATTACATAGAATATAAGGATTTTCTTTTATGCGGGAAATCGCACTCACACCATATCGTTTCCAACAACGCACTGCTTCACTTTGCGTCAATCCGTATGTGGAAAAAGTGAGCATCAATTCTCGCAAACCGCTCTGTGCACGGAATTCCTCACCAAGTTTTTTGGCTTTTTCACGGGTAATTCCACGCACTTCTGCCAATCGCAACGGTTCTTCTTCTAAAATGCGCAATGCATCCTCGCCAAACTTATCGAGCACCTTAGCAGCGGTGGATGGGCCAATACCACGCACAGCACCTGAGGATAAATAACGTAAAATCGCCATAGTATCAGTAGGCAACCGCGAAGTATGACTTTCCACGCGAAATTGACGGCCAAACTGAGGATGCTTCACCCATTCGCCATTCATAAATAGTTCTTCGCCGACGTGTACGTCCGGGAAGGTTCCCACCACTTTTTCCAGCGTTTCAGCGGTGGAAATCAGGTCAATAACCGTCCATCCGTTGTCGGGATTGCGGAAGACAACGCGTTCCACAGTACCGGATAACTGCTCGTTTGTTTTTTCCACATTCCCGCCACCTTTCCATGCCATTTTAACACTGCTATTATATACCATTCTCATTGCAAATGCAATTCTCTTCGACAAAATTTTCAGCTGTTAAAAACCGCACATCCCGCTTGTCAGCACACAATCGTTGCATGATTGCTCTTTGCTCCGCAGTAACTCCGTTATCCACCAATAATAAAATCGCATTTTTCTCGGCTTTTAAGCGAAAATATCGAATAATTTGCTCAATATTTTCGGTATCTTTACGCAGATAAGCAACCTCAAATATAAGCGGTTTCATCGCCGGTTGTAAAATGCGTACCGATAAACGATGTAGTAAACACGCAATACCATATAATGCCAAAAACAGTACGATACTGAGCATAATTTCCGCTTGCATAACTTTTGCCCCTTTACAGTGGTATATTCATCCATATTCCAATCTGCTTGTCAGTGTTATATACAAAAAAGACCGTGTACCTTGCGGTACACGGTCTTTTTGATAAATCTTATTCAGCGGTTTCTTCAACAGCTTCTTCAGCAACTTCTTCGACAGCTGCTTCTTCAGCGACAGGCTCCAGCAGAGCACGGATGGAAAGGCTGATACGCTTATTTTCATAGTCAACTTGCGTAATCTTAACTTTCACTTCCTGACCCACTTTCAATTCATCCTGCGGTTTCTCAATGCGACGATCCGCAATCTGAGAAATGTGGATGAGGCCATCAATGCCGGGGATGATTTGCGCAAACGCACCAAAAGCGGTCATGCCGACAACTTTTGCATCCACAACGTCATCGACATTGTAGTTGGCTTTGAAGATCTCCCACGGATTGTCTTCTGCTTTGCGATAACCCAAAGAAATCTTTTTCTTTTCGGTATCCAAATCACGGATGTACACCGTAACGGTATCGCCTACATTCACAACCTCGGAAGGATGTTTGATGCGGCTCCAAGACAACTCGGAAATGTGAATCATACCATCCACACCACCGAGGTCTACAAACGCACCGTAAGAAGTGAGGGATTTCACAGTACCGGTGTACTGCTGACCAACTTCCAAAGTGCTCCACACTGCAGCCTCTTTTTCCTTGCGTTCCTCACGGGCAACCACGCGGATAGAAGCAACAGCACGACGACGAGCAGTGTTGACTTCAATGATTTTAAAGCGAACAGTTTGACCTTTCAGCGAAGTCAAATCTTCCATGCGGGTAAGCGAAGCATGGGAAGCGGGCACGAACACGCGCACGCCATTCGTGACGACCAGAATGCCGCCTTTGATAACATCACAAACGGTTCCTTCCAGAATTTCGCCGGAAGCTTCCGCCTCAACAACAGTGTTCCAACCTTTCAAAGAATCCACACGTTTTTTGGAAAGCATGATGGTACCTTCTTGGTCGTTAGTACGCATGATAAGCAGTTCCAGTTCGTCGCCGACTTTCACAACGTCGGCAGGATTTGCATTGGGGTCGGCGGACAATTCTTCCGCCGGGATGTAACCGGTTTGTTTGCGACCGATGACCTCAACTTGTACTTCGTTGGGGGCAATGCTGACAACCAGGCCGCGCACTTTATCGTCAGTAGGATTCTGGAAAGTAGCGTCAATAGCTCTCTCGTACTCCTCAGAAGTCATTTCCTCAAATGCAGTCTCGTTGGCGGTTTCGACAGCCTCCGCTGTCAGGTCTTGGGTTTCCAGGTTTTTCATTTCGGACATGATGGTTTGTACCTCCTTTATAATATCGGCAGGCGTCGAAGCTCCCGCGGTCAGTCCTACACACCGCACACCTTCAAACTGCTCTGCGTTTAATTCGGTAGCCGTCTCCACCAAAACAGTGGGACAATGTACCGCACAAACGTCGTGCAATTTAGCAGTGTTGGAACTTTGTCTTCCACCGACTATCACCATTTTATCACATTGCTGCGCTAGCGCAATGGCTTCATTCTGCCTTTCGGCAGTCGCATTGCATATTGTATCAAAAATTAATGGGTTTGTATAGTGTTTTTTTAATATTTCTGCACACTTTTTCCAACTTATTGTGTTATAAGTTGTTTGTGCGACCATTATAACCATTTCTTTTTGCGAAATTTCACGATTTTTGAGAATATTCACCAATTCCTCCGGAGTGGAGAAAACCGTATATGCATCGTTTGCGCAATGCCCACAGATGCCCATCACCTCGGGATGACCCGCATTACCGGCAATGAACACATAATAGCCCGCCGTAGATTTCTCCGCAACGATGCGATGAATTTTACTCACGAAAGGGCAAGTGGCATCATACATCCGCACACCACACGCCGCAATTTCATCATACACGCATTTAGGAACGCCGTGCGAACGGATAACCAATACCGTACCGTCATCTACTTCGCTTGGGGATTCCACAATTTTAACGCCGCGTTGTTTGAGTTTTTCAACCAACTGCGGGTTATGAATAATCGGACCTAATGTGGCCACCGTTTCCCCTTTATCCAGCAAATCATATACCGCGCTAACAGCCTTATTCACACCGAAACAAAAGCCGGCGGATTTCGCCAGATTTACTTGCATTGCGTTCGCCCTTTCCAAAAATTAAATGTTTTCTTCTATCAATGCATCTATGCTTTCCATAATCATACGAGAAGCATGACGCAGTTTGGGATGTTCTTCCGCTTTTAATTGTAACTCTTCAGGTGTCAAAGGTGCGCCGAACACCAACGTAACCTTACGAAATAAACGCACGTGAAAATCCTTGGTAATCAAACAAGCAGGAATCACCGTCGCCTGCGTTTTAGCGGCAATCAAAGCCGCACCCGATTTGGGCAATCCCAACTCTCTCGTGCGCCGACAAGTGCCTTGCGGAAAAATTCCCAAAAATTTCCCGTCGTTTACCAAATCAAACGCATGATTTACAGCAGTCATATCCCCTTTTCCACGGTCTACCGGAAAAGCGCCCATCACGGTACCCAACAACCAGCGAGTGAAAAAGTTTTTAAACAATTCCGCCTTGGCCATAAAATAAATCGGTTGTTTTTGACCCATCAACAAAAATACGGGATCCACCACCGAAATGTGGTTACAGCAGACAATATACCTTTCCCCCGTCTTGGGAGTCGGTACATTTTCAGCACCGATAACACGATATGGAAAAAGTATTTTAACAAGCGGACGTAACACCGCAATCAAAATACGACTCAAAGGATTTACAGACATGTCAGTTTTTCCTTCACAATAGATTTCAGCAATTCTACCGATTGCTCTAAATTGATGTCGCTGGTATCCACCATAATTGCATCATCAGCAGGTTTTAACGGTGCGACAGCACGATGAGAATCGTTATAATCGCGTTGCTTCATATCCCGCAATACATCGTCAAAAGTAACGTTTTCACCTTTTTCGAGCAATTCTTTCAAACGACGTTTGGCGCGTGCTTCAGGAGAAGCAGACAAGAAAATTTTAATAGGCGCCCACGGCAACACCACCGTGCCGATATCTCTGCCATCCATAATGACATTATGGGTCTTTGCCATATTTTGTTGTAAATCAAACAAAAATGTACGCACTGCAGGAATGGCAGACACCGCCGATGCCGCCATCGACACCGCGGGAGTGCGAATTTTATCACTGATATTTTCACCGTTTAAAAGCACCTGCTGTACACCATCCGCAAACGCCAAAGACACCTGTAACCCATCCAGTAACGGTACAACATTATCGGCATCATTAGGTTCTACGCCTTTTCCGATGACATAATATCCTACCGCACGGTACAAAGCACCGGTATCTACATAGATATATTCCAGTTCTTTAGCCAAAATACGTGCGAGGGTACTTTTACCTGCACCCGCCGGTCCGTCAATAGCAATGGCAATTGTCTGCATATATAACACTCCTTTTATATGTGTTCCCCGGCGGCTTTGCCGGTAGAAAAAGCAATTTGTAAATTAAATCCGCCGGTATAGGCATCTACATCCAAAATCTCGCCTGCGAAATACAAACCGTCCACCAATTTAGAAGCCATTGACGAGGACACGATTTCTTTCACAGAAACCCCACCCGCTGTTACAATCGCTTCCGCAATCGGACGGAAACCCGCAATGCGTATTGGGAATTTTTTAAGTAACGCACCAAGGCTAAGGCGTTGTTCGCGGGTAATTGAATGACATTTACAGTCACCCCGAATACCTGACAATCGGACAAACACCGGCACTGCCTTTTGCGGCAATAATTTCCCCAGCGCATTAGAGAAATCAGAATTTCGGTTTTCACCCAATTCTCGCACCAAGCGGGCATCTAACTGTTCCGCTGACAAAGCGGGTTTCCAATCGAGATATGCGACGTATCTGCCCGCTTGCATATCCCGCATATGCGCACTCGCACTGAGCACCATAGGACCCGATATACCAAAATGCGTAAACAGCATTTCACCAAAATCATCAAAAACGACCTTGTTTTTAACGGTATCTACAACCGACAATGAACAATTACGAGGGGATAGTCCTTGCATTTCCTTGCAAAAGCTGTCAGCACATTCCAACGGCACCAGTGACGGTATCAAGGGCGTCACCGTATGGCCCGCTTCTTTAGCCAACGCATATCCACTGCCGTCGGATCCGGTCTGCGGATATGAACAACCACCTGCGGCAACTACTACGGCATACGCATCCACGCGGGTACCGTCTTCCAGCAAAACCCCTTCGCACACACCATCGGTGATGCACAAATGCGCTACCTTCCCCTGCATAAAACGGCAACCGTTTTGCTTGGCATATCGCACCAAAGCATCCACAATATCCACAGCCTTATCCGAAACGGGAAACACACGATTACCACGTTCGGTTTTGAGCGGAACACCCAATTCCTCAACCAAAGCCATCATATCTTGTGGCATAAACGCCGAAAACGCACTGTAAAGAAAGCGCGGGTTGGTCGGCACATTGGCAATAAGCGTATCCAACGTACAATTATTAGTAAGATTACAGCGGCCCTTACCGGTAATCATCACCTTGCGCGCCATTCGCGAGTTTTGGTCAATTATGAGCACCTCGTAACCGCGTTTTGCCGCTGTTCCTGCGGCAATCAGACCGGCAGCACCGCCACCGACAACCACGATACGCATATTTAGTCCTTCCCTGCCTCTTCGGTAGGCAAATACACCTGATAACTATTCCACAGCTCTTCCAACTCGGTCAACATCCCGCGACGCGCATCCAATTGTTTCAAAGAAATGGCCACAATCAAAGCGTTTAGCAAACTAAGCGGTGCCGCCAACGAATCCACCACCGATGCCATATCGCTGTGTGCCAGCAACAAATGCGTTGCAAATTTAGCGATAGGTGAAGCAATCGAATCAGTGATAGCCACGACCTTTGCTTTTTTCGAAAGCGCATAATGCAAAGTGCGTACTGCACGGCTGGAATACCGTGGGAAACTAATCCCCAAAAGCACATCTTCTTCG
Organism: Acutalibacteraceae bacterium; assembly: GCA_045634325.1. GTDB lineage: Bacteria > Bacillota > Clostridia > Oscillospirales > Acutalibacteraceae > URNF01. Next base: position 10,681 of record JAZRAA010000013.1, on the reverse strand, counting down.
GAAATGCCAATCATTTCTTCAAAAATTTCCGATTGTCCGGTCACTGATATCAACCGCACATCCGGTAAAAACATTTTTAAGTAATAAGCGGCAAAAGATGCCAACGCACGACAACTGCCTGCGCCAAAAATATACACGTGTCGGGCACGCACCATCGTATCTACCGCATCATAAAATACGTCGCGCGGAATTTCCTCCAGAGTTTCGCGGATATTGCTCATGTCATACGACATCACATCATCCAACACCTCATCGTCCCGCAACCGACTACGACTGACTTCTACCCGTTGTAATGTAGTTAAGCGGCTGCGAATTAGCCCTTGCATCGCCTTTTGCAACTGCGGATATCCATCAAAGCCCAATTCAGCTGCAAATCGTACTACCGTTGACTCACTTACACCTACCGCTTGACCAAGTTTCAAAGCGGTCATAAATGCGGCTTGGTCATAATGCTCCGTAATAAACTGCGCAATTTTTCGTTGCCCTTTGGAAAAATCAGCGGCATGTTCCGCAATCAAAGTTATTAAATTATTATCCATACAAGAGCACCCCCAATTCACGAAAAATTATAGCGCATTTTCCGTAAAAATGCAAGTAAAAACACAAAACTTGCAAAATTACAGATGCAATATTTTTCTCAGTTTGGATTGCCAAACACGTACATACGCGGTAATTACTCTCGATAATGCTATATCATATACGACAAACACAATATTACCAACAAGCAACGCTACTGCAGGCAAATATGCGCCAAACGCCATAAAATCATCCTTTGACAACGCAGTTGTAAAGCGTAAAAGCAAATAATACGCGCCACCAACCGCAAAATTAAACAAGAAAATTTTTACTGCCCAGCAAGCCACGGTGGAACGTAATCGTTCAATTGCCGCTTTGACAACCGGATAGTATCCGAAAAAGACAACAAATAAAATGCGGGATTCGAAAGACGGTGCGAGCAGCAAAGATAAAATTGCAACCGCGACATAACCGAGAATACCCCATTTCAGCCCTAACTCCATCACCAAAACAGTCAAAAACACACCCGCCAAAATCGGAAGCCCGATTTCCATCGTAGGAATAACAGTCAGTAACATACACACCAACGAAAGCGCGCAAATCAAGCCCGCAAATGCCACTTTAGATGTTTTTTTCAACATGCTTCCCTCCTTAGCCAAAGCATTTAAACCCGCATCAAATTTTGTGATACGGATTTCCCGCCGAGACTTCGTTAAAATACGCGCGAATACGTACAGTATTCGCTGTGTTTTTGCCTTGCTCACCAAAAAATCCGTTGGTCACAAAATTCTACGACCTGAAAGGTGCGCTTTTTTGTGTAGATTTTGGTGAAGCGAAGCACATAAGGCTGTCGCCTATGTGCGACAATGAGCTAAAAGATACCGAAAAATCGCCCTTTATGGCTGGTTCGGATTTAAATGCTTTGGCTAAAATAAAAACCTGTGAAATCACAGGTTTTTACCCAACTCAACAGCAACGAATCAAGTCGCCGCCCATACATTCACAGCAACAATCCGCGCACAACAGTCCCGAACACATATCACAACCGCTACAACCACCTGTCTGCCCCATCGTGCGATATCCACCGGTCTGACGATTCATCTGCATATGATTAAGCGCCGCACGATATTCTGCGTTGGCGGGGTCCATACGGCAAGCCGTACTGTAATTGTTCATGGCATCCTCCAGCCATCCTTTGCGATACAAAACGCTTCCCTTCAAAAAATACCATTCTGCATCACGCGAAACAGACGGCATACCATCCAACAACGTTTCTGCATCTGAAATACGGTTGGCGCGAATCATATTACGAATATCATTATACTGGGAACTGCCGCCACTACGACCACCGCCGTTTTGGCGCATACGGATAATGGTATCGTATGCCTCATTGATTTCCTGCATTTTCTCTTGTGCCAATTCGGACAACGGATTATCAACATAATTATCCGGATGATATTTCCGCGCCATTTCACGATACGCAGCTTTCACTTGGTCATCGGTTGCTTGCGGGGAAATCCCCAACACTTCATACGGATCACGCATACTCATACTTCTTTCCTCTCTTTGTATCAAACAAATGTGACAGCACATGGTGCATGCCATCTTGTAATATATTTCTCAAAATACCGTCAAAATGATATGTATCCAACAACTCATATGCGGTAATACATTCCGCCTGACATTGTCGTAATACATCCAAGGTATATTGCTGTGTTTGACGTAGCGCCTCTTTATCATTCACCTGTAACCGACGACTGTGAATGAATGGATTATACCGACCTTTTTTAGCATCCGCTTTCAAATCGGCAGCAGCATCTGCCAAATACACAAATCTGCCCAAGCAGTAACCAAAACGAGATAAAACCGCTTGTTGCTGTTCATTATCAGATAAGGCGATACAAAGCGATTGCAATAACAATGCAAACGGTTCTGCAGCCGCATCAACCGAATCACAGCAAACATCTTCCAGTCGTTGTTGCGCCTGCATCATATCCGCAAAGGCACTATCCAAAGTGGGAACTCGCACAACCGCTTTACGATGATATCGTTTGGCGATTAGCAACAACAACCGCACACCGCATCGCTTAAAAAATCCCTCATCTGCCAAATGGTCAAGCAAACGATAATAAAACAACAAAGCGGTAATATCCGCTGCCGTTTCCAAAGCGGTTTGTTCGGTACAATGCAAACATTTTTTTAAAGGATTATAGGAACAGCGAGAGGGCTTGAAACCGACGCAGGCAGGTTTTAGCGCCATGGAAAGCACCGCATAAAACGTCATATCATAACTGAGCGCCATACGCAACAGCGCACCATACCGCTTGCCCAATTGTTTACACAAGCTACAATAAACACCGTGATACTGCTCATATTCTCGTAATTTCATCTCCGGTTTGAAGATGCGAACATAACCGGTCATACGCCCCCTCCTTTGCACTTTCTATCTTACAATCTTTTACACAATAGTGTATGACATAATTGTGAATAATCCTTCATTTTAAAACCTTTTTGAGATATTGTCCGGTATACGACTGCGCATTAGCGGCGATTTCCTCAGGTGTACCGACAGCAACAATAGTACCACCCTTATTTCCGCCCTCGGGGCCCAAATCTACAATATAATCTGCCGATTTAATGACATCGAGATTGTGTTCAATAACAATCACGGTATTACCGCCATCCACCAACTTTTGCAGTATATTCAGCAACTGCTGAACGTCCGCCGTATGCAAGCCGGTGGTGGGCTCGTCCAAAATATACACCGTTTTACCCGTCGAGCGTTTGGATAATTCAGTTGCAAGCTTCACGCGTTGCGCCTCACCGCCCGACAAAGTGGTAGCAGGTTGCCCGATTTGAATATAACCAAGTCCCACCTCTTGCAACGTTTGCAATTTACGAGCAATACGCGGCTGGTTTTCAAAAAATGCAACGCCTTCCTCTACCGTCATGTTGAGTACATCGCTGATGTTCTTCCCCTTAAACTGCACTTCCAGTGTTTCACGGTTATAGCGTTTGCCTTTACACACCTCACACGGCACATACACATCCGGCAAAAAGTGCATTTCAATTTTCAATATACCGTCACCCTGACACGCTTCACAGCGTCCGCCTTTTACATTGAAAGAGAAACGTCCCGGTGCATAACCACGCATTTTAGAATCATTTGTAGAGGCAAACAGGTCACGGATATCATTAAAAACACCTGTATACGTTGCGGGATTGGAACGCGGGGTACGACCAATGGGTGCTTGGTCAATGTTGATAACTTTATCCAGAAATTCCAGACCTTCAACCGCATCATGTTTGCCCGCGTGGCAGGATGCATGATTAAGTTCCGATGCCAAATGTTTATATAAAATCTCATTTACCAGCGAAGATTTTCCCGAACCCGAAACACCAGTCACTACATTGAGCGCACCCAGTTTAAAAGAAGCGGTGACATCCTGCAAGTTATTCTCTTTCGCTCCACGTACCGTCAGTAGATTTCCATTCCCCTCGCGACGTTTTTGGGGCACGGCAATCATCTTTTTCCCGCTCAAATACTGTCCCGTCAGTGATTGCTCACAATGCACAATCTCGTCAGCAGGACCGTTATACACAATATCGCCACCATGCACACCCGCACCCGGACCGATATCCACAATCCAATCCGCTGCGCGCATGGTGTCTTCATCATGTTCTACCACAACCAACGTGTTTCCAAGGTCACGCAAGTGGCGCAAGGTATCCAACAATTTATCATTGTCTCGCTGATGCAAACCAATACTGGGCTCGTCCAGAATATATAAAACGCCCATCAAATACGAACCGATTTGGGTAGCCAAACGAATACGCTGACTTTCACCACCCGACAGCGTACCCGCACGACGAGATAGTGTCAAGTATTCCAGTCCCACACTTTGCAAAAATGACAGTCGTTCTCTAATTTCTTTGAGCACTCTGCCTGCAATCAATTGTTCACGTTTGGAAAGCTCTAAATTCTCCATAAAGACAAGCGCTTCCGACACCGATAAATCGGTGAACGAAACGATATCCATACCCCCCACCGTCACCGACAACGATTCGGGCTTTAAGCGTTTGCCGTGACAGTCGGAACACGGTACTTCACGCATATACTGTTCCAATTCCCGTTTAATCCACTCACTTGACGTCTGCTCATAACGGCGTTGCAAGTTAGGAATAATACCCTCAAAATAGGTCATGTATTCACCATGACCATATTCACCGAAACGAGTCACCTTAAAACGTTCTTTTTGATTGCCATACAAAATCATCTGTACAACGTTGTCGGGTAAATCCTTTACGGGCGTATCCAACGAAAAGTCATATCGATTGGCAAGACCTTCGAAATACATCATCGAAATACTGCCGTCTTTCACCGACCAACCGCTTGCGTGAATAGCTCCATCCTTAATGGAAACCCGCTTATCCGGAATAATCAAATCAGGGTCAATGGAATATTGCATACCAAGACCGGTACAAGTCGGACAAGCACCGAAAGGATTATTAAAAGAAAACATACGGGGTGTCAGTTCCTCTATACTCACACCGTGTTCGGGACAAGAATAGTTGAGCGAAAATTTCAGTTCTTCCCCGCCTACGACATCAACCGTCAACAAACCACCTGCAAGCGTGGTAGCAGTTTCCACGGAATCGGCCAGTCGTGCCCGTATATCCGCACGCACAACCAAACGGTCTACCACAATTTCGATGGTGTGTTTCTTATTTTTATCCAGTTGTATTTCATCGGCAAGCTCCACAACTTCGCCATCGACACGGGCACGTACAAAACCCGATTTCCGTGCGTTTTCAAACTCTTTTACGTGTTCGCCTTTGCGACCACGTACCAAAGGTGCTAATAATTGCAGTTTTGTGCCCTGGGGCAACTCTAAAACACGGTCAACAATTTCATCTATAGTCTGTTGTCGAATTTCCGCACCGCATACAGGACAATGCGGTACGCCGATGCGCGCGTACAGCAAACGTAAATAATCGTATATTTCAGTAACCGTACCCACTGTTGAGCGGGGGTTTTTAGAGGTAGTTTTCTGGTCAATGGAAATAGCAGGTGACAAACCATCAATCGAATCCACATCGGGTTTTTCCATCATTCCAAGGAATTGACGTGCATACGAAGACAAACTCTCCATATACCGTCTTTGCCCCTCGGCATACAACGTATCAAACGCCAAAGATGACTTGCCGGAGCCGGAAAGCCCTGTAAAGACAATTAGCTTGTCACGCGGAATACGCAAGTTAACGTTTTTTAAGTTGTGTTCTCTGGCACCCTTAATGCAAATATCCGTGTTTGCCATCATATATCTCCTTCTATTTTCCGTTTTCCAATTGCGCGATGCGGTCACGCAGATATGCGGCATGCTCAAACTCCAATAATTTTGCCGCATTTTTCATCTCTTTTTTCAAATGTTCCACTAATTGTAGCCGTTCAACACGGCTCAAGTTTTTGAAATCATCGGGTGTCTGTTTATGTGTGCGAATGTCAATCAGTTCTCGCACCTCTTTCACGATGGTTTGCGGAACGATACCATGCTCAGCATTATATGCCATCTGAATTTCACGACGACGATTGGTTTCCATAATCGCACGTTCCATAGACGGTGTGACCGTATCGGCATACATAATCACTTGTCCGTGTGCATTACGTGCGGCACGACCAATGGTCTGCACCAAAGACGTTTCCGAACGTAAAAAGCCTTCCTTGTCCGCGTCTAAAATCGCTACCAAAGACACTTCGGGGATATCCAAGCCTTCTCGCAACAGGTTGATACCCACCAACACATCAAACGTACCCAAACGCAAATCTCGAATAATTTCCATGCGTTCCATGGTATCAATGTCATGATGCATATATCGCACCCGCACGCCGTTTTCTTCCAAGAAATGGGTCAAATCCTCTGCCATCTTCTTGGTGAGGGTAGTCACCAAAACACGTTCCTTTTGCTCGACACGCAAACGGATTTCTTCCATCAAATCATCAATTTGACCCTCAATGGGTTTTACAAAAACCTCTGGGTCGGTAAGACCGGTCGGACGGATGATTTGCTCAGCAATCTGCGTACTCTTTTGCTTTTCCAGTTCACCGGGAGTTGCGGAAACAAATATAGCCTGGTTGACTCGCTCATAAAATTCATCAAAGTGCAAAGGACGGTTATCATACGCGCTGGGCAAACGAAACCCAAAATCAATCAAGCTCTTTTTACGCGCCACATCACCGCCGTACATACCGCGCACCTGCGGCAAAGTCACGTGCGATTCATCCACGATGAGCAAAAAATCATCGGGGAAATGGTCTAAAAGTGTAAACGGTGTCGATCCCGGCGCACGTCCCGTTAAAATGCGGGAATAGTTTTCAATGCCTTTGCATACACCGATTTCCTGTAACATTTCAATATCATAACGGGTGCGCTGTAAAATGCGTTCCGCTTCCAGCAGTTTCCCCTCACTCTTAAAGAATGCAACCCGCTCGTCCAGTTCTCGCTCAATTTCTTCCACAGCAACCGCCATTTTTTCGGGCGGTACGATATAATGCGAAGCCGCATAAATTGCAACATGCTGTAATTCTGCTTTTTTCTCTCCTGTCAAAGGATTGATTTCACTAATACGGTCAATTTCATCGCCAAAAAACTCCACACGAATGGCGGTATCATCCTCATTTGCGGGGAAAATTTCCACCACATCACCACGCACACGGAATTTGTTACGGATAAAATTAACGTCGTTACGTTCATATTGCAATTCGACCAGTCTTGCTAACAGCGCATCCCTATCTTTTTGCATACCCGGTCGCAACGATTCCCGCATTTTACGGTAATCTTCCGGTGCACCTAAACTGTAAATACAGGATACGCTGGAAACGATTATGACATCACGTCTTTCGGACAACGCCGATGTGGCGGAATGGCGCAATTTATCAATGTTGTCATTGATAGCGGAATCTTTTTCAATATAGGTGTCGGTGGAAGCAATGTAAGCTTCCGGTTGGTAATAATCGTAATAGGATACAAAATATTCAACCGCATTTTCAGGGAAAAATTCTTTGAACTCACTGCACAGTTGTGCGGCGAGAGTTTTGTTGTGAGCGAGAACGAGGGTCGGACGGTTCACTTTTTCGATAATATTCGCCATTGTGAAGGTTTTACCCGAACCGGTAACACCCAGCAAAACCTGCTCTGTTAAGCCATTTTTGATGCCTTCGCTTAGTTTTTCAATAGCTTGTGGTTGGTCTCCAGTTGGCTTGTACGGTGAATGTAAAATAAACTTATCCGGCATGTTCTCACTCCTCTCTTTTTTAATTATTTTCTGTCATTTTATCGTCTTAAATTCACTGAATTTTTGCTCAAAAACTTGACCAAAATGCTATTACACGAATTTGGGTCACAAATTTGTAGTCGTAATCAGTGCAAAATAGTCAGCAAAATATTCACTTGCGTTTTATTCGCTTTTTTACAGTAAATATCACTTTTTGATAAAAATCAAAATTCGTGTAAAAAAGTTCAATTTTGAAAAGCTAACAGGATAACTCTAAATAACACGAAATAACACAAGATAAGTTATTTACATAATAGTATTAATCTCTCTCAACTTATCATTATAAACCTCATTTTGTTTTATACAATTCTTCTAATTCTCTTTTTATACGTTCTTTTTCTATCTTTAATTGTTCTGGTGTCAAATTATATCTGCCTTGTCTCACCCATTTATGAGCTTGTGCATATCCATATTTCTTTATATCTTCATTCCAAAGTAAACTGTTTTCAATCATTATACTACCAGTTTTTGGGTCTCTATGTGGCTCTGGGTACGAAGGCTTTTGGGGGTGCTTAGGAACAGTAGTGGTGATTGAATCAATTTTATCAAATAAGTAACCAAAAACAGGTACAATCCAAGAAACCAAAGGATCAAAAAACATAAGCATTCCTCTCTTTGGGAAATTAAGCACTAAAATAAAAATTTAAATAATCCCGTTAAGTGTAAAAACCTTTTCTATCTCTTCAATTAACTTCTGATTATCTTTTTTATAAAAACTGTCAAAAAAATATTTGGGTTCTATCATATCCTTTATGTAATACCCATTTGTATTCAAATGTTTTACGTTACCTTTACCGAAAGAACACATTCTCACAAGTGGATATACAAACAATTTACCATAAACTTCTTGTCCCACAAATGGGCGGTCAACATTTGTGCTAGACAAAAGCGGACGTCCGTTTTCGCTTCGACGAGAAAATTTAGATAATATCAACTCACATCCCTTTTCATATCCTATTTGCTTATACGCAGCATGTAAATTCCAGGCATATAAGTAATTATATCCATAACCTTGTCCACCATGAAACTGCTGTGATAACTGATATTGCGAACAAAAATTAGGAATAAAGAATTTATTGTTTCGTATTAGTATTTCTGTCGCTTTAGCTAATTCGCCCATGCAAATATAAGCTTCTGCTTGCAATAACAAAGCCATTTCTTTATCTATGGATTTAGATGTTTTTCTAAAACAACGATTAATTAATTTCTCAACAAGCTCGACATATTCATTTAAAATCAATATTGAACAAGTTTGTTCTCTAATAAAGCCACGGAGATACTCTATTAAATCAATATAATTTTGTATCTCATTAGGTTCTTCGTTAATGTTGTTTTTTAAGTAATTGTATCTATCATTACGATATTCATAATCATAATCATTGCTAGGGGTATCAATGCATTCTTCCTCATTAATGAGAGATTTTAATATCGAACCATTAATAAGTTCAATATTTTTTCCTTTTGCGAAATCGTATGCTTGTTCTGTATAATCTGAAGGGGTAATTAAAATTCCTTTATTTGCTCTTTGGTCCATAACTACGCCGTATAAATCGCGTACTTCAGGCTGTCCTACATGGCCTTCCCAATTCTTGCATTGTATTATGTATTTGCCACAAAATATGGGCTTTCGGAAGGTTGCTATTAAATCAATTCCTCCGTCATTAGAATAATTGGTTGCCTCAACTTCAAATCCTAATTTGCGGAACAGATTACATATAAAAACTTCAAATTGATAACCATCCATTTCAATAAAATTCATTCTTTTCATCACTTTCTCTTAAATAATACATTCGAATTATTTTTACAATTATGTTCTGAGTTTTTTTATATTTTCCTTGTACAACTCAACATTTCCTAAATTAAAAAACTTAATAGAAAACAAATAAAACCTAAATGCTTTTATAAAACTATCATAGTCTGATTTGTTTTTTAGATATACAGTTATTTGCTTTTCTTTTCTATCAGCACCTTCAGTCCAATCATAAACTTCAAAAATAAAGCCGCACAATTCGACATCATAACTAACTATTAAATAATATTTTTTACAACCTTTTTCCAAAGACATGTTTATTTCGCCACTGGTATATATTAGTTCAAGATATAGCTCTATAATTTTTACGACATCCCAAGCCAATTCATAATATGTACGCACATCGCTTATTAGGGGCATCTGATATTCGTGTTCCAATTTGTTTCTTATTGTATTTAGTTTGTTAATAGAATGAGTCGGTAATAAACCTGCATCAAGAAAAAATTTAGACTTTATTTCAAACTTCAAATTGTTTTTATCAAAAATACGTTTAATATTCATACTCTCAAAAAACAAATCCATTTCACAATCTATTGCACGCTTCAAATTTGAAACAGCGTTTACAACACTTTCTTTTGTTTCGGATAAAATTGCGTTTTCAGCAAATTCTAAAAACTGCTCTGCAGTTATATCATATATTGGAATATTAATATCTCCCCCGAACATCGCATCCTTTTCTATACAATCTGCTGATAATATAAATTCAAATAAACTTTCCAAATCAACTATTTTTTCCATTTTAACATCCTTACAATTTATTTTTAATAAAATAATTTCTATATATTCTTTTGGTAATTACACGAATTTAGGTCACAAATTTATTTGGTTTATATAATGTTATTACGTGTTATTCTGTGTTAAAAAGTTCCTAAAAGCGGCATTTTATCGCGGTTTTTAGGTCAAATCTTATGTTAGGACACAAAATATTCAACCGCATTTTCAGGGAAAAATTCTTTGAACTCACTGCACAGTTGTGCGGCGAGAGTTTTGTTGTGAGCGAGAACGAGGGTCGGACGGTTCACT
>JAZRAA010000012.1:0-29545 GCA_045634325.1 Acutalibacteraceae bacterium | reverse complement strand
TACCGCCGTGAAAGGGCGGTGTCTTAACCGCTTGACCATCGGGCCATGTTGGTGGCTGTAATTGGATTTGAACCAATGACACTGCGGGTATGAACCGCATGCTCTAGCCAACTGAGCTATACAGCCATGTCATCTAATCCGTCCCCATGGCGCGGGGACGGATTGTATTATATAACACAGACTGTATGTTTGTCAACAACTTTTTTTAGTTTTTATTTTTTTATTTTTCTGAGCGTCCGAATTTGCTGCCTTCATCATCCGTCGCAGCGGCATCCGCATCCTGCGGCGTACGTTCCACATGCACCGCATCAATGCGGCGGTCGTCCATCTGCTGTACCGTGAATACGATGTTGGCAAACGCCACTTCCGGATGCTCGTCCACGCCGGGAATACGACCCAGTTGTTGCAGCAAAAAGCCGCCCAAAGTGTCATAGTCGCCCTCCGGCAACTGCACGTCCAACAATTCGCTGACCTCTTCAATGGAAGTCGAACCATCCACCTCAAAACTGTTTTCATCCAGCTGGGTGATTTCTTCTTCCTCGTTATCAAACTCGTCCTGCATATTACCCACAATGGCTTCCAGCAAATCTTCGATGGTGACAATGCCCGCAACACCGCCGTATTCGTCCACCACAATCGCCATCTGCATGCGCTTGGCGGTCATTTCGGAGAACAAATCACCGCAATGCTTGGTTTCCGGCACGAAATGGGTTTCACGCACCAAATTACGCAAGGTCACCTCTTTGGGCATCTCTCTGCCCACGTAGGGTAACAAATCCTTGATATGCAAAATACCGATGATATGGTCAATATCCTCTTCATACACCGGCAAACGAGAAAATCCTTCGTCCACGCCGATGCGCAACGCTTCTTCCAGACCATCCTCTATATCCAGTGCGGCGACGTCGGTACGGGGGGTCATGATTTCGCCTGCGGCAAGGTCGTCAAATTCGAAGATATTATTTATCATGTCCTTTTGGACTTCTTCAATCACACCTTTTTCTTCGCCAACATCTACCAACATGCGAATTTCTTCCTCGGTGACCTGTTCTTCGTCTGCGTGAGGGTCCATACCGCACAAACGCACCATCGCATTGGTGGAAAAAGAAAGAAATTTCACAAACGGTTTGGAGATGCTTGCCACCACACGCAACGGACCAATAAACGCAAAAGCCACCGCTTCCGCTTTTTGCATGGCGATGCGTTTGGGCACCAATTCACCGAATACCAGCGAGAAATACGACATCAGCAAGGTGATAACCACCACACTGACCGACTGCACCAAACCCGCCTGCGCCTGCAACGAGGGTACCAGTCCCACAAACCAATCGGCAAGCGGCTCTGACAAAGACTGCGCCGCCGTTGCGGAGGTCAAAAAGCCGGCAAGCGTCACGCCCACCTGAATGGTAGCGAGAAAACGTGAAGAATCGGCTGTCAGCGACAACACCTGCTTGGCTTTTTTATCGCCCGCTTCCGCTTGCTTTTGCAATTTATTATCATTGAGCGTGATAATCGCAATTTCCGATGCGGCAAAAAATGCGTTACAAAGAATGAGTAAAAACAGCAGTATAATCTGCCCGATAGGAGCAGGGTCCATGGTGAAAAGATTTCCCCTTTCAAATACTTTATATATACAGTAACATAGTATATTTTACCCGCTTTTTTTCGTTCTGTCAATGCGTGAAAACACGAGAAAACAGGAGATAATCGACCGAAAAATGCCGAAAACAGAAGAAAGTGAGCATCGCACCCAGCGGTATTGCCCGCTTTTGACCAAAACAACCCCAAGAGGCAATTACTCCCTTATATAATTTATATAAGTATTTTCCTTTAAAATAAGGTTTTTTTCACTTTACAACCCTAAAATTTTATGGTAACCTAATAGTTGGTGTGACGCACATGGGTGCGCACACGCAAAAGATGTTTACTTTAATCCTTAAAGGAGGAATATACCAATGGCAAGAAAATTCAAGACCATGGACGGTAACAATGCTGCGGCATACGTGTCTTATGCATTTACCGAGGTCGCGGGTATCTATGCGATCACCCCTTCCAGCCCCATGGCAGACTACGTTGACCAGTGGGCAGCCGCGGGTCAGAAAAACATTTTCGGTACTACTGTGAAAGTGTCCGAAATGCAGTCTGAAGCCGGCGCCGCCGGTACTGTGCACGGTTCTCTGAACGCGGGTGCGATGACCACCACCTACACCGCTTCGCAGGGTCTGTTGCTCATGATTCCCAACATGTATAAAATCGCGGGCGAATTGCTCCCCTCGGTTTTCCACGTGTCTGCACGTTGCGTGGCATCTCATGCGCTGAACATTTTCGGTGACCATTCCGACGTGTACGCTTGCCGCCAGACCGGTTTTGCGATGCTCGCCGAAACCAACACCCAGGAAGTTATGGACTTGGCCGCTGTGGCGCATCTCTCCACCATCGAAAGCCGTGTGCCGTTCATCAACTTCTTTGACGGTTTCCGCACCTCTCACGAAATCCAAAAAATCCAGATTTGGGATTATGAGGATTTGAAAGAAATGTGCAACATGGATGCCGTTGCAGCATTCCGTAAACGCGCGCTCAACCCTGAGCATCCCGTGATGCGTGGTTCTCACGAGAACGGCGACATCTTCTTCCAGCATCGTGAGGCTTGCAACAAATATTATGAAGCAGTGCCCGCTATCGTTGAGAAGTATATGGACAAAGTCAATGCCAAACTCGGCACCGACTATAAACTGTTCAACTACTACGGCGCACCCGATGCCGACCGCATCATCGTCGCCATGGGTTCTTTCTGCGACGTGGCAGAAGAAGTTATCGACTACTTGACCGCCAAAGGCGAGAAGGTCGGTTTGGTGAAAGTTCGCCTGTACCGTCCGTTCAGCGCCGAAAAATTGGTGGAAGCTATCCCCGAAACTGTCAAGAAAATTGCGGTTCTCGACCGTACCAAAGAACCCGGTTCTTTGGGCGAGCCGCTGTATATGGACGTGGTGACCGCTCTGGCAAAAACCGGCCGCAGTGCAAAAGTGGTTGGCGGCAGATATGGTCTGGGCTCCAAAGACACCCCTCCCTCCAGCGTGTTTGCTGTGTTTGAAGAACTGGCCAAAGATTGCCCCAAAGAGCAGTTCACTCTGGGTATCGTGGACGACGTGACCGGTCTTTCTCTCGACGAGAAACCCGCTCCCGACACCGCGGCTGCCGGCACCATCGAATGCAAATTCTGGGGTCTGGGCGGCGACGGTACCGTTGGCGCAAACAAAAACTCCATCAAAATCATCGGTGACCACACCGACAAATACGTGCAGGCATACTTCCAGTATGACTCCAAGAAAACCGGTGGTATCACCATTTCCCATCTGCGTTTCGGCGACCAGCCGATTAAGAGCCCGTACTATATCAACAAAGCGGACTTCGTGGCTTGCCACAACCCGTCTTACGTTATCAAGGGCTACAAGATGGTCAACGACGTCAAACCCGGCGGCGTGTTCTTGATCAACTGCCAGTGGACTGCAGAAGAACTGGATGCGCATATGCCCGCTGACGCAAAACGCTATATTGCGGAAAACAACATCCAGCTGTATACCGTTAACGCTATCGACCTCGCCGCCAAAGTCGGCATGGGCAAGCGTACCAACACCATCCTGCAGGCTGCGTTCTTCGCACTGGCAAAAGTTATGCCGATTGAAGAAGCTGTGCAGTATATGAAAGATGCGGCAACCAAATCCTACTCCAAGAAGGGTATGGACGTTGTGGAGAAAAACCACAATGCTATCGATGCCGGTGTTTCCGCTTTCGTGAAAGTGGACGTGCCTGCCGATTGGGCAACTGCCGTTGACAACACCGCTGATGCCGGTGAAAACGGTCCCGAAAAACTGGTCAAAATGGTAGACACCATCTTGAAGCCCGTTTCCAAAATGCAAGGCGACTCCCTGCCGGTTTCCGCTTTCATGGACCACGCTGACGGTACGTTTGAACACGGTGCTTCCGCTTACGAAAAACGTGGTGTTGCGGTTATGGTTCCCGAATGGAACGCCGACACCTGCGCAAAATGTAACAAGTGCTCCTTCGTTTGCCCGCATGCTACCATTCGTCCGTTTGCTCTCAATGCCGACGAAAAAGCTGCTGCTCCCGAAGGCACCAAATTTGCTCCCAAGCCGGTTATCAAAACCGACTACACCTATGCGCTCGCTATCTCTCCGCTGGATTGTATGGGTTGCGGCGTCTGCGTCGGTGTTTGCCCGACCCACTCGCTGACCATGGTTCCCCGCGAGAGCCAAGAAACCGAACAGAAAGTGTTCGATTACATGGTGGCAAACGTCACCGAGAAACCCGAAGTTTGCGGTACTTCCGTGATTGCCAGCCAGTACAAACAGCCGTTGCTTGAGTTCTCCGGCTCTTGCGCAGGTTGTGCCGAGACCGCTTACGCTCGCCTCGTCACCCAATTGTTCGGCGATCGTATGTATATCTCCAACGCAACCGGTTGTTCCTCCATCTGGGGCGGTCCTGCCGCTACTTCTCCCTACACCGTCAACAAAGACGGCCACGGTCCTGCTTGGGCGAACTCCTTGTTCGAAGATAACGCAGAACACGGCTTTGGTATGTACCTCGGCCAAAAAGCAATCCGCAATCGTTTGATTGACCAAATCGAAGAAATGGTTGCTTCCGACAAAGCTTCCGACGATTTCAAAGCGGCTGCAAAACAGTTTATGGATACCGTCAACGACGGCAAAACCAACGGTGCTGCTACCGACGCTTTGATTGTCGAATTGGAAAAAGCCGCCGCGGAAGGTTGCCCGACAGCCGCTGCCGTGTTGGCTGACAAAGAATATCTGTCCAAGAAATCCGTTTGGATCTTCGGCGGCGACGGCTGGGCATACGACATCGGCTTCGGCGGTGTTGACCACGTGCTCGCTTCCGGTGAAGATGTCAACATCATGGTGTTCGATACCGAAGTGTACTCCAACACCGGCGGCCAGGCTTCCAAAGCCTCCCAAATCGGTCAGGTGGCACAGTTCGCTGCTGCGGGTAAAGCCATCAGCAAAAAATCCTTGGCAGAAATCGCCATGTCCTACGGCTATGTGTACGTTGCACAGATTGCTATGGGCGCCGACATGAACCAGACCGTGAAAGCTATCGCAGAAGCGGAAGCCTATCCGGGTCCGTCGCTCATCATCGGCTACGCCCCCTGCGAGATGCACAGCATCAAGGGCGGCATGGTCAACTGCCAAGCAGAAATGAAGAAGGCTGTGGATTGCGGTTACTGGAATATGTTCCGCTTCAACCCCGCCCTCAAATCCGAAGGCAAAAATCCGTTCTCGCTGGACAGCAAAGCGCCCACCGGCGATTACCAAGAGTTCATCTTGAACGAAGCACGCTACTCCTCCTTGACCCGTTCCTTCCCGGATCGTGCCAAAGAGTTGTTCGCACAAGCGGAAGCCGCTTCGGTTGCTCGCTACGAGCATCTGGTGAAACTCGGCAAATTGTACGGCAACGAGGAATAATCCTTCGTCCCAAATAAAACAATAAAAAACCTGCCCTCTCAATCGAGAGGGCAGGTTTTTTTAGGTGTCACAAACAACCTTTATGTCGTAGTATGGGAAAGGGCGGCAAAGTCATAGTTGCCATCCTTTTGATATACAAAATAAGAAGTATCCGCATCGGCTGTGCGCAACGCTTGTAACTGCGCCGCCACCGTATCGCCTTCCAGCAACAAAACGGTTGCGGGGCGGCTTACTTCGGATTGTGCCTCCGCACGCTTTTCCAATGCATCCTGCAAGCGTGGTAACACATCGGTCAACGTCTGCGCAGAAACTGCCAGCATCTCACCTTCTATGGCGAGTTTATCTCCCAAGTGAGACACACGTGCATCCGCTAGCACGGCCGCCGCACCCAGCGACAACGGATTGGTGTCGTAGCCCGCAGTATTGTTGCCCAGCGCAGCATTCACCGAACACCGCAACAACACGGGAACGTCACATAACGTATCCATACGGCTCACAAATTTTTCCAGCACCTGTCCTTTGGTCAGCGACGCATCGCCTCCGGCGGTGAAATCGGATTGTGCGGTTTGGGTGGGGAAATACACACCGTCCAGCATAATCGCACCCGCACCCGCCGTTTGCAATTCTTCAGCCAACGCAGTGATATAGGTCTGTGCAGCATCTGCATACGGATTGAGCCACGGTCTGCCGCCTTTTTGCGGGTCACCGTCGTACCACATCCAATCGGCGTGTCCCGCAACGGTCACCTTTGCCGCCGGCAAGTTTTGCGGTGCTTTGGTGTCCTCGAACGCATACAAAAGCGGTATCGGCGCAATACCCGCTTCTTTCAGCGTGGCAAACGCCTCGGTCAACACCGTCAACGATACCGCATCCGCCGTCGCAGCGGCGGCGGTCAGCCCCGCTTGCGTTTGGGTGGCATAATACAGGTTGCCGTCTTTGTCTTTAAGTTCTATCACCGCACAATTGAAACCCGCAGCGGCGGCTTTCACGGCGGCATCTTTAAGGGTGGTCGCATCCAAAAGCGCCGTATACGGCAAAGAAAAACCACGGAACTGAGAAGAAACGGTTACCGGAGCCGGTGCAGTGGTGACGGTGGTAGATACCGTACTGCCCACAGTGGTCGTGGTGGGCAGTGCCACGGTCGGCATTTCTATCTTACCGCCCGAAAGCCATTTCGCGCCAAAAAAGCCGGCAGGAACCACGATTGCGGCGACAAGCACCCAACCCAGCACCTTTGTATACGGCGATTTGCGCCGTGAGTAATACCGCCGTTTGCGGTGTACTTTATAACCCATTAGAATTCCTCCTAAATTAACGAAACGGACGAAGAAAAGCCGAGAATTGCCAGCGCCAACATCCCTACATACACCAGTGTGATAGGCAAACCACGAAACGCCTGCGGTATGTCGGGGTTATCCAATCGTTCAATGCCCTCAGCCGTGATAAAACTGAGTGCCACAAAACCTACGCAACCGCCCAAGGCAAGACCGATGGCGCTGGTCAGCGTGGTAGAAAAATTATGGTTGCAAATCAACGCAATACCAATCACCAGATTGTTAAATGCGGCAAGCGGCAACAGTTTTGCGATGCGTGCATACAAGCGTGGAAATGCTTTGGGGCAAATCAGCACAAATAAGCAGTACAACACCGCAACCACCGCAACAATCAGTAATGGACGCAACAGTTTTGGCCAAAAATCAATGCCCAGTACGTTGTCCAACGGATGACAAATCGCCACTGTCGCTACCGCAAAAAAGCCGAGTATCAGTGAAAAAACACCGATGTCTTTGGGACGGCGCACCATACGCAATACCATTGACGAACCAAAACCCGTGGTCAACACAATGTTTTGCGAAACGGCGGCGGCAAACAAGAAGAGAATACTATTCCACAATTCGTTCACGCAAAACCGCCTCCTCTGTTTCTAAAGTGCGCATATATTTCTGCTTGATTTGGCGCAATAACGCCGCCATAAATCCAAGCAGAATAATTGCAGAGAACGGATATGCCGCTTCGGGAAAACGCACCTGTAAGTCCAGCGGCGCACCCCAAACGGTACCATTGATAGCGATTTCACGCAAAGCAGATACCACGCAAATCACCAAACCGAAGCCGAAAGCGGTACCCACTGCATCGGCGATTGCCACCAACGGATGCTGTCCCACCGACACACCGCCCGCATGATACGTGAACAACGTATTCACCGCCATCAGCGGTAAAAACACATACAAAGAAGCATACAATTCGGGGGATACGTATGCGGTCATCAAAAATGCGCATCCCACCATCATCGCCATGGCGAGTAAGGTATAAAGCGGCGCGCGAAACACTGCCGGCAATCGTTTACCGATAGCGGACATCAACAAACTGCTGGGCAACAGCACCGCCGCCGTACATACCGTCAGCGCCACTGCACGTTGCAAAGTGGTGCCCGCCGCAATGATGGGGCACAAACCCAATCCCTGCACCAACACCACGTTATCGGTGGCAACCGCACGCGCAAATGCATGTCTGGTCCGTGTTGTCAGTTTCACGTGCGCTCACCCCGCTTTCCAAATATACCGCCACGTGTGCGGATACCATCACAAAAGTACCAGCACGCACGGTCCAGCGGCCCTGCAATTGCATTGACCAGCAATACCGCAAAACAAGCACCCTCTTCGAATCTGCCCACGTGACGCAATAACATCACCAAAAAGCCTGCCAAGGCACCGTATACCACTCTCGCGAGCGGTACTTTGGGGGCGGTGACGGGATCGTTGAGCAAGAAAATGCCCGCAAACAACAAATATCCCGAACAAATTTCCGCCGCCACGTTATACCACATACCATCCTCTGAACTGCGAGGGAACAGCATGGCGAAAAACGCACATACCGCCAGATACGATACCGTAATAAGCGGAGAAGCCGTGCGGCGCAAGAACAAAAAGACTGCCGCCGCCAATAACAAGAAAAATGCCGTAGCACCGATAGGACCACTGAGTTCTCCCCACGCCACCGCTTCAAAGGTGAACGCAGTTTTCGCACCCGCCGCCAGTTCTGCGGCAGGGGAGGTTCTTGTGACAATATTTTCCATGACATTGCCGAGCGGTAAACGCTGTTCAATGCCCGCATCAGGGTAGGTGAATAACCGTGTAGCAAAGCACTGGGTCGCCAGCGCAACACCCGCCGCCGCAGGATTGAAAATATTGCGACCGGTACCGCCAAACGGGATTTTTACCACAATCACCGCAAATGCGGAGGCGAGCATCGGCACCCAATATGCCGTCATCGGAGACATCAATAATCCAATCATGGTGCCGGTAACCACCGCCGCACCGTCAAATACGGTGGGACGTTGATGGCGCACGGCGTTGCCGATTAACTCACACACAACGGCGGATAAAATGCTTAAACCTGTCAACAAAACAGGGCGCCAACCATACCCAAACGCAGAAAACGCCAACAATGCCAACAAGGCTATCTCGACGTTGACCATAAACGTTTCGTTGCGGTCAGGCGCACGCAACCAAGGGGACGTGGATTTATACATCATCATCGCCTCCCCAATTCAAAAATACACTGCCATCACTTTGAGCAGCTTGTTTTACCGCACCCATCACGTTGCGCTTGGCGGGGCACACGTAACTGCACGCACCGCATGCATCACAAGCATCTGCACGCAACCGTGCCAATCGTTCATAGTGCATATTTTCCAGTCGGCGCATAATTTCATACGGCAACAACCCCGCATGGCAAACCTGCGCACATCTGCCGCAACCGATACAAGGGTCGCTTTCTGCCGTGGGTAACTGCGATAATGCCAAAAGGCAGGTCATCCCCGGCAATATGGCACACGTGGTATCGAATAAGGCGATACCGGTGATGGCATCCCCCGCAATCAATGCGGCCGGTGTGCCGACAACACCACAATGGTCCAAAATGGACTGTATCGGCGTACCGAAGGTCACGCGGACATTTTGCGGGGTGGGGACCATATCCCCCGCCACCGTCACCACCATCGAGGTGACAGCTTCATCTTCATATACTGCGGCATATAAAGCCGCCAACGCCTGCACGCCAATACGGCATACCGGCGCTTCCGTCTGTTCACAAAACTGTGTCACGGGATAGAGCGGCTGGGCGAAAAACAGTTTCTCTGTCGGGAGTGCCTGCCCCACGCGTTCTTTCATGGCGGGATTTTCCAAACACACCGTCACGGTACTGCCCACGGCACCTACCGCCTTTGCCGCAAGAGCAAGGCCCTTTAACACCGCTTCGCTTTGTTCACATACCACGCAAAACGCGGCACTCGCAAACGGCTCTGCCTCCACCGCATCAGCCACAACGAAGCAGTCCTGTTTTTGCCAAGTTTCCAATTTTTCATACAACGGTACGCCGTCGATTTCATCTATGATACCCGCCGCACGCGCCGCTTGTATGATAGCGGGGGCAATGACGGATTTGGGGTCCAGTCCCAGTCCGAGCGTCATCTTTTCGCCGTCTTCGGGTTTGACCGATGCACACGCCAAATCACCGTACAGCGGGTGCTGTGTCTCGATGTAGGTGAGCAGTGTGCCCGCCACGGGACTGAAAGTCGGCATTCCTTTTTGGTCCACGTATATACTTTCACCTTTTTTCACGACGGTATCGGTAGCCAACGGCACCAGTTCCGGCGTTTCGGTGAACGAGAGCGGCACTGCCAGCGTAGCGCGGCAATGCATTTGCGCCGACGGCAACAAAGCCGCAGGTAATTTTCTATCGTCAAGCGGTAATCCGCGTTTGAAAAACAGCATCCTATCATCTCCCGAAACTCAATTTAGTGAGGTGGTCCACTTGCAGTTTCACACCATCGCAGACGGTCGACTGCATATCCATATTACCGCACATGAACTGCATAAGTTTGGTGCCAACGGCGATATTTTTAAACAACGCACCCCAAAAACGCAAGCGGTGATACACCGTATTCTCAAAACGGTGTGTGCGCAGACACGGTTGCCGTTGCACCACGTTTTGCGTGTGAGCGCAACGCCCACCGCAGACGGCTATCTCTTGATGGTCACACCGCCGCTTTGCCCACTCGACGCAGACGGCGTATATATCTTTGCGCTCGCCAAAGAGGATTTGCCCGCTTTGGCACGCGCTTGTCGAGGACTGCTCGCCGACAACATTTTCGCAAGCGCGTTATACCGTTTGCACGATATATACCATCTGCTGTTATACACTACCGCACCGCCACATGCTCTCTATCCGCTCACGGAATTTGCATCGCTCACAGGGCAAGGCAACCAAGCCGCAGCGCATATCTGCGAAATGGGCGTGCCGCTGTATCACGGCGACGCTTTAGAGCGCTTGTAACGCTTGTACCAAAGTAGACGGGTCGTCCATATTGAAAAAAGCACTGCCCGCAACCGCAATATCCGCACCCGCTTGTGCGCAAAGCGGCGCTGTTTCTGTATTCACGCCGCCGTCCACCTGAATCGCAACATCCAATCCACGACGGTCAATTTCATCACGGATTTCACGGATTTTGGGCAACATATCCGCCATAAATTTCTGGCCGCCGAAACCCGGTTCCACCGTCATCACCAACACCATATCCACCAGCTCCAAAAACGGAAACACTGCGTCAGCCGGGGTGTTGGGTTTAATGGTGAGCGCCGCTTTTTTGCCAGCGGCACGAATACGCTGTAACGTTTCGGCAATAGGCGCTTCCGACTCCACGTGAAAATTGATGAGGTCCGCGCCCGCCGCAATGAAATCGTCCAGCAAACGATCGGGATGGCGCATCATCAGATGCACGTCAAACGGCAACGTGGTGTGCGGTCGCATACAGCGAATGACCGGTGCGCCAAAACTCAAATTCGGCACAAACACGCCGTCCATCACGTCGATGTGCACCATGTCCGCACCGGATTTTTCCACAAATTGCATTTCATTTGCCAATTTGGAAAAATCACAAGTCAGTATCGAGGGGGAAACCTTCATCAAAGTCCCGCCTTTCTATTTAGAGTGTTACACCACAGTATAGCATTTTTTCCACCAAAAGTCAATGTGACAAAACGTCTGCGGGTGTCGGCGGCATAAAAAGAAAATGACACTTTCGATTTTCGAAAGTGTCATTTTTTACGATTATTCCAAGATATACACGTTCATGGTGCGTCTGCCGAATTTGGTGCATTCGCCGTAGGTGTCATAATATAAATCCACCAGCACCTTGCCGCTACACACCGCTCCGCCGGTATCGCCCGCCACGGCATAACCATACACTTGTCTGCCGTCTTCGGAAACAATCCACAGTTTAGTGCCATACGGAATCACACGCGGGTCTACCGCAACTATACCTACCCGGGTTCTGCTGCCGGTAGAAGTATACGCACCCGAATCACCACGGTCGGTGGTGTATGCAGTCGCTTTGCCGGTGAGTTTTTTAGCGTACTTGAGCGGTTGACCCGCGCTGTCCAACGCAATGTCAAACGGCGCCTCGGATACAACATTGCCCACTTTGGTGCCTTTTAAGATGATTTTCTTCACGGGTTGCGTGGTGACCTCTTCTTTGACCGTTTCGGTGGAAATCACTTCGCCGTTTTCCACACGGTCACGATAGGTGACGGTGCGCACACCCGCCTTACCTTCCTGTTGCACCTTGCTGGCACCTTGGCGCAATTCGGAAGTGTAGCGAACCTCGGTGGTGTATGCCACTTTGAAGGTCTTTTGATACTCTTTATATGCGACCCGTGTAACAGCTACCACCAAACCATCGGTGATGAAACTGTCTTCCTCCACGGTGAGCATATCTTGCTCGCCCAGCGTAACACCCGATGCCGCAACGACATCTTGCACGGTGCTGCCCGCCTGCAAGCACAAAACCATTTCGCTTTCATCGGACTGCACGGTGACGTTGTGTAACATCAGCAGGTCACCGGTGTAGGTGGCGGTGGTGGGTACCGTAGCGGCGGCAAGCGCCTGCACGTTGTTTTGAAGCACCTTGAAAGCGCACACCTGCACGTCAGCAGGCGGTAACGGTTCAACGGCCTCTTCCGTAGCCGTTACGGGAAATGCGAGCAACGTACCGGCCAAAACCGAAACGCTCAGCGCCATTGCCCAAAGACGTGTACCACGGCGAAGAATATATCTGCACACCGCCGTTATACACTTACTGTTTATACTATGCATGTTCGTTTAAATCCTTTCTGCCGTCCTAACGACTTCACCTGATTATAGAGTGGGAAGCAGTCATGAAAAATATACAGAATTGTTGTACACCGCTCTGGGCAGTGTATGTGAGACGGCTTGTGGAAATGCGTTTTTTTCAATGCCTTTTGTATTATACGCACAGTTTTTTGCCCTGTCAAACAACATTTTTAACAATATTTTGTGCGGTTTGCACAAACAAGCGGACAAAATCCGCTTTATTCACGCAAAATCTCCTTTCGCTTTCTCCGATTTCACCGAGAGCGCGACTTGACAAGATTTTTGCGACAATCTGCCAACATATTTCCATACAGAACTGCAATTTTAGTCAAAATAGCCAACTCGCTCGACGGCAATTACCATTTTTTGCTAAAAATGGGCAAGAATTTTGAAAAGACGCAAAAACACGAAAAGTTTGTGCAACCAGCCGAAAGGGGCCAATAAAACTCCCCTGAAAGCCCCCAAAAACCCGCTGTTTTACGCAGGCTTTGTGTCGTTTTTTGAGGAAAGAACAATTGAAAATGTATAAAAATATAAAATATATGAATAAATATTCTAAAAAACAGAAAATTACCATTTTTTATTTTTTCGGACTGACCAAAATTTTAAAGGTATCGTGGGGCGATATAAAACCGGCTTTCCAAAAAAGCAACAAAAAAACCACTGGCTTTGAAGTACTCCAAAGTCGGTGGTTTTTATCATTATCCTAATATGGTACCGTCGGGCAATCGCCATTCTCCGCTTTCATCCACAGCGAGCGGCACGATGTCCGAGTGGGTATATTTGCGGATGTCCCGCATGCGAAATGCATCCGCTTCTCCCGCAAAAGTATATGCCGCGCCACGACGTTTGGCACGTCCCGTTCTGCCGATGCGATGCAAATAGTATTCGTTCTCGTCCGGCACGTCGAAGTTGAACACCGCTTCCACGTCGTCTACGTCGATGCCGCGCGCCGCCACGTCGGTAGCAACCAAAATTTCAAATTTTCCTTCACGGAACGCACGCATCACACGGTTGCGTTGTCCTTGTCCGATGTCGCCGTGCAAGCAATCCGCACTGCGCCCGCTTTTTTGTAATTTTTTACCCAGTCCCATCACGGTGGTTTTACGGTTGGCAAACACCATCACACGATGGTAGTCCATTTTATCAATCAAACGCAACATCGTTTCCAAACGGTCGGTGCCGTTAAACGCCAATTCGTACTGGTCGATTTGCGGACGGTTGTCGCCTGCTGATTCCACCGTGATTTCCAGAGCATCCCGCTGGTATTCCCACGCCACGTCCATCACTTCACGAGAAATGGTGGCACTGAACATCACCACCTGCGTATCGGCGGGGGTGGCGTTCAAAATGCGGCGCACGTCTTTGACAAAACCCATTTTGAGCATTTCGTCCGCTTCGTCCAACACCACCGTGTAGATGTCGCCCAGCCAAATGTTGCCCCGTTCCATGTGGTCCAGCAAGCGACCGGGGGTCGCCACCACGATGTGCGGTTTTTTCTGCAAGGCGATACACTGCTTTTTCATGTCTTGTCCGCCGTACACAGCCGCCACACGCACATCCGAACGGAACGCAATCAACCGCCGCAAGTCATCCGCAATTTGCAAGCACAATTCACGGGTCGGGCAAATAACCAACGCTTGCAGATTGACAAGCGCGGTATCCAAACATTCAATCAACGGAATACCAAAAGCGCAGGTCTTGCCGGTGCCGGTGGGCGCCTTGGCAATCACGTCCCTGCCCTCCATCATCACGGGGATGGTCTGCTTTTGTATCGGGGTGGGCGCTTTGAATCCCATTTTCTCCAATGCTTTTTTGGTTTCCGGCTGTAAATCCAGATCGTCAAAACCATTTTTCACTATTTCACTCAAAACCGATTGTCCTCGTTTCCTGTAAATTACGACAGTATTCTAGCATACATTTAAAAATTGCACAAGTCCTATTATATATACCTTATAATATAACAATTTGCTCTTGTTTTTTTAATAAAATATGATAATATAATACTGATACCTTGTGAAAGGAAGCAACGAGTTATGGAAAACAAGAAATTTTATATCACCACCGCCATTGCCTACACCTCCCGCAAACCCCACATCGGCAACACCTACGACATCGTGCTCGCCGATATGATTGCGCGGTATAAGAGAATGCAAGGCTTTGACGTGCTGTTTCAAACCGGCTCGGATGAGCACGGTCAAAAAATTGAAGAATACGCCAAGGCTGCGGGCATCACCCCCAAGGCATACGTGGACGATATCTCCGCACAAATCAAAGCGGTGTGGGATTGCATGGACGTGACCTATGACACCTTCATCCGTACCACCGACGACTACCATGAAAAAACCGTGCAGAAAATTTTCAAAAAACTGTACGACCAAGGGGATATCTATAAAGGCGCTTACGAAGGCAAATACTGTGTGCCGTGCGAATCCTTTTTCACACCGTCCCAGTTGACCGCCGATGGCAAATGCCCCGACTGCGGCAGAGACGTCACCGATGCCAAAGAAGAAGCCTATTTCTTGAAACTCGGCAAATACCAAGACCGTCTTTTGAAGCATTATGAAGAAAACCCCGATTTCATTGCGCCGATTTCCCGCCGCAACGAAATGATTAACAACTTCTTAAAACCCGGTCTTTCGGACTTGTGCGTGTCCCGCTCGTCATTTACGTGGGGCGTGCCGGTGCCGTTTGACGACAAACACGTGACGTATGTTTGGATTGATGCGCTTTCCAACTATATCACCGGTTGCGGCTATGACCCCGACGGCTCTTCGGACAAATATAAAAAATATTGGCCCGCCGACCTGCACGTGATCGGCAAAGACATCGTGCGGTTCCATACTATCTACTGGCCTATTATTCTGATGGCGCTCGGTGAGCCGTTGCCCAAAAAGGTGCTCGGTCATCCGTGGCTGTTGTCCGGCGACGACAAAATGAGCAAATCCAAAGGCAACGTGCTGTATGCCGATGACCTTGTCCGTCATTTCGGCGTGGATGCGGTGCGGTATTATCTGTTATCCGAAATCCCGTTTGGACAGGACGGCACCATTACCTATGAAAGCTTAATCAACAAATATAACGCCGACCTTGCCAACACACTGGGCAATCTCGTGAACCGTACCATTGCGATGACCAACAAATACTTTGACGGCAAGGTAACAAAACCCGCCGCCGTCGAGGATATGGACACATCGTTGCTGGAAACGGTTGCGCAAACACTCAAAAAATACGTCGAGTTGATGGACGAATATCGCAACGCAGATGCCACCGCCACGGTGATGGCACTCGCAGGCCGTTGCAACAAATACATCGACGAAACTGCGCCGTGGGCACTCGCCAAAGACGAAGCGACCAAGGGCCGTTTGAACGACGTGTTGTATAACCTGTTGGAAGCATTGCGGATTCTCGGTATTCTGTTACAGCCGTTCATGCCGTCCACCGGCAAAGCCATTTTGGCGCAGTTGCAGGTAGCGGATGCGCTCAGTACGTTGGATACCGCCGTGTTCGGTAAAGCAGACAGTTTTGCCGTGGGTACGCCTTCCCCGTTGTTTGCACGTATTGATGCGGAGAAAAAATTGGCGGAAATTGAAGCGGAAAATGCCGCCGCAGCAGAAGAAACCGAGACTGCGGGCGTGACCTTCTTGCCCCAAATCACCATTGACACCTTTGCCGCAACCGATTTGCGTGTAGCAAAAGTGGTCGCTTGTGAGCCGATTAAAAAGGCAAAGAAACTTTTGAAACTCACCCTCGACGACGGTTCGGGTACACCGCGTACCGTTGCATCGGGTATCGCCAAATGGTATACTCCCGACGACCTTATCGGACACCACGTCATCGTGGTGGCAAACCTGAAACCCGCAACCCTTTGCGGTGTGGAGAGTGCGGGCATGATTCTCGCCGCCGACATCGAAAAAGACGGCGAAGAGGCCGCAAAAGTGATCTTTATGGATGACGTGCCTGTAGGCAGTAAAATTCGATAATGTGAAAAACGCCTTATCCGTCGGATAAGGCGTTTTCTTTTCACAATTGGGCATACTAGGTGTGAGAGGAGTGCGATACTATGAAAAAACCGGACAACAAACCGCCTGTCAGGGACGAACAAGCCTACGCAACCACCGCTTTCAGCGTGGAAGCGGTGCAAGGTATGCCTACCGACGCCTATGAACTGTTGCACAAATACGGCACCTATGAAATCCAACCCACCGCCGACTCGGACAACGAATTCCCCGAAATTGCGCAAGGTCTCCCCAAAGCAAAACAGCACAAAGAAGTGGAACCCGATTTGAACGAACCGTTCAGAGATTAAAAAACCGCCGTCGTATGACGGCGGTTTTCTTTATTCTGTTCGCAATGCCACCACAGGATCTTTTTTGGCGGCGACTTTGGCGGGGAACAAGCCCGCCACAACGGTGAGGGTCATGCTGATGAGAATGAGCACAATAGCCGCTATCGGCGGCAAGGATGCGCCGATGTCTGCAATGCCGGTCAGTGCACGGATAATCGCATTGATTGGCAAACACAACAGCAATGTCACGCCAATACCAATCGCGCCCGCCGCAAAGCCAACGAGTAGCGTTTCGGCATTGAACACACGGGAAATATCTTTTTTAGATGCGCCGATAGAACGCAAAATGCCGATTTCTTTGGTGCGTTCCAACACCGAAATATAGGTGATGATGCCAATCATAATAGAAGATACCACCAGTGAAATGGCCACAAACGCAATCAAGATATACGAAATCGCACCAATAATGGTGGTGATGGAGGACATCATGAGTGCCACGTAATCGGTGTATTGGATCACGTCCTCCTCGGCGGCTTGCGCATTGTAATCGGCAATCGCTTCGGACACCGCATCTTTATCCGCAAACGTAGCGGCATAGATATGGATGGCGGTGGGGTTTTGCTCGTCGATAAGCCCAAGCGTTTTCAAATTATCCGCATAGGTGGCTTCGGATACGGTGGGTGGCATATAGTCTGCATACAACCGCACCAATGCGGGCGTGTCATACGAAGGCAGCGCCGCCGTAAACGCCGCCGCCAACTGTGCGTCGGGGATATTGCTCATCTGCGCTGTCACCTGTTCGGCATACTGCGCACGCACCTGTTGTTCCAACATGTTTTTCACGTTGTTAAACAACGTGTTGTCGTCCATTTTCGCAATATACTCCCGAATGGTCGCTTCATCCACGCCCATTTGGACGGCATATTCGGAAACCATCATCTGCTCAATTTTCTCACGGGTCAAACCCTTCATGCCGCCTTCTACCGCTTGCGCCACATATGCATCGGTGGGGGTTGCTTGCAACTCAACGTAAATTTCCGCTTTTTTATCGGCGGGCAACGAGCCGATATATGCCTTGATGTCCTCTGCTTTTTGTGCGTCGGTGGGTTGTTGCATATCGTCGGTCTTAAACGGCAAACCCGTGAACACATCGGTGTCCGGGGTTGCCAATTGTGCTTTGAGGGCGGCGGCCGTTTGACCTTCTTGCGCCATATAGTCGGTCAGTGCGGTGGTGTAGCCGATACTGCCGGTCATCATGGACGCTACCGCATCTGCATTCGGGCGAATGATACCGGTGATTTTCAAATCCACGCCGTTATCATACAGCAAAGATAATCCCGCCTCGGTTTTGGACACGTCAATGAACTTGCCGCTTGTCGCATCCTTTTGATACCGCTCGGCAGGTAACACCATTTTGAAAGTGCGGCTGCAAATATCGGCATACGACCAACTGCCGCTTTCCACCTCAACTGTGTCGCCTTTGGCGGCATTTTCTAAAATTTGTTGTAACTGCTGGGTGGTTTTGAGTCCCAGCGCATACAAACTGATGTCCGGCACCTCGTTGTTTTCGTCCACCACGAGCACGACCTCGTTGTACGCCGAGGGCCACGCACCGTAAATCAAATCATATTGTTCGTATAATAAGTCGTTGATGAGCGCACCGTTTTCGCCCGCCAACATTTCTTCCCACAATTGCATGTTGCCAAACCCGCCGCCCATCATGGAGGTCATGGGAGAGTTTTCGGTCACTGCCATCTGCTCCTCCATGCCGGTGATGCGAGTGAGCATATCGTTCAAATCCGAAAGCACAATCTTACCGTCGGGATCCTTGACGTATACCTGCAAATTCTGTCCGTAACCGTAACGAATAGCACTGATATGCGCAGACAAGCCGTTGTTTTCGTCTTCCAAAAACGCTTTGAACGGTTTTAGGTTATTATGCTCCGCTTCCAGACTGTTCATGGTGTTGAGCAGTTCATACATCACTTCGTTGGGGTATACCGCATCTTTTTCATGGTCGGTTTCGCCTGCACCGATGCCAATTAACGTTTCCATCAGCGAGGACATATCCACGTTTTCCGCCTCGATGGTGAGCGGGTAGGTAGACAGCGTATCCTCCTGCACCGCATCGATATACGATTGCACACCGTTAGACAGCGCCAAAATCAACGCAATGCCGATAATACCGATACTGCCCGCAAACGAGGTTAAAAACGTGCGTGCTTTTTTGGTCATCAAATTGTTGAGCGACAACGACAGCGCAGTGAAAAACCGCATAGACGTGCGTTTTTCTTTGCGGCGGTCACGTTTAGGCTTTGCCGTTTCAGTGGGAACGGTTTTTACGATGCAAGGGTTCGAATCGTCCACCACCTTGCCGTCCAACAATTTTACCGTGCGGGTGGCATATTGCGCCGCAAGTTCGGGGTTGTGGGTGACCATAATAATCAGTTTTTCTTTGGAAATCTCTTTTAAGATTTCCATAATTTGCACGCTGGTACCCGAATCGAGTGCGCCGGTCGGCTCGTCGGCGAGTAAAATTTCGGGGTCGTTGACCAATGCACGTGCAATCGCCACACGTTGCATCTGCCCGCCGGACATCTGGTTGGGTTTTTTGTGCAGTTGGTCGGACAGTCCCACCTTTTCCAGCGCTTCCACTGCTCGACGGCGACGCTCAGCACGAGAAACGCCCGAAAGCGTGAGGGCGAGTTCCACGTTGCGCAACACCGTTTGGTGAGAAATCAAATTATAACTTTGAAATACAAACCCAATCGAATGGTTGCGATAGGTATCCCAATCTCTGTCATTGAAATGTTTAGTGGAACGGCCGTTTACAGCCAGGTCGCCCGCCGTATAGCGATCCAGTCCACCGATGATGTTCAGCAAAGTGGTCTTGCCGCAACCCGACGGTCCCAAAATCGCCGCAAACTCCTGCTTACGAAAACAGAGATTCACACCTTTGAGTGCTTCCACCGTGGATGCCCCTGCGGTATAAGATTTATATACATCTGTTAAAGTCAACATATCCGTCACCATCCTTTATCTTCAATATATAGTATGGACAGAAAAAAGCGAGCCGTCAAGGGTATGGCTCGCTAATTTAAAAAATATTCACTTTTCGGGGGCGATATACCCTTTTTTCTGTAACTGCTCAGCAATGGTATCCAACACCTGTTCGCTGTCTGCACGCACGGTGTGGTAATGATACCCGCCGGTGATGTTCATCAGTTCGGACGATTGCCCACTGCGCACGCCTTCGATAAACTGCTCAACCTGTAATCGAGAGAATATATGCAGTTTGGCAACCATCTTGCCGTACACTTTATGCCACACGAACACGTCTACCACCGTACCGCCCAAATCGACAATGGTTTGCAGTTCGTCCTCTGTTTGTGCAGTGGTGTGCCGCATTTTGAATACCCGCTCGGCATACGGCGCGGCTTGTAGCACGTAACCGTCATGCGTGGATAAAATATCGTATCCCGCCGCTTTGAGCACCGCAATGTCCTGCACGATACTTTGCCGAGATACGCCGCACACATCCGCCAAGTGCGTACCCGACAACGGCTTTTCCGCCGCCGACAACAACGTCGCTATTTGTTTTCGTCTTTGCTCGGATTTCACGGAAAAGCCTCCTTTCTGCCGGCGCACGCATCAAATCGCATGCAAATTTTTCAAAGATAAATCGAGAATGGGCGCAGAATGGGTCAGCGCACCGCTGGAAATGTAGTCCACGCCAATATCCACCAAACGTGCAATGTTCTCTTTGGTGACGTTGCCGCTGCATTCGGTTTCGGCTTTTCCTGCGCACAGGGAGACCGCTTGTTTCATATCCTCTACGCTCATGTTATCCAGCATGATGATGTCCGCACCCGCCTCCAATGCTTCTTTGAGCATGGTGAGATTTTCCACTTCAATCTCAATTTTACGGACAAACGGGGCATACGCTTTTGCCATTTCCACCGCTTGTTTGACACCGCCTGCGGCACCGATGTGGTTATCTTTCAGCAGCACACCGTCACTCAGATTGAAGCGGTGGTTATACCCGCCGCCCACTTTCACGGCATATTTTTCGAACACACGCATATTCGGGGTGGTTTTGCGGGTGTCCAGCAATTTGGTTTTGCTGCCCGCCAGTAACGAGGAAACCGCACGTGTATAGGTCGCAATACCGCTCATGCGTTGCAGATAGTTGAGCGCGGTACGTTCACCCGACAGCAATACGCGAATATCCCCACGTACCACGCCGATTTTTTGGCCGTTTTTCACATTGTCGCCGTCTTGGCAGAAAAATTCTACCTGTGTTTTATCGTCCAGCAACTTGAACACCCGCTCAAATACGGGCAGTCCCGCAATCACGCCGTCCTCTTTGCAAATGAGGTCCACTTCGCCCGCTTGTGCGGTGGGCATCACCGCGTTGGTGGTGATGTCTTCGCTGGTGATATCCTCTTTCAAAGCAGACAAAATCATATCGTCCACGTTCATTTTCATCGTAATGGCATTCATACCCTGTTTCTCCTTTTTCATCGCCGCCAACACGGCATCTTTATACCTTTGTTCCATATTTTCATACTGTTCACCGTCTACATGATAGGTAAACGGCGGCAAGGGAGTACCCGTTTTCTCAATATCAGCGGCGGCGCAACCCGCAAACACCAAACTTTCAAGCAGAGAGTTGCTTGCCAGTCGATTTTTGCCGTGCACGCCGTTACAGGCGGTTTCGCCCACCGCATACAAACGTTTCATGGATGTTCTGCCGTTTAGGTCAATCGCAATACCGCCCATAAAATAGTGTTGGGCAGGTACAACGGGGATGCGTTCTTTGGTGATGTCATACCCCGCCTCCAAGCAACGACGGTAGATGGTGGGGAAATGTGACAAAATCTCCGATTCGGGAATTGCCGACAAGGACAACCACACGCACGGCGTGTTATCCTTTTTCATTTGTGCGAAAATTGCGTTTGCCACCACGTCGCGCGGCTGCAACTCGTCCACAAACCGTTCGCCCGCCGCATTGAGCAATACCGCACCTTCGCCACGCACCGATTCGGAAATGAGAAATTCTCTGTCTTGCTGTGCGGTATACAGGGTGGTGGGATGGATTTGGACATAGTCCATATCCCGCAAGGCAATGCCGTGTTTTAACGCAATCGCCAACGCATCGCCCGTCAGGTGCGGGTAGTTGGTGGAATGGTCAAACAGACCACCGATGCCGCCGGTGGCAAACACCGTTTGGTCGGCAACGATGCTGTCAAATCTGCCGCCTTGCATTTTGCAAACCACACCGCCACATCCGTCGGCGGTAGGGATAATGTCCACCACGGTACAATGTTCCAGCACGGTGATATTGTCCCGCTCATATACGGCTTCGAGCAACTTGGAGGTGATTTCCTCGCCCGTCTTATCCGCATGGAACAGGATGCGTGGTTTCGAGTGTGCGCCTTCACGGGTATAGGCAAATTGGTCGCCGTTGCGCTCAAATTGCACGCCATACGACACCAAATCCGCAATCACCCCACGAGAACGGCGAATCATTTGTTCCACCGATTTGGGATCGTTCTCATAATGCCCCGCACGCATGGTATCTTCGTAAAACGCATCAAAGTCGTCATCATCCCGCTGTACGCAGATACCCCCTTGCGCCAGATACGAATCACACGCAGTCGCTTCACGTTTGGATAGTATTACAATTTGTTTGTCCAGCGGCAGTTGTAAGGCACAGTACAGTCCCGCTACGCCGCAACCGACAATTACAATATCTGTTTTCATATTATTTTCCAAGCTCCAACATTTTTAAAAGCGGGCGCAACGCTTGTTCACGCACCGCCGCATCGATATGTACCTCTCGATCCTCATTTTGCAAAACGGACAGGATGTTTTGGAGAGTGTTGCTCTTCATGTCTGCACAATACGGGCAAGGGGTCGGGAAATAGAACTGTTTTTGCGGGTTATCTTCACGCAAACGGAATTTGACACCCACTTCGGTGCACACGATATACGCACGCGCCGTGTCCTCGTTGGCAAAGGCGATAATCTCGGCGGTACTGCCGATGAAATCCGCCATTTCCAGAACCGCATGGTTACATTCGGGGTGCGCGAGCACCTTGGCGGTGGGATGTTTTGCCTTTTCCGCCAGCACCGATTCTACGGACATTTTTGCATGTATCGGGCAACAACCGTCATTGAGAATGACGTGTTTTTCCGGCACCTGTTGTGCCACGTATTTACCAAGGTTGTGGTCGGGGATAAAGAAAACATGTTGATTGGGAAGTGCTTTCACAATTTTCACCGCATTGGAAGAGGTCACACACACGTCCGATTGGCATTTTAAATCTGCAGTGGAATTGATATAGCAAACAACGGCGAGGTCGTCGTATTTCTCCCGCATTTCTTCGATTTTGCCTTCTTGCACCATATGTGCCATCGCACAATCCGCAGCCAAGTCCGGCATCAGCACTTTCTTGTCGGGACAGAGAATTTTTGCGCTCTCCCCCATAAACGAAACGCCGCAAAACACAATGATATGAGCGGTGCTTTCTTTTGCAACCTTGGCGAGATAGAATGAATCGCCCACAAAGTCGGCAACTTCCTGTGCCTCGTCGGGCGCATAATAATGCGCGAGAATCACCGCATTTTTCTGCTTTTTCAATTGCTCAATCGTATTTTTCATGCCAATCCTTCCTAAACCCCAACCCTGTTGTTCTTGACTCGTTCACTATACCATCACACTTTACATCTGTCAAGTAATCTGTAAAGTTTTGTAGAAAAAAGGAACCGAGAGCGGTTTACTCTCGGTTCCTTTATACATTAGAATACTTGCACGGTTTTGAAGCCTTTGGGAGTTTCAATCACGGTTTTGCCGTCGGCGGTGGTAAACGCCACCTCTTTGCCGTCCACCAATACTTTGGTGGGTTGCATACCGTATACGAGCACCGCTTTCAAATCGGCACCGTTTACGTTTTCAACGGTGTGTGCGCCGTCCACCATATCGGTGACAAACTCGTTATAGGAGGTTTTATCCACATACTGCCGCACGGTGCGTTTGGCATCGGCGGGGGTGGTGAGCAGAACGGGAATGCGTTTGCCTTCCGCCATGGAATCGCAAACATTGAGGCTTTCCGCCACTTCCAGTTGCATGGCGGCACCGGCGGGCAGGAATACGGGGATGGTGTCCCATTTCGCATCCACCATAACAGTGCGGTCGCCTTCTATACGTTTGGCATCCCACAAGCCGTACCAGTTGCCACGAGGGAAAGTCACTTTTCTGCACTGTCTGCCCTCGGTCAACACGGGTGCTACCAACAATTCGCTGCCGAACATATACTGGGTATCCGCTTGCGCCAAATCTTCATCGGGGAACGCAATGGGCATCGCACGCATGGTCGGTTCAGCGAACAGGTGCGCTTTGATGGCGTTGCTGTATATGTAATCCAGCATATTTTCACGCCACCAGAAATGTTTCTGGAAGCAACGGATGCTCTCGTCACCGTGTTCCCACGGATTACGCGGTTTGCCCAAGCCGTGTGCACGCATGAACGGGCTGAACGCGCCAAACTGCACCCAACGCATATACAATTCGGGAGTGCCGTCACCGTGTCCACCACCAACGTCACTGCCCCACATGTTGTAACCGGATGCCATATCATTGACACCGGAATAATATGCTTGCAACAAACCATAAAAACAAGATGCTTGGTCGCCGCCGAATTGACACGCTTGCGACTGACTGCCCGCACAGCCGGAACGGCTGAACAACACGTAGTCATCGCCCATTTCCTCTTCGAAAATCTCTTTCATGGTCTTATTATAATAATAGGTATGTACGTTGTGCATGGCATTGCCGTCCTGTCCGTTATATAACAGGCCGTCCGTGCGCACATATTCACCGTAGTCCAGCATGGCACCCTTGACGCCCCATTTGAAGAACGGCTCGTAGTGTGCTTTGATAACGGGTTTTGCGTTGGGGTGGGTATAGTCGAACCAACCGCTGCAACCCGTAGCAACAATGCGTTTATATCCCTTAGCGGTGACAATCGGCAACGCCTCAGGGGCTTTGCTGCCGGTTACCTTTTCCACCAAATCTTCGTTTAAATCATACGGCAGATACAACGCAGGACGGTTCCAACGGAACATCCGCATACCCGTCTCGGCGGCAATGTCATAGCCTTCAGGTCCCGCTTCGGATGGTGCGCCTTCACCAAAGCACGCCGCAATGTGCGGAATACCGATTGCCTTATAGCCGTCAATGTAACTGCGCAACACTTCCTGCCACGTCATGCCGTCCCGATTGTCTGCGGGGTTTAAGTTCCACAACAGCGATGCGGCGCCAATCCAATATTGGAATGCCCACTTGGGCGGCAAAATGCAGTGGCCGGTCAAATCGGCATAAGAAAGCAGGTTCTCTTGCGGGGTGCGGGTGAACACAAAAAAGTCAGTGGTCGGGCCGTTAAAATCAAAGCTGTATTCATGCGGCACGGTTTTGCCGAAATCCGCCCACGCACCGTACATGGAGTTGATAAACAAGGTATAGCCTTTGGTGCTGTGCAAAATCGGCACGTTCTGGTACGCTTCGTTGTGGTCGTCACCGTCGTCGCCCCACGGCTCGTGAATGTACGTATCAGCATTCCAGATAAGCACGTCGTGACCGACCTGGTTAAAGGTGTTGCAGCGCTGGCCGAGACCATACAACACCTCGCCGTTTTCAAATTTGGACAGCAATTTTACCTTTTTGAGTTTTTTCACTTTGTTGCCGTTAAAACCGAACAAAATGGAGGCGCCGGTAAAGGTGAACACCACGTTGCCGTCAGCATTCAAAACGTCCAGCACAAAACCTACCTCTTCGTCCTTGCGGAACAAAGCGGTTTGCGTGCCGGCGGTCATTTTCAGCACTTTTTTGCCGCTGTATGTGATGGTTTCGGTTTCCTCACAAGCGAAGAAACCCGCATTTTGCATCACACGGACACCGCCGAGTTTCGGGAACGTCACGGAAAACGTGAAACTTTTCCCCAGCACCTTGGTACGAATGAGCAAAGCTTTCTCTTCCTTTTTGATGGAAGAAACCACATTGTTTGCATACCACTCCACCGGAATGACGGGCAATTTCGGACATTCAAAATATGCCATACCATACCTCTTTTCTTTGCACAAAGGCAAAATTTGTTACCAAAAGCATACCATATCCATCGCCATATCTCAATGGATTTTGCGAAAAAACCTCATTTTTTCATTTCCATATACGGCAAAACGGTGAATCCGCATTTTTGATATAATTTGACAGCACGCTCGTTGTCCGCTTCCACTTCCAAGCGGAAAATGCAATCGGAATATTTAGCCGTGATAAAATCGAAAAACTGTTGCCCCAAACCGCACCCTCTGAACTGCTCTTTCAGATACAAGTCTTCAATCCAAATACAAGGTTTCCCAAATTCCGTGGAAAAACTTTTGGCAACCATGGCGTACCCTTGTATCTGCGCCTCGTCCTCGATGATATAGCCCTCTAAAAAGGGATTGTCGTTGACACAATTTTCGATGTCGTTTGCAAAAATCTCGTCCGAGCCGTCAGTGTGAACGGCAGGCGAAGCATAAAACACCCGCATCATTTCCTGTACATAGGGTTTATCGCTTTCGTTCATATTGCGTATCGTGGTCATATCTTTTTCTCCGTAAATACTAATTTATAAAATGAGCATAGCACAAACGAAAGCGATTTTCAACCGGAACAAAAACAACGGACACCGCAAACGCAATGTCCGTTGTTTTCGACTTATGGATTTGAACCACTACATGTTTTAAAAATTATTTTTCATTATTGGAAATTTGTTTTTAAATATCTTTTATTAGCTTACCATTATATTTAAAATTTTGTGCAAACCAACCTGGTCCATGAACAATTGATTCGTTGCCAGTGATTTTCTTTGCCAACTGTGTCATATAAAGAATTTCACCATTAAATTCAATCTTTCTTCTATTAACAACTTTACATTTTATCGTGGTATCGTTTGCAAATTCCAATTCAGCATTGTTTGGGATTTGCCAATCATCAAAAGTATAGTTCAAATGTCTTGCCTTTTTTTCTAACTGTATTTCTTCAGCAGTTTCTTCAGCTTTTCTTTCAATTGGATTCGGTTCCCATTTTTTCAATCTGTTTGTGAAATTATGTATTTCAGCAATAGCTTCTAAAAGTGAATATGCATCTTCGGCGGACATTGCATAAAATTCACGAACTCTTTTTTTGCCATTAAAATTGTCGATAGAGCGTAAATCTGGATTCAACTTATCTATGATAGAATGGATTTTTAAATCTGATAAACGCGAATCTACTTCATAAGTTGCATAAACCCGAAAAGCAAACGGCGTACATTCGCTATTGTTAAGCTGTTGAAGTCTGTTATCAACATTGTCTGCGTATCCAATTTTCACATAATCTGGAAAAGATGGATTGGTTAGTATATAAATATATCCCTTTAGACTTTCTTTATGTAAATTTTCAGTGCCTTCTAAACAGATGTTTTCTGATTTTTCAAGTAGAAGTTCATCAATAGTACATTTGAGTGTGTTTGCAAAAAGAATTAATGTATCAAAGTCGCATTCTCGTCTTTCTGTTTCATAACAAGCAATGGTATTTCTTTTTAATTTTGTTGCTTCTGCAAACTGTTGCTGTGTAAATCCTCTATCCGTTCTAATTCTTTTTAAATTCTTCGAAAATGTACTATTCATTTATTATTCTCCTTTGCCGTGTTCAATGATGCTATCAACATTCGTTTGATTTCTTCAGAGAGTGAGAGTAATTCATCAAAATTATAATCAATTAAGTTCGTTCTTTTTAAAAGATTAAGCCAATAAATACTTTCACCTGTTTCTTTAAGCGAAATATGTAATTTAGAAATAAAGTCTGCTTTGCTATTGCCATATATTGCCTCATTTATATTTGCACCAACACTCGTAGCAGAACGAAGTAATTGTTTTGCAATAGTTGTATCTTTTCTTGTTTTAGAAAAATCTTCATAAAATAAAACTAT
The DNA here is from genome assembly GCA_045634325.1 of Acutalibacteraceae bacterium. Taxonomy (GTDB): domain Bacteria; phylum Bacillota; class Clostridia; order Oscillospirales; family Acutalibacteraceae; genus URNF01. Next base: position 1,571 of record JAZRAA010000012.1, on the reverse strand, counting down.
TTTAGTTGCAAAATCAAGTGATTTTTCGAGTAATGGACTATTCATTATCTTCACCTCTAATTTAATCATATCATAATTCACTTTTTAAATCAACGCTTTGCGAAGCAAAGCACATTTTCTTTTATCTTTTCTCTCTTATCTATTATCTGGAAACGACAATTTTAGAGAAGAGAGAATAACGAAAAGAGAATAGTGAAGAGAACAAAAAGAAACGACAACTTTCTTGTCGAAAATTGTCGTTTCTTTTTGGCGCGCCCGAAGGGATTCGAACCCCTGACCTTTTGATTCGTAGTCAAACACTCTATCCAGCTGAGCTACGAGCGCATATATTTCGTTAACGGCTATTATTATACCCATTACATATACACTTGTCAAGTAAAACTTTTATAAAAAATAAAATTCTCTTTATGAACAAGAAAACACCCCTTGGGCTACTGCCCAAGGGGTGTGTGCATTATGCATTTTTCTTGGTCACCGCTTTAATGCCGAACAGCACCGCGACCATCACGACCGCCATAATCGGCAGTACAATCAGCCAGTTTTGCACAAAGCCCGCTACAATGTAGCCGACAAAGGATACCGCGGCCACCGTAACGGCATACGGTAACTGGGTGGACACGTGGTTGACGTGTTCACACTGTGCGCCCGCCGAGGACATGATGGTGGTGTCCGAAATGGGCGAACAATGGTCGCCGCACACAGCACCCGCCAAACAAGCAGACATACCGATAATCATCAGTTCGCTGCCCGCCGGGAACACCGACAACACAATCGGAATGAGAATACCAAACGTGCCCCAAGAGGTACCGGTCGCAAATGAAATGCCGCAAGCTACCAAGAAAATGATAGCCGGCAAGAAATTGTGCAGTGCGCCCGCATTTGCCAACGCGTTTTGCACGAACGGCTCAGAACCGAGCATACCGGTGATGGTTTTCAGCGCGGTTGCCATGGTGAGAATGAGAATGGCAGGTACCATCGCCACAAAGCCTTTGGGGATACAGGACATTGCTTCTTTGAAAGAAACCAAACGACGTGCGATGAGGTATATCACCGTCACCACCAACGCCACCAGTCCGCCCAGCGGCAAACCAACCGTCGCATCAGTGTCACCAAATGCGCCAATGAAGTTGCCCGCTTGGTCGCCGCCGAAGAAGCCGCCGACATATATGAGCGCTACAACCGAAAGGGCAATGAGCAACACAATCGGCAAAACCAAATCGACCACTTTGGCTTTTTTGTTGCCGTCTTCTGCCGATTCGCCGCCGAGAACCTCGCCGCCGAAGGTGAACAAATCACCGCTCAGAGCATTTTTCTCATGCAGTTTCATCGGGCCGAAATCGAATTTCATCAGTGCCAGTGCAATGATGAACACAAACGAAAGCAAGGAATAGAAATTATACGGAATGGCTTTGCAGAACAGTGCGAGACTGGAAATTTCCTCGCCGTTTGCACCAATCACGCCGGTGGTGTATTCCGACACCGCCACCGCCCACGAAGAAATGGGCGCAATCATACAAATCGGCGCTGCCGTGGCATCGATAACGTAAGCGAGTTTCGCACGGGAAACTTTT
>JAZRAA010000011.1:0-3839 GCA_045634325.1 Acutalibacteraceae bacterium | reverse complement strand
AGGGAAAAGAAATGGCAATCATTATGAGTTTGACGCCCACCGTATTTTTGGCGCAAGTCCACAAACAGGCGGCGCAATCTCCCCGGCATATCCCTACCGCACTTATGGACGGCGCGGCGGAAATCATCCGGGCGTGGATAGCCGACAGCGGCTACAGCATGGACTGCGCCGTAGATGATATGACGGTAGATGTTACTGGTGACGCCGCCTATATTGCGGGGTGGGCAGTAAGTCATTACATGGATTGCCCGCCGGGATATGACAAGATTCTCGACGCGGCGCGTCAGTTTGGCGCGGATTGCGCCGCCGCCGGATACGGCGCGGACTATGCGGAACGCAATTTCAGCGCGGTTATCGCGTATGCCGCAACCGGAACGGCGCAAGTGGAATTTTGAGAGGTGGCGCCCATGCCTAAGCCTATCGGAGACGGACTGACGCCGCAAGAACGCTATGACAAAGCGAACTGTCGCGGCGTCTACCTGAAATTAAACATCAACACAGACGCCGACATTTTAGCGCGTCTGGAAGAAGTCGGCAACAGGCAAGGGTACATTAAAGGCCTGATTCGCGCCGACATTGCCCGGAAGCCTTAACCGCCTCCGGGCGGTTTTCTTTGTTTTGAGCGTGAAAAAACGGAAATTTCGCTGGAAACGCTTGATTTCTTGCGCGGTTTGTGGTATAATACAGGCAAATTGAAAATGATTCCGGCGCGTAAGCGTTCGCGCCGAAGGCCAAGCGTGGCGACTGTCCCTTGATTGGGATTGTTCGCCGCGCTTTTTTATATGCGCAGTCAAGGCTAAAAACCTTGCCCGCGCTCCATAGCGAAGGGATAGCCGGACGCGGCGAAAAGATTGGTTTCCTGCCTTGCCAATCCTCCCTCCGCTTTCCTAAAAAGGCACGGGAAAGAAAGGTAGGTTACAACATGGAAATCCGCGAAAATTTCAAGTCTCTGATTCCGCCCTTGACGCCGGACGAGTACAGACAGCTTGAAGAAAACATCCTGTCCGACGGAATCCGCGACCCGCTTGTCCTGTGGGGCGACATCCTGATTGACGGACACAACCGTTATGAGATTGCGAAAAAGCACGGCTTGACGTTCCAGACGGTACAGCGGGAATTTGAGGATGAAGGCGCGGCGCAACGCTGGATTATTCTCAATCAGTTTGGGCGGCGCAATCTGTCCGCATATGACCGGAGCGTCCTTGCCTTGAAGCTAAAGCCGATTATAGCGGCGGAGGCTGAAAAGCGGATGTTAGCGGGGAAAGCCGACCCTGTGCAGATTTCAGCACAGGGTGAAACAGGGAAAACCCGTGACGAGCTTGCCAAAGTAGCGGGCGTTTCCCATGACACTATTGCAAAGGTGGAAAAGCTGGAATCCGAGGCAATGCCCGAAGTGAAAGCCGCCCTTGCAAGCGGGGACTTATCTATCAATGCCGCCTATGACGTTACGCGCATGTCTCCGACAAGTCAGTATGAGGTCGAAGAGCGTATCAAACAGGGAGAAAAACCGTATTACGTTGTTTCTGACGTGAAACGGCGTGAACGCGTCCCTGAAATTCCAAAGCCCGTAGAGCCGCGCCGCGTGGAGCCTGACCCCGTCCCTAATGTCTGGTCGGAACCGGAGGATGAGGACGAACCGCAAGAGGAAACGCCGGAGCTTGTGGAACATAAGCCCCACGTCTCCTATAACAGCGGAAACAACGAATGGTATACCCCGGCGGAATACATTGAAGCCGCCCGCGCTGTCATGGGCAGTATCGACCTTGACCCGGCGTCAAGCGAGATTGCAAACCGCATTGTCAAGGCGTCCGCGTACCATACCGCCGAAACAAACGGACTGGATAAGGCATGGAGCGGGAACATTTGGCTGAATCCGCCTTACGCGTCCGACCTGATTGGGCGTTTCATGGAAAAGCTGGCGTCGGAGCGCGACACCTATCATCAGGCGATTGTCCTTGTCAACAACGCAACCGAAACGGAATGGTTTCAAAAGCTGGTTAGCAAGGCGTCCGCCGCCGTATTCCCGAAAGGGCGCGTCAAGTTCTACAAGCCTGACGGCGAAACGGGGGCGCCGTTGCAGGGACAGGCCGTTGTATATATCGGCGACGCGCCGGAGCGGTTTTTGTCGGAGTTCCGGCATTTCGGCTGGGGGTGTAGCCTCTGACGTACAATGACAAAAACCGTGGAGCAATCCAAAACAGGGACAGAGCGCGGCAAATTATCGACTTTAGCCGCTTGCGCTATCGCAATATCACTCCCACCGATTTAGACGGACTGATTGAGTACCAAAACAAGGCGTTTATTCTGTATGAGTACAAATTCGGCGGGGCTGATATGCCGTATGGACAAAAAATCGCTTTTGAACGCCTGATTGACTGTTTAAATCAAGGTGAAAACGGAAAGCCGTCTGTTCTTTTCCTTTGCAAACACGAAATCGCCGATTGCCGGATTGACATTCCGGCGGAAAGAATCATTGTTGCGAGACGCTATTATAAAGGCAAGTGGAAAGACGGCGACGGAAGGACAGCGAAAGAATACACAGAGGCGTTTCTGGATTGGGTAAACGGCCCATTTGCGGAACGCCGGAAATATCCGAAAGGCAGGTGACAGTGGCATGGAAAGCCGCTGGACGATTAAGGACACCGACAACAACACGATTTGCAACGGAGTTGACAGCAATATCGGCGAATGGCTTGTAAACACGCTGAATGAACGCTATCCCGGACGTTTTGCCCTTTGCATGGAATCTGACGTGACATCCGAAACATTCTGACAAACAACAAACCGCCCTCCCACAAAGGGAAGGCGGCTTTTTCGCGCTTTCCCCGGCGTTGGGCGCAGAACCCGCCGACGAGAAACCGCGCTCTATGGGCTTTGTGGCGGCGTCTGCGCGGCGATTCCGCCGCCCGTGAAAAACTTCACGGCAACTTCACAAACTTCACGCCGCCGGGCTTTCTGTCTCATATCAGGCTGAAAGTCCGCAATGCCGCCAATTTTGGAGACATCAGGCCAGTTTTGGCCTAATCTCCAACCCGTTCTTTTTTGCGCGGGTTCATCCCGCAAGCGTAAAAATTACGCTCCAAAATACGCTATCTACGCCATCTACGCCAAAAGTACGCCAGAAATTACGCCGCTATTTTGCAAACTTTATCGGCGTTTCTGCCTTATAGCGTGTTGTTCATGCGCTTTTTCTTAACTTTCCGTGAAAGATTTAGGCGCAAGCGTAAAAAATAAGCCGCCTTCATACCTTTTTCAACAATTTTTCTTTCTACTCTCTCTTAAATTTTTTTGTAAAGAAAGGTATGAAAAAAGTACGCAACTACGCCACCCATGAAAAAAGTTTCATGAAAGCGGCTGATTCACGGAAAAATCATCATATATTGCGGAGAAATTTTGCGAAATGCCAGCGTAATTTTTGGCGTACTTTTGAAAAAAATCTACGCCATCTACGCCAAAACCTCAAAAACTACGCTCCCTCGCGCTTCATGCAAAAGAAAACCCGCCCATGCCGGGCGGGTTCATCCTCACTTGTCAATCCAGTTTGAATAGTCGTTCATGGCTTCGGCGTTCAGGCACCAGTGCGCAATTACAAAGCCATTTTTGCGCGGGAAGTACAGTGCGGGCTTGTTCGGCTGTTCCGGGTCAGGGGAATCCAGCATATCGGGACATCCTAAAATTTCTTTCAGTTTGTCCTTCCAGTCGTTCCGTTTCAGGTTATAGCCGTTTTCATATCGGCGGCACCATTCCACGTAACAGGCGTACAGGCATTTTACGGACGGCTTGCGCGTGTTCCGCTTCCACGTTTCCACGGTATCCGCTTCTTCGTCGTTCGCGGGTTC
>JAZRAA010000010.1:0-49346 GCA_045634325.1 Acutalibacteraceae bacterium | reverse complement strand
AGTACAATAACGTATGGTATCACGTAAACGGCGGCAAATGGGTGAAAGATACTACCTTGGTCAGCTACGGTGGCACTTGGTATTACGTGAAAGACGGTGTAATGAACACTTCCAACACCCTCGTCAAGTACAATAACGTATGGTATCACGTAAACGGCGGTAAATGGGTGAAAGATACCACTCTGGTTAGCTATGGCGGCGCGTGGTATTACGTAAAAGACGGTGTGATGAACACCTCTAACACCCTCGTTAAGTACAATAACGTATGGCATCACGTAAATGGTGGCAAATGGGTGAAAGATACTACCTTGGTCAGCTACGGCGGTGCTTGGTATTACGTAAAAGACGGTGTGATGAACACCTCTAACACCCTCGTTAAGTACAATAACGTATGGTACCACGTAAACGGCGGTAAATGGGTGAAAGATACTACACTTGTGAAATACAACAACACGTGGTATTACGTATCCGGTGGCCAAGTCAACTTTAACTATACCGGCAAGGTGCTGTATAGCGGCAAATACTACAACGTTAAAAACGGTGTTAAAATCTAATGTAACCAGCAGGGCAAGGAGGTACAATCTCCTTGCCCTAAACTTTTATCTGTAAAAGTAAACCTCACTTGACGAAACGGGATTTTAGGGGTAGAATATATATCAATATTTAATTACCAAAAGAACGGATGAATGAAATGGCACAAAAGAAAACGGGTTATGGTAACGAAAGTATCACATCATTAAAAGGCGCCGAACGTGTGCGTAAACGTCCGGCGGTTATTTTCGGTTCTGACGGTCTGGAAGGCTGTCAACATGCGGTGTTTGAAATCCTTTCCAACTCCATTGATGAAGCGCGCGAGGGACACGGTGACCATATTGTCACTACCTGTTTCGCAGACGGCTCTATTGAGGTGCAGGATTTCGGTCGTGGTATACCGGTGGATTACAACCCGAAAGAAGAACGGTATAACTGGGAATTGATTTTCTGCGAAATGTATGCGGGTGGTAAATATAACACCAACGCCGCTGAAAACTATGAGTTTTCGTTGGGCTTAAACGGTCTTGGTGCTTGTGCAACCCAGTATTCTTCGGAATATATGGACGTAGAAGTGCGTCGTGATGGGTTTAAATATACTTTACACTTTGAAAAAGGCGAAAACGTCGGCGGTTTGCAAAAGGAGCCGTACAATAAGCGTGATACCGGTACTATCATCCGTTGGAAACCCGACTTAGAGGTGTTTACCGACATCAACATTCCGGTGGAATATTATCGTGATATTATGCGCCGCCAGGCGATTGTAAATAACAACCTGCGTTTCGTGCTGAAAGTACAACAGGATAAAGGCTTTAATACGGAAGAGTTCGTATATGAAAACGGTATCGTAGATTATCTGACCGAGGTGGCGGGGGATGCCACTTTGACAGGTGTGCAGTTCTGGACGGCAGAACGGCAGGGTCGTGACCGTGCGGACAAGCCGGATTATAAAGTGAAACTCAATGTGGCAATGTGCATTTCCAACAAACTGGCTATGCAGGAATATTACCACAATTCCAGTTGGTTGGAACACGGCGGTTCGCCTGAAAAAGCGGTGCGCTCTGCGTTTGTATCACAGGTGGATGCGTATTTGCGTCAAAATGGCAAGTACCTGAAAAACGAAAGCAAAATCAGTTATCAGGACGTTCAGGACTGTTTGCTCTTGGTTTCTTCTTCGTTCTCTACGCAGACGTCGTATGAAAACCAAACCAAAAAGGCTATCACCAACAAGTTTATCCAAGAGGCGATGACCGATTTCTTGCGGCATAATCTGGAAGTGTTTTTCCTGGAGAATAAAGCGGAAGCGGATAAGATGGCGGAGCAAATCCTCATCAATAAACGCAGCCGTGAAAAAGCGGAAAATACCCGTTTAAATCTCAAGAAAACTTTGCAATCCAGTAATGATTTGACCTCTCGTGTGGAAACCTTTGTGGATTGCCGTAGTCGTGATGTATCCGAACGCGAATTGTTCATCGTGGAGGGTAAATCTGCTATGGGTGCTTGCGTGCAGGCGCGCAATCCTGATTTTCAAGCGATTATCCCTGTGCGTGGTAAAATCCTCAACTGTTTGAAAGCGGAATATTCCCGCATTTTCAAAACCGAAATCATTACCGACCTTATTAAAGTGCTCGGTTGCGGCGTGGAAGTTAAAACCTCTAATAAAGAGATGGTCACCTTTGATTTGAACCTCTTGCGTTTTAACAAGGTCATCATTTGTACCGACGCTGACGTGGACGGCTTCCAGATTCGCACCTTGATTTTAACGATGTTGTATCGCTTAACGCCGACCCTCATCAACACGGGGCGTGTGTTTATTGCGGAAACACCGTTGTATGAAATCACTTGCAAGGATGACACGTATTTTGCCTATAATGATGCGGAAAAAGCGGAAATTTTGGCGAAATTGGACGGGAAGAAATACACCATTCAGCGTTCCAAAGGTCTTGGTGAAAACGACCCCGAAATGATGTCGTTGACCACCATGAATCCCGCCACACGCCGTTTGGTGCGAGTGGACCCCGCGCAAGCGGAGGCGACGGCAGAGATGTTCGATATTCTGTTGGGCGACAATTTAAGTGGGCGTAAGCAATATATTGCTGACCACGGCGCAGAATATCTGGATATGGTAGATTTGAGCTAAGACATTGTAAAATCAGAATTTGGAGGCACATAATGGCAAAGAAAGCAAAACCGTCTGTAACAGCGGTGGAAAAACTGCCGGAGAATGCACATATTGTAGGTGCAGGGGAGATAGAGGCGCAAGCCATCACGGATACCTTGCGTATTAACTATATGCCGTATGCAATGAGTGTGATTATGTCCCGTGCGATTCCGGAAATCGACGGCTTTAAACCCTCTCACCGTAAACTGTTATATACCATGTACAAAATGAATTTGCTGGGTTCCGCTCGTGTGAAATCGGCGAACATCGTGGGTGCGACCATGAAACTCAATCCCCACGGCGACGCGGCAATTTATGAAACGATGGTACGTCTGTCCAAAGGCAATCAATCGTTGTTGCATCCGTACGTGGATTCGAAAGGTAACTTTGGTCGTGCGTATTCCAGCGATATGGAATATGCCGCTTCCCGTTATACCGAAGCGAAACTCGAAGCTATTGCGGCGGAACTGTTCCGTGATATTGATAAACAAACGGTGGATTTTGTGGACAACTACGATGCCACTATGAAAGAACCGACCTTGTTACCGGTGACGTTCCCTTCGATTTTGGTGAACAATAATATGGGTATTGCGGTCGGCATGGCGAGCAATATCTGCTCGTTCAACTTAAAAGAAGTGTGCGATACCGTTATCGCTATGATGAAGGATAAAGATCATGCGGTAGCGGATACGTTGCTTGCCCCCGATTTTCCCGGCGGCGGTCAGATTTTATATGACCGTGAAGCGATGGAAAAAGTGTATGAGACCGGTAAAGGCAGTATCAAAGTGCGTGCGGTTTACAGCTATGATAAATCTGCCAACTGCATCGATATTACCGAAATTCCGTATACCACTACAGTAGAAGCTATCATTGCGAAAATGGTGGAATTGGTCAAAGCGGGTAAAATTCGTGAAATTTCGGATGTCCGTAATGAAATTGGTTTACAGGGCCTTAAAATCACCATCGACTTAAAACGTGGCACCGACCCTGATAAGTTGATGAATCGTTTGTATGCTCTGACACCGCTTGAAGACAGTTTTGCGTGTAATTTTAACGTTCTCATCGGTGGCGTGCCGCAGGTAATGGGTGTGAAAGCTATCTTGGAAGAATGGATTGCTTTCCGTATGGAATGTGTGCGCCGTCGTGTGTTCTTTGACCTGCAAAAAGCGAAAGATAAGTTGCATTTGCTCAAAGGTCTTTCCAAGATTTTGCTGGACATTGATAAAGCGATTTCCATTGTTCGCAACACGGAAGAAGAAAGCGAAGTTATCCCCAATTTGATGATTGGATTTGGCATCGATAAAACGCAGGCGGAATATGTTGCGGAAATTAAACTGCGGCATTTGAACCGTGAATTTATCATGAAACGTATTGCGGAAATCGAGGAGCTGGAAAAAGCCATCACCGAGATGGAGGATATCCTCGCACATGCATCCAAGGTGCGCCGTATCATCATCAAAGAACTTGAAGAAGTCTCGACGAAATACGGTATGCCGCGTAAATCCGTTTTGTTACATGCTGCACAGGTGCAGCAAGCAGAAGCGGAGGAAGCGGAAGAAATTCCCGATTATCCCTGCACCTTGTTCTTCACGAAAGAGGGCTATTTCAAGAAAATCACTCCCGCTTCTTTGCGCATGAACAGTGAACAGAAACTGAAAGAAGGGGATGAAGTGCTGCGTGCGGTGGAAACCACTAATCGCGCCAATCTTTTGTTCTTTACCGACAAAGCAACCGTGTATAAGAGCAAAGCATCCGAGTTCTCCGACACCAAGGCGAGCAGTATGGGCGATTTTGCGGCATCCAAACTGAAGTTTGATGCGGGTGAAAATGCCAAATATATGGCGGTGACAGATGCGTTTACAGGCTTTATGTTATTCTGCTTTGAAAACGGCAAGGTTGCCAAGGTGGAATTGTCGGCGTATATGACCAAAAATAACCGCCGTAAACTTATTGGTGCATACAGTGATAAAAGTCCGCTGGTTGCCATGTTGCACATGGAAAAGGATGGGGAAGTGTTGTTCACTGCCACGTCCGGTCGTCGTTTGCTGGTGCATACGGGTGCCATTCAGATGAAGACCACACGTTCCACTATCGGTGTGCAAGCGATGACGCTAAAAGGCAAACACCGCTTACAGTCGGTGGAGTTGTATGCCCCTCAAACACTGAATAAAGAAAACCGCTATCGTACCAAGAATTTGCCTGCGGCGGGCGCAATGCCTTTGGCAGAGGATTTTGGTGAGCAGTTGACACTGGAATAAAAGAAAACCGCTGTCGAAAGCACAAAAGCGTGCGGTCGATAGCGGCTTTTTGACAGCGGTTACGCAAACGCAAGTTGTATCCGTTGTCACGTTTAAAATGTGTATTTTTTCGAAAATTATACCACTCGCAAAAATTTTGATTGCATTTTTTGTAAATATGTGTTATAGTAGTACGGAATTATGGATATAAACCTAAATGGAGGTACCAATATGGGCGCTTTAGAAATTATTTTTGGCATTGTGCTGATTGTGTTGGCGATTGTCATCATTGCGATTATTTTGTTGCAGGAAGGTCATGAGTCCAATATGGGTGTCATTTCCGGCGCGGCAGATTCGTTTATGGAAAAAGGCAGAGCTAAAACCTTCAATGCTTTCCTCGCCAAATGGACCAAATGGATTGCCATTGTGTTTTTTGTGTTGGTGTTGGTTGCAATGCTCATTTCCAATCTGTAAGTTGGCGTGAGAAACTCCCCGCTGCTGCGGGGAGTTTTTGTTTAAGTGATAATACCGAAAATAATGTCACAGGAAGGAGTTGTAACGATATGGGTGAAAAAAGAAGCAGTTTTACCGGAAAAATCGGTTTTGTCTTAGCGGCGGCAGGTTCTGCTGTCGGTTTAGGTAATATTTGGAGATTTCCGTATTTGGCGGCAAAATACGGCGGTGGTGTTTTCTTGTTGGCGTATGTTTTGCTGTCGGTCACGTTTGGTTTTGCGTTGCTGTGTGCGGAAATTTCTCTGGGCAGAAAAACAGGGCAGAGCGCTATAAATGCCTTTGGTATGCTGCATAAGAAATATAAATTCATAGGCGTTATAGCCGCTGTTATTCCTTTTATCATACTGCCGTATTATTCGGTTATCGGTGGTTGGGTTGCTAAATATACTGCAGTTTACCTGTCGGGTGGTGGCACGGCGGCGGCAGTAAATGGCTTTTTCGAAAGTTTTATCGAGCAGCCGTTTGAACCGCTTTTGTGGTTTGCGCTGTTTTTGGGTGCCACGGCATTGATTGTGTTGTTCGGTGTAGAAAAAGGCGTAGAAAAAGTCAGCAAATTTATGATGCCGTTGTTGGTTGTTCTCACCCTTTTCGTTGCCGTGTATACGATGTTTATGCCGGGAGCGATGGACGGCGTTGTTTACTATCTGAAACCCGATTTCTCTCGTTTTTCGGTTACCACCGTGCTGGCGGCAATGGGACAGTTGTTTTATTCCATGTCCATTGCGATGGGTATTATGATTACATACGGTTCATATCTGAAAAAGGATGTCAATCTCGAATCTTCGGTACACTACATTGAAATTTTTGATACCGGTGTGGCGTTTTTGGCGGGCTTGATGATTATCCCCGGCGTGTTTGCTTTTTCCGGTGGTGATGAAGCGGCTTTGGGAAAAGGACCGAGCCTGATGTTTATTACGTTGCCGCGCGTGTTTTCTTCGATGACCGGTGGTGCTGTTGTTGGCGCTTTATTTTTCCTGTTGGTATTGTTTGCGGCACTGACTTCTTCGATTTCGTTGATGGAAACGGTTGTGTCGGTGGTCAAAGATAAATTCGGCATTGAACGTAAAAAATGTTGTTTGATAATTCTGGGTTTGAGTTTGTTGTTGGGCGTGCCGTCAGCACTTGGTTTTGGTGTTTTGAGCAATATCACCGTCGCCGGTATGACTTTCCTTGATATGTTCGACTTTATCAGTAACAGTGTTTTGATGCCGATAGTGGCGTTCTTTACTTGTGTTTTCGTGGGTTATGTCATCAAGCCTAAAACACTTATTGAAGAAATGAAAGCATATGGTCCTTTCAAACAAGAAAAACTGTTTGTGGTGGTTATCAAGTATATCGCACCCATTTTCATTGTGCTTATCTGTCTGTCCTCTGTGTTAGACGGATTGGGCATTGTAAAGATGTAAGACATACCCGCGTATCCAACCGGATACGCGGGTATTTTTGTGGAATATTTTCATATTTCTGCCCGGATTGCCTTGACAGTATCATATAAGAACTGGTAAAATATTAGAATGTAATAAAGTGTTTTTGAAGGGGGTTGCAGTAGGATGATTAAGAGCATGACCGGCTATGGTCGTGAGGAACAACAACTCGATGGTATGCATATCATCGTGGAGTTAAAATCGGTCAACCACCGCTATTTTGAATATAACGCGCGATTGCCGTATGCATACGGTTTCTTGGACGATAAAATCAAGAAATTTTTACAAGCGCGTGTGAGTCGCGGTAAAGTGGACGTTTCGGTGTGGATACAGACCGCCGATGCGCACGGCAGCGAGGTGACGGTCAATTTTGATCTTGCCGAAGGTTATGTCAAGGCTATGCGAGAAATGGCGCAACGATTTGGTTTGCGAGAAGACATTTCAGTTACCGCGTTGTCGCGGTTTTCGGATGTGCTCACCGTGACGAAAGCGGCTGTGGACGAGGATGCTGTTTGGGCATCGGTTGAACAGGTCGCGTCGGTTGCAGTGGAGAAATTCACCGCTATGCGTGAACGTGAAGGCGAAAAATTGCGAGAGGATATTTTGTCCCGCGCAGACACCATTTTAGCGGCTGTTGAGAAAATTGAACAGCGTTCTCCCGAAACGGTGCGTGCACACATGGAAAAAGTAGAAAATCGTATGCGTGAACTGCTGGATGGTGCTACTGTGGACGAACAACGGTTGCTCACCGAAGCGGCGATTTTTGCTGATAAGGTAGCGGTTGCGGAGGAAACGGTGCGCTTGCGCAGTCACATTGACCAGTTGCGACAGATGTTGTCCGGCGATGAGGCCGTTGGTAGAAAATTGGATTTCTTGGTGCAGGAAATGAACCGTGAAATCAACACCACCGGCTCCAAGGCGCAGGATGCTGAAATGGCACGTATTGTGGTGGATGTGAAAGCGGAGATTGAAAAAATCCGCGAACAGATACAGAATATCGAGTGAGGTGCAAAAAACGGTATGAAGCTTATCAATATTGGATTCGGCAATATGGTATCTGCCAATCGCTTGGTGGCGATTGTGAGTCCGGAATCTGCACCGATTAAACGTATTATCCAGGATGCCAAGGACCGCGGTACTTTGATTGACGCGACCTACGGCAGACGCACCCGCGCAGTGCTTATCACCGATAGTGACCATGTGGTATTGTCGGCGGTACAGCCTGAGACGGTGGCAAACCGACTGAGCGTGGATGAGGATTTAGAGGAGGAACTTGCGGAGAATGAGTAAGCGTGGTATGCTCATGATTTTGTCGGGACCTTCGGGTTGCGGAAAGGGAACGGTGTTGCAATCGTTGCTTTCCAAACGCGATGATACGGTGGTTTCGGTTTCTGTAACCACCCGTTTGCCGCGTCCCGGTGAACAGGACGGTGTGCACTACTTTTTCCGTTCGCGGACGGATTTTGAAAGTATGATACAACAAGACGAGTTGTTGGAACACGCCGAATATAACGGTAATTACTACGGTACGCCGTTGCCGCCGATTGAAACATGGTTGCAGGAAGGAAAAAACGTGGTATTGGAAATCGAGGTGCAGGGTGCGGAAAAGGTGATGCAAAAGTTGCCGGAAGCCGTTTCTATATTTATCGTGCCGCCCTCGATGGAAAATTTGGAACAGCGCTTGCGTGGACGCGGCACTGAAACGGAAGAGGTTATTTTGGGACGACTGGCTGCTGCTAAACGAGAATTTGCGGCGGCGAAGTTGTATCAATATATTGTTTGTAACGATACAGTTGAAAACGCGGTCGCACAGATTGAGGCGATTATGCAAGCAGAAACCATGCGTTATGAACGAGTGAAAAACACATTGACGGAGGTAATTGGAGTATGTTAAGACCCACTGATATCGAACAGTTGCAAGGTAAAAACAGTCGTTATGCTGTGGTTGTCGGCGTTGCTAAACGTGCCAGAGAGATTTCTGAAGCGGCACAGGAAAACGGCGAAATCATCACCGAAAAGACGGTCAGCCTTGCCATTGAAGATTTTAAAAACGGCGAGTGTAAATTGTTGGTGTCGGACGCGGAATAACAGCGTCTTAAATTGCATGTAGTAGAGGTGAAAAAGGATGCTTGGAACAACGGTTGTGCAGATAGCGGTTGAACAGGCGTCCTTTTCTTTTGACCGTTTATACAGTTATACGGTACCACCCGCATTGCAAGAAAAAGTGCAGGTTGGTTGTCGTGTATTAGTGCCGTTTGGCGGCGGAAACCGCCGTCGCCAAGGTATGATTTTGTCGATGGATACACCGGATGACCTGCCGCCCAAATTAAAGCCGATAGAAGCGGTGCTGGACGACACGCCGTTGTTGACGGCGGAATTGCTGGAGCTGGTGAAATGGTTGAAATCGCGCACGTTTTCTACGTGGTTTGATTGTGTGCGTGCCATGTTGCCGACGGGACTGTATATGCGGGTAAAAACGGTGTTCCGTGCGGCGTATGATATCCCGCCGCAGACAATGGAAACGCTAAATACGGCGGAGAAACAGCTATTAACCTTTATTTCCCGTTGCCCACAAGGTGCGGATGCGGATACACTGCTGAAAAAGTGTGGTATTGCCGAAAACGCACCCGAAATACGCAGTTTGCTGCAAAAGGAACTGCTGTTCCGCGCAGACGGTGTTTCGCGTACGGTCGGGGATGCGACCGTGCGAATGGTTCGTTTGACCGAAGACGGTGAAAATTGGCAGGGGACGGGTGCGGAAAAGTTGACCGACCGCCAAAAATCTGTTTTGCAGCTGTTACAGGATGTTGGATGCGCCTCGGTCAAAGAGGTGTGTTATTTCAGCTCGGTTACTAAAGCGGTGACCGATGCGTTGGTGAAAAAAGGTCTTGCATTTTATTATGATGCCGAAACGCTGCGCTCACCGTATGCGGATGTCAAGGAAACACCGCAGGTGACATCGACCCCTTTGAATGCGCAACAGCAAAAAGCGTTTGATACGCTAAACGAGTTATGCGCCAAGGGAGAAGCCGCGGCGGCACTGTTATACGGTGTCACCGGTTCGGGTAAAACGCAGGTATATATGAATTTGATTGATGCGGTACTGGCGAGCGGAAAACAGGTGATTGTGATGGTACCCGAGATTTCGTTGACACCGCAGATGATGAAACTGTTTTTGGAACGGTATGGCAATCGTGTGGCGGTTTTGCATAGCGGATTGTCCATCGGTGAACGCACGGATGAGTGGAAACGCATCCGGCGGGGAGACGCACAAATTGTGGTGGGTACCCGCTCGGCAGTTTTTGCGCCGTGCAAAAACCTCGGTTTAATTGTGATGGACGAGGAACAAGAACACACGTATAAATCCGAAAGCACACCGCGTTACCACGCCAGAGAAGTGGCGAAATTCCGTTGTGCACAGCACAATGCCGTGTTACTGTTGGCTTCTGCAACACCTTCTCTGGAATCGTATCTGGCGGCAAACAGCGGACGGTACACTTTGTGCACATTGGATGAACGCTATGGCGATGCCGCTTTGCCGACGGTGGAAGTGGTGGATATGCGTGGGGAAGAGCTGGGTGTAAACAGTATCGGCGGGACCCTCACCCGTGAAATACGAGAAACGTTGGATGCGGGGAAACAGGTGATTTTACTGCTCAATCGTCGTGGGTTTCATACGCATGTTTCTTGTCGTTCTTGCGGATATGTGTTCACCTGTCCATCGTGCAGTATTTCCATGACGTACCATCGCGCTAACCGTCGACTAATGTGTCATTATTGCGGGCACATGGAATCCCCGACGATGAAATGTCCGCAGTGCGACAGCGATAAAATTCGATACAGCGGTATGGGCACGCAACGTGTGGAAGAAGAATTGGAAGAAAAGTTCCCCGATGTACCGGTGTTGCGTATGGATGCGGATACGACCATGTCCCGTCTTTCGTATGAACAGAAATTCGATGACTTTGCTAAGGGAAAATACCGCATTATGATTGGCACGCAAATGGTCGCAAAGGGTCTTGATTTTCCGCAGGTCGGATTGGTGGGTGTGTTGTCTGCCGACCAAGCCTTATACAGTGCCGATTACCGCTCGTTTGAAACCACTTTTTCACTGTTGACACAGGTCGTGGGGCGCGCGGGCAGGCGAGATACTGTCGGCAAGGCGGTTATCCAGACGTATGTACCTGAAAATTATGTCATACAACTGGCGGCAGAGCAGGATTATCCCGCATTTTACGAGACGGAGATTGCCGCCCGCAAATTGATGAAATACCCGCCGTATGCGGACATTTGTATGTTCGGATTCGTGGGTGTATCCGAGCGGGAGGTAGCAAAAGCAGCAGACCGCTTCTTGCAGATGTTGCACACACTGTCTCGTGAATTATACGCCGATGTTCCTTTGATAGCACTTGACCCCACTCCTGCAGCGGTGGCGAGAGTGTCAGGGAAATATCGCTATAAATGCATTATTAAAACGAAAAACACTGCGCGTTTGCGTGAAATGGTGGGGACAGCGTTGACCGATTTCGCTAAAGCGCCGGAAAATAAAGCGGTTACCGTGTATGCGGATATGCATCCGGTAAGTTTGCTGTGATGGAGGATATATATGGCGATTCGTAATATTATCAATGAAAAAGACCCGATTTTGCATAAAGTTTGCCGTCCGGTAGAAAATTTTGATGAACGGTTGTGGCAGTTGTTGGATGATATGCGGGATACGCTGAACAAGGCACAGGGTGTTGGCTTGGCAGGTCCGCAGGTGGGTATGTTGCGCCGTCTGTTTATTATGGATGTCGGAGACGGTTTGATTGAATGCATCAACCCCAAAATCTTAGAAGAAAACGGTGTGCAGGAATGTGTGGAAGGTTGTTTATCCAGTCCCGGTGAATATGGACTTGTTAATCGTCCGCAGACGGTGAAGTTGCAAGCACAGGACCGAAACGGTAAATTCTTTATTATCACCGCAGAGGGCCTCAAAGCGCAATGCATTTCGCATGAAACTGACCATTTGGACGGCGTGTTGTTCAAGAGCAAGGTTAATCGTATGTTGTCACCCGACGAACTGAAATAAGGACGGAAAAACATGAGAGTGATTTTTATGGGCACGCCGGATTTCGCCGTGCCTTCTATGGAATATTTACTGCGGGACGGTCACGAGATTGTGTTGGCAGTCACCCAAGAGGATAAACCCAAGGGCAGACACCAAACACTCACACCGCCGCCTGTAAAGGAATTTGCTTTGCAACACAATATTCCCGTGTTTCAACCGAAAACGTTGCGAGATGATGCGGCGTTTCACCGGTTGCAAGAGGTGAATGCTGATGTGATTGCTGTGGTGGCGTATGGCAAACTATTGCCGCCGCGCATTTTGGAGATGACACCGTTTGGTGCTATCAACGTACATGGTTCATTGTTGCCCAAATATCGTGGTGCTGCGCCTATTCAATGGGCGATACTCAATGGCGATGATAGGGCGGGTGTCACCACTATGCAGATGAACGAAGGTTTGGACACGGGAGATATGCTGCTTAGCTGTTCCCGTGCGGTGCCGTCGGATATGACTGCGGGCGAATTGTTTGACGCCTTATGTACCGATGGTGCGGCTTTGCTTTGCGAAACGCTAAAGCAGGCGCAGGCTGGAACGCTCACACCGCAAAAACAGGATGATGCGGCAGCTTCCTATGTGCCGATGTTGGATAAATCTATGTGTCCGCTGGACTTTTCTAAGTCTGCAGCGGCGGTGCATAATCAGGTACGCGGATTGCAACCGTGGCCGGTTGCTACTTGCGTGTGGAATGATGCCGTGCTCAAAGTGCATAAAACCCATGTGGGCGGGAAAACCAATGGTAAAGCGGGGGAAGTGGTCGCATTGCAACCGTTGACGGTAGCTTGCGGCGATGGCGCTGCAATTGAAATTTTGGAATTGCAAGCCGCCGGTTCACGGCGTATGCCCGCTGCTGACTTTTTGCGTGGACACGCACTGTCCATCGGTACTGTGTTAGAGTAAACGGTGTGCAGATAGTTTGAAGGAGAATTGTTGATGTATTATTATCTTTTACTGGTCGTTCCCGCATTGCTGGTGGCTTCGTGGGCGCAGTACAAAGTGAAATCTACGTTTGCAAAATACAGCGGTGTTCCCACTGCATCCGGTATGACCGGTGAAAAGGCGTGCGCGTTGATTCAACGCACTTACGGTATCAACGTACCGATTACGCAGGTTGCGGGGGAACTGACCGACCATTATAATCCAAAAACCGATTCTATACACCTGTCTCAACCGGTATATGGTGTCAATTCGGTGGCGGCTGTTGGCGTTGCCGCCCATGAAACGGGACACGCTTTGCAGTATGCTAAAGGATATTTTCCCATCCGTTTACGGATGTCCATGGTACCGATAACCAATTTTTCTGCTTCCATTTCGCCTGCTTTGATTATGTTCGGGTTGTTGGCGGGGTTGGAAATGCTGTCGTATATTGGTATTGCGCTGTTTAGTGTATCGGTGTTGTTCCAATTGGTGACGTTGCCGGTGGAATTTAACGCCAGCCGTCGAGCAATTGCCGCGTTGGAGCAAAGCGGCAATATGAGCGCGTTAGAAATGCAAGGCGTGAAAAAGGTGCTCTTTGCGGCTGCACTTACCTATGTTGCGGCGTTGCTGGTATCGGTGATGAATTTGTTGCGTTTGCTTTTATTGGTGGCAGGACGCAGTAATAGGAGGGGACGCTGATGACAACACCGCGTAAAGCGGCGGTGGAGGTGCTCACCCGTGTTCACCGCGACGGCAGTTATTCCAATATTGTGCTGGATGCGGCTTTGCGGGAACATGCGTTTAAAGCGCAGGACAAAGCACTGCTCTCTCGCTTGGTATACGGCGTGATAGAACGTCGTTTGACGTTGGATTATGTATTGGACAAGTTATCCTCTGTCAAACTGAAAAAGATGCATCCTTTTGTGCGTGAGATATTGCGTACAGGTGTGTATCAACTGCTGTTTATGGATAAAATCCCTGCCTCTGCGGCCGTTAACGAGGCGGTAAAATTGTCTAAAATGATGGGATGCGCCAAAGCGTCCGGTCTGGTTAATGCAGTTTTGCGTAATGTGCAACGAGCGGGGGATACACTGCTTGCCGATGCTCCCGATGAGGTGGTGTACAGCATTCCGCAACCTTGGATTGCGTATTGGCGAGAACAGTATGGTGAGGATTGTGCCAATGGTATGATGGAAGCGTTGTTGCAACCGCCGCCCCAATCCATTCGCATCAACACCTTACAGATTTCTGTTGCTCAATTTTGCGAGCGGTTGGAACAGGCAGGCGTGCCGTTTGAGGTGCAACCCGATTTACCCGAAGCCCTACATATTACCAAAGGTTTCGAATGGAAAACACTTGCAAAAATAGAGGAGAACTGGTATTATTATCAAGATACCGCGTCGCAATATTGTTGTCGTGCATTAGAAGCGCAAAAAGGTGAGAAAATCGCAGATGTTTGCGCGGCACCCGGCGGAAAAAGTTTCACGCTGGCACAGTATATGCAAAATGATGGGTATTTGTTGTCGGGGGATGTATACCCGCAAAAATGTGATACAATTGCATCCCGTGCGGCGATGCTGGGTATCACGTGTCTTGAAACGGTAGTGCGGGATGCCGCATCACCTTTGCCGCCCGCATTGTGCGAGGCGTTTGATAGGGTGCTGTGTGATGCACCGTGTTCGGGGTTGGGCGTGATTCGCCGCAAACCTGAAATTCGTTATCGCACAAAGGAAAGCGTTGCCGACTTGGCACCGTTACAACTGGAGATTTTAAACCGTGCGGCGCAGATGGTGCGTGTGGGCGGTGTGTTGCAGTATTCTACCTGCACCTTGCGCCCTGAGGAAAATGAACAGGTGGTGGAAGCGTTTTTGCGCTCACATCCGAACTTTTCTCCGAGAGAATTGCCGCTTTCGTCTTGCTTTGAAAAGGCGGGACTGTCGCCGTCGCATCAAATCACTTTGTTTCCGCATGTGCACAATACCGATGGCTTTTTTATTGCCTCGTTTAGGAAGAATGGCTGATGAAACAAGATATACGGTCTATGTCGGGTGAGCAACTGACAGCGTTTCTCACCGAAAAAGGATTTCCTGCATTTCGAGCAAAGCAGGTGCGCAGTTGGCTGGATGCCGGCGTGACCGATTTTGCCGCGATGAGCAATTTACCGCTCTCGTTGCGGGATGGGTTACAACAATGGTTTAGCGTGCCGACGGCTAAAATCGTGCGCAAACTTACGTCGCAGATAGACGGCACCGTGAAATATCTTTTCGCTTTTGAAGACGGCGAAACGGTGGAATCGGTGCTTATGTCGTATAAACATGGTTGGAGCCAATGTATCTCCACGCAAGTTGGCTGCAAGATGGGTTGTACGTTTTGTGCCACGGGCATGGGTGGTTTTGTACGTAATCTTTCAGCGGCTGAGATGCTCGCACAGATTGAAGCGGCTCAAAACGACCATAACATCCGTGTTTCGTCGATTGTACTGATGGGCATGGGAGAACCGCTGGACAATTATGATAATGTGCTTTCTTTTTTACGAATGTTAGGGGAAGAGGGGGGCGTGCATATCGGTATGCGCCATATATCCCTTTCCACTTGCGGTTTGGTAGATGGCATTTATCGTTTGATGCAGGAAAAATTACAACTCACGTTATCGGTGTCGTTACACGCACCGAATGACGCTATTCGCTCACAGATGATGCCGGTCAACAAACGGTATTCTGTAGCGGAATTATTAAAAGCATGTCGGGAATATGCTGCGGTGACAGGTAGACGCATTTCCTATGAATATGCTATGGTAAACGGTGTCAACGACACCGAAGAATGTGCGAAACAACTGGCAGGATTGCTCAAGGGCAGTTTGTGCCATGTGAATTTGATACCGGTCAATGCTGTGGAGGGGAAAGCGCAAAAAGCCAGTTCCCGACAACGCATAAACGCCTTCAAGCAGGTGTTGGAAAAGGCCGGTATTACCGCTACCGTGCGGCGGACTCTCGGCGCGGATATTAACGCTTCGTGCGGCCAGTTGCGCCGTAAAGAAGACCAGTAGGGAGGTGAAGCCTTGTATATCTACGGAGCGACCGACATCGGCAAAATACGCAGCAGCAATCAGGATACCTACCGTTGCGGGCGGTTGAATGATACGGCTGTTTATGCGGTTGTGTGCGATGGTATGGGCGGTGCAAACGGCGGTAACGTCGCCAGTAACATCGCTGCCGATATGATGGAAAAACGAATGGTATCGCAGTATCGCGAGGGTATGCCGGAGGCTTCTGTTCTCAACATGCTGGAAAGTGCCGTGTGTGCCGCAAACATTGAGGTGTTTGATAAGGCGGCAGAAGATGTGCGTTTGATGGGCATGGGCACAACGCTGATTGCCGTGATTGCCGATAAAGGCAGAGCTTGGGTCGTGCATGTCGGTGATAGCCGTGTATATCATTTAACAAACGGTACGTTGTCCCAGGTGACCACTGACCATTCGGTGGTGCAGGAAATGATATATAAAGGACAAATCACCGAAGAACAGGCGAAAGAACATCCGCGCAAACATTTTATTACCCGTGCAATTGGTGTGGAAGCAGATGTGATGCCGGATTTCGATATATTGGATATCAAAGCGGGGGACCGTATTTTGTTGTGCAGTGACGGCTTGACCAATATGGTTTCGGCGGAGGCGTTGCAAACGGCGGTACAAAGCGTCAAGGCGGAAAAATTGCCGCAAACGCTGATACAAACGGCGAATGATAACGGCGGTGAGGATAACATCACTGCGGTAGTGATAGCTGAAAATGAATAAAAGACAGTATGTTGCCCTGGTGGGCGGGAAGGTGTGACTGTTTATGGATAAATATTTGGGAAAGAAGCTCGGTGGACGCTATGAAATTCAAAAGATGATCGGCGTGGGCGGCATGGCGTGTGTGTATAAAGCATACGATACCATCGATGACCGCACCGTTGCTGTGAAGATACTGAAAGATGAGTATCTGCACAACGAAGAATTCACCCGTCGCTTTAAAAACGAGTCTAAAGCGATTGCGATTTTGTCGCATCCCAATATTGTGCGTGTTTATGATGTCAGTTTCGATGAGAAATTGCAGTATATTGTGATGGAATATATCGACGGTATTACTTTGAAGGAGTATATCGATCAACAAAAGGATATCCGTTGGAAAGAAACGGTACATTTTACGGTGCAGATTTTGCGTGCATTACAGCACGCGCACGATAAAGGCATTATCCATCGAGATATTAAACCGCAGAACATGATGCTGTTGCCGGATGGCACTATCAAGGTGACCGATTTTGGTATTGCACGTCTGTCTCGCAGTGAGTTGCGCCCGCCTGTTGCGGGTGAAAAGGCCATCGGTTCGGTGCATTATATCAGTCCCGAACAAGCAAAAGGTGAATTGACCGATGAACGCGCCGACTTATATTCGATTGGCGTGATGATGTACGAAATGCTGACGGGCCGTTTGCCGTTCGAGGCTGATAATGCGGTGTCGGTGGCAATTATGCAGTTGCAGTCGGAAGCCAAACGCCCGCGCAAGATTAACGAAGATATCCCCGAAGGCTTAGAGGAAATTACCTTGAAAGCCATGCAAAAGGAAACGGATAAGCGCTATCAGTCGGCGGCGGAAATGCTCAGCGATATCGACGAATTCAAGAAAAATCCCAGCATCCGTTTTGAATATCAGTATTTTTCTGAGGAACCCACTCGCTATGTTGATGCCATTGCGCGCATCAAGAGTGAGGAAGAGGAAGCACAAGAAGAGGAAATTGATGAGAAGGAAGGCGCGCCGGTACTGCCGATTTTGGCGGCGGTGGCGGGTGCCATTATGTTGGTTGCGCTGATTTTTGCTGGTATTGCGGCATATTCCAAAATTTTCGGTGGCGGTAATGCTAAAAATACCATTGAAGTCGGAAATTTCATCGGCAAGAATTATGCTGCAGAACTCGCCAACGACGCAGATTTCCTCAATACGTATTCGCTTAAATTCGAATATAAGAACAGCACCGAACACGGTGAAGGTGTGGTTATCGAACAACAGCCGCAAGCGGGCGATAAAATTAAGTTAAAAGGCACTTTGACGTTGTGGATCAGCACAGGTGAAAAGGTGTCGCAAGTGCCGGAAGTGACCGAAGGCGAGAACAAAGATGTTGTGCGTGCACGGTTGGAGCAGGCGGGTTTTGTTGTAGTGGAAGTTAAAGCTAACAGCGATGAATTTGACAAAGATACGGTTATTAAAACCGTTCCCGCTTATCCTAACAAAGTGCCCAGTGGCAGTGAAGTGCAAATGTTTGTAAGCCTTGGCAAAGAAGAACCCGACCCGATTACCATTCCCAACATCAAAAACGCTTCTTTAAAAGATGCGATGAGCAAATTGACGGCTGCGGGTTTTGCCGAAGGTAACATCAAAACTGAATATGTCAATGGTAAGGCTATGAAAGATACGGTATTGGAGATATCTCCTGCCATTGGCACGGCTGCTCTGCCCACCGATAGCATTACGTTGACGGTCAGCTCCGGCTATCAGGACGTGGAAATTACTATGAATTTGCCGGAAACTTCCACGACAGTAGATTTGCAGGTATATGTAGACGGCGCTTTGGATAGTACACTTTCTGCGCAGATGAAAAACATTTTACCCAATGTTAAGCGCACGTTGAACTTTACCGTTTCGGAACGCAAAGAACAGTATGATGTCACTGTGAAAATTGCGGTTGCGGGCACCAACGATTATGTGGTGTATACAAATTATACGGTGTACGGCGCAGAGGGCTTTGCCAGCATGGAAACGGTCCCTGTTTTTAACGAGGGTACGCCGACAACCACTACTACGAGTGTAACAACCAAAGCAACAACACTCTCGACAACAGTAAAGGATACGGAAACGCAAGTTTCCGTATCGGACGCTGAAAATTGAGTGGACGGTAAGTGGAATGACTGAAAAAAAGACCGGTATATTAATAAAATCCATCGGCGGCTTCTACTATGTGGAAGTCGCCGATACGGTATATACTTGTAAAGCCAGGGGCAGTTTTCGCAAAGACGGCATTTCGCCGGTGGCAGGGGATAAGGTGGAAATCACCGTGCACGATGGCGTCAACGGTACGGTAGATGTGGTTCTGCCGCGCCGAAACGTGTTGTTGCGCCCGCCGGTAGCAAACGTAGATTTGCTGGTGATGGTGGTATCGGTGACGTCTCCTGCTCCTAATTTGCAAATTCTGGATAAAATGATAGCCATTGCGGAACAAAAGGATATTGAACCGGTGGTAGTCATCAATAAGACTGACCTGCAAAGCGGGGAGGATATCGCCGCAATATATCGTGATGCGGGATTTGCTTGTTATACCGTTTCGGCATTGGAACCTCAATCGGTACAGCCGTTATATGAAAAATTGCAAGGCAAGGTTTCCGCCTTTACAGGAAACTCCGGTGTGGGAAAATCCAGTATTCTCAATGCTTTAGACCCTGCACTGACGTTGGAAACCGGCGAAATCAGTAAAAAGTTGGGGCGTGGACGACACACCACACGTTGTGCTACGTTATTCCATGTGGGCAATGGCTTGATTGTGGACACCCCCGGTTTTTCGTCACTGGATGTGTCGATGGTAGAGGATACACTGGACAACGAACAGTTGTTTTACTGTTTCAGGGAATTTGGACAGTATTTCGGCAAATGTCGTTTTTCCTCCTGTACCCATATCAGCGAGCCGAATTGTGCGGTGCGTGCGGCAGTGGATGAGGGAAAAATTGCGCCGTCACGGTATGCGAGCTATGTGGCGTTGCATACGCAATTGAAAACCAAAAAGGATTGGGAAACTAAATGAAACGCTGTGTAATTTTCGGGGCGGCACCTGTGCAGGACGTGGAGTGCTTGCGTGAGTATCTGTTGCCTGATGCGTATAGTATTGCCGCCGACGGTGGTATTGAGTTGGCGCGAACTTTGGGTGTTAAACCGGATTTGATAGTTGCCGACTGCGATTCTGCACCGCGTCCGTCGGATACGGTAAACAGTGTGCTGTTGCCCAAACAAAAGGATGATACCGATACTTTTGTCGCAATGCACACCGCATTCCAAAAAGGGTTTCGTGATTTTTTGCTGCTGGGATGTCTGGGCGGCAGAATGGACCACACCGTTGCCAATTTGCTGAATGCACGCCGTTTGGTCGAGATGGGTGCGCAGGTGACCTTGGTTGATGCCAAAAATGAAATCTCCGTACTGACGGCGGGGACGTATGCATTGCGAAAAGGCGGTTTTTCCGTTTTTTCGATGACAGAAAATGTAAAGGGCCTTTGCTTGTCTGGGGTGGAATATCCGTTGCAGGATTTCACACTACAAGCGGATAACCCGCTGTGTGTCAGTAATGTTGCGGTATCGGATGCGGCAAGCATGCGCTTTACAAGCGGTGTTTTATTATTGATTTATGCAAAAGATTAACACATTTCCCCTTCGTGCATACTCTTGGAATAGCAGGAGCATGAACGGAGGGGTTTGCTATGACGCGTACTTGTAAGACCGGTGTAACTTGTGTTGCATTTGGTGCAGGATTGTTGGCGGCAACACTTTTGCCGACAAAATGTGTGTTGGTGTTATTGGCATTTGCCTTGATTTCGGTGGGATGCTCCTGTGCGAAAAAACACTGAACGGAGATGCGGTTATGCGTGTAGTTGTGGTCAAAAGCCCTCGTCTGTTGGGCGGTATTTTAAGAAAATTGTTCGGTATCGGTAAAACGGATTACATAGAGTAAATCATGGTTATATTTGTAAAAGAAGCGAGCTTACGCTCGCTTCTTTTTTGTTTTGTTTACATATTTTCCGTAAAAAATATCAAACTACATTTTGAATGAAAAAGGGGGCGTTGCTTTTGAAAAAATGGGTGTGGCTTTCGGTTTTAACGGTGCTATGTGTGGGAACAATCGGGTATGTGCGGATGCGCTCGATCCCACAGACTGTTGCTTTGAAAACAGCGGTTTTATCAGCAGCTCCCACCGCACAAATCGTTTCTTGTAATGGACGGGTAGAAACGGCGAGCGAAACAGTGGTACAATCACCGACCGATTGTGTGGTCAAACAGGTCATGGTGCAAGAAGGTGCACAGGTTAAAAAAGGGGATGTGCTATTCAGTGTGGATAAAACCGCCACTTTGGCGACTTTGGCCGGTGCGGATGGTGCCGCGGCGGTACACGCCGCTTTGCAAGATGCCGTATTGACCGAGGTGACTGCTCCTTGCGATGGTGTTTTACGCGATTTTAAAGCCCAAGAGGGCGCGGTTTTGAGCGGTTCGAAAGCGTGTGGCGTGATAACGACATGGGAACCGGTGCAAATTCGATTGTCGGTTTCGGAACGAGATATTTCTCGTGTTCAGGTGGGGCAAAGGGTGAAAGTTTCCGGTGTGGGATTTTCCAAAGCTGTCTATGAGGGTTATATACGAGAGATTGCATCGGTTGCCAAGCAGGAAGCGAGTGGTGGATCACCGCAAACGGTGGTAGAAGCGGTGGTGAGTATGAATGCGGGGGAAACGGATGAATCATTGCGGGTAGGATTGACGGCAAAAGGCGCGATTGTTGTTTCCACGGTGGATGCGGGCTTCGTTTTACCGTATGATGCCGTTTTAGCCGATGAAGAAAATCGTGAGTTTGTGTATGTGTTGGAGGAAAACATCGCAGTCAAACGTATGATTACACCAATGGCAGAGCTTGCTGATGGGTATTTGGTCACAGAGGGTTTTCAAAACGGTGACCGTTTGATTTTGGAACCGGATAAGGTTGTAAAAGGCGGCGCGTATACTACGAAGGAGGAGGCAGATGTTTGAAAGGATTTGTATGACTTTTAACCATTTGCGGCGAAAACGATTGCGCACGCTGTTGACAGTGGCGGGTATAGCGGTAGGCACGTTGCTTATCTCATTGGTATCTTTTTTGGGTGATGCGGGTAAAACGGTAGTCGGCAACGAACTAAAAAGTATGGGACTGGATGGCATTTCCATTTCATCCAATACTGACGATGCTTTGACGATAGAAACCTTGGATATCGTTCGCACAGCCGGACAGGTGGAGGCTGCTATGCCGTTGTGCATTCAATTTACAGTTGCCACCGGCGGACAGTTTGATGGTGAGATTATGGCGTGCGGGATTGATGCGGGTGCTGACCAGGTGATTTCATTACAAGAATTACACGGCAGGTTATTATCTGCGGGAGACGTCAACGGTAGTGCGGCAGTGTGTGTGGTGGATGAGTCGGTTGCGAAGCAAGCATATGGTCGGGAAAATGTGGTGGGTAAGGTGCTTTTGGTGCGTTTTGGTAATCGTGAGGAGAGTTTTAAAATTATTGGTGTGTCCAAGGCGGGAAGCAGTGTTTTACAAAATGTTGCGGGATACATTCCGCCGATGGTGTATCTGCCGTATACCACGTTGCAGAGTCTGTCAGGAGATGAAAGTTTTGACCAAATAGCTGTGCGTGTGCGGGATGGCGACGATTTGGAGAATGCTCGCAGCATGCTGTTACGGTTGCTGTCCCATGCAGATACGAAAGATGCCGATTTTGTGCTGGAAAATTTAGCCTCACAACGCGAAAAATTAAATGGATTGATGGATATTATCCGTCTTGTGTTACAGGTTATCAGTGCGGTTTCGTTGTTGGTGGCGGGCATGAGCATCATGACCATTATGTTGGTGTCAGTGCATGAACGTACTGCTGAAATCGGCATTAAAAAGGCTATCGGTGCAGGTGAAGGCAGCATTATGGCGGAATTTATGATAGAAGCGGTTTTGCTGACACTCGCAGGTAGTTTTTTTGGCGTTACACTGGCGGTGCTTGCGGCGGGTATCGGCAGTTTGTTTTCGGGTGTTTCCATCACAGTGTCGGTGGTGACCATACTGGGTGTAGTGGCGTTTTCGGTGGCGTTGGGAATTATTTTTGGAGTGTATCCTGCCAAAAAAGCTGCCGATTTACCGCCTGCACAAGCCTTGCGGGGCACGGAATAACACGTGAAAATTGTAGTTTTTTCCGTAAAAAATTCTATTTGCTTTTTTCAATATATTGTGTTATACTACTAGCGTGTATAAAATATATATGGGAAGTGAGGTGGAGAAATGGAAAAATTTCTGGTTGTCGGCGGCAATCGTTTGCATGGCGAAGTGGAAATCAGCGGCGCAAAAAATGCGGCAGTGGCTATCTTGCCGGCGGTTGTTTTAGCGGAAGGTGTTTGTCGCATCGAGAATTTGCCGAATATCAGTGACGTGTCACTGTCGCTTGAAATTTTAGAAGCGTTGGGCGCGACGGTACAACGTGTGGACCGTTCGACTGTGTTGATAGATCCGCGTACCATTTCTTCGCATGTTGTTCCCACTGAACTTGCACGTCATATGCGCGCTTCGTATTATTTTATCGGTGCGCTGCTCGGTCGTTTCGGTGTGTCTTGCGTGCCGATGCCCGGTGGTTGTAATTTTGGCGTGCGCCCGATAGATTTGCATTTGAAGGGCTTTGCTGCGTTGGGCGCGGATGTTGCACAGAGAGAGCAGGCAGTGATTGAGGTGTCTGCCGAAAAACTTATCGGTAATTCTATCTATTTGGATAAAGTTTCGGTCGGTGCGACCATGAATATCATGTTGGCGGCGGTTAAAGCGCGCGGCACTACTGTGATTGAAAATGCGGCAAAAGAACCGCATATTGTTGACCTTGCCAACTTCTTAAACTCGCTGGGCGCGGACGTGCGTGGCGCGGGTACTGACGTTATCAAAATCCGTGGCGTCGAGCATTTGTACGGCACGACCTACGGTATTATCCCTGACCAGATTGAAGCGGGCACCTATATGGCGGCGGCGGTTGCGACCGGTGGTGATGTGTTGGTGAAAAACGTCACCCCCAAACATCTTGAATCCATCACTGCTAAATTAGAAGAGATGGGTGTTTTGGTGGAAGAGTATGACGACGCTGTGTATGTGAAAGCGGAGGGTCGTTTAAAACATTGTAATGTTTCCACCATGCCGCATCCCGGTTTTCCGACAGATATGCAACCGCAGTTTGGAGCGTTGTTGTCTTTGGCTGACGGTACCAGTATCATCAATGAAGGCGTTTGGGATAACCGTTTTTGGTATGCGGAAGAATTACGTCGCATGGGCGCACAGGTGCAAGTGGACGGCAAAATTGCTGTTTTCCAAGGCGTTGAGCAACTGCACGCCGCACCGGTTAAAGCATTGGATTTGCGTGCGGGTGCTGCGATGATCATTGCAGCGCTTGCTGCAAAGGGCAGCACTGAGATTGAAAATATTCATTTCATCCAACGTGGTTATGAGAATATCATCGAAAAGCTTACCGCTCTGGGTGCGGATATCAAGGAGATCTACACACCTGATGTGCCTTTGAAGAAGGTGCTGTAAAATAAAAGATAAAACCGCAGCGGTTGCTGCGGTTTTTTTGAGGAGAAACAGAAATGGCAAGATATTGTGCGCTTTTCAGCGGCAGTAAAGGAAATTGTACCTATATTGGCACAGCGGATAGCGGCATTTTGGTGGACGTAGGCGTATCAGCAAAACGCATCAAAGAGGCATTGCAAGCCCGTGATATTGCCCCCGAAAGCATAAAGGGTGTGTGCATTACCCATGAACACAGCGATCACATAGCGGGGTTGCGGGTGCTTTCCAAGCAATATGGTTGGACAGTATATGCATCGAAAGGTACGTTGCTTGCTTTGACTGAAAACGGTTGTATCAGTGCATGTAGTGATTTGGTACCGCTGGATGTTAAACCGGTCACTATCGGTGAGATGCAGGTACGGCCATTTCATACGCCGCACGATGCACGGGAAAGTATGGGTTTTTGTGTGGAGTTGCCGGATGAACGAAAAATTGCTGTGGCGACCGATATGGGCACGATGCGGCAGGAGGTACAAACGTTGCTCGCCGATTGTGACCTTGTACATATTGAATCCAATCATGATATTTCCATGCTCAAAAACGGCGGATATCCTTTGTATCTGAAAGAACGTATTTTGTCCGCCAACGGACATCTTTCCAATGCGATGTGTGCCGTGACCGTTTCTGCTTTGGCGGCGGCGGGTGTTTCGCGGTTTACATTGGCGCATTTGAGTGAGCAAAATAACACACCCGCTCTGGCGCTGTCAACCGCACGTGATGCACTGGCACGTGAGGGAATGCGGGACGGTGTGGATTATCTGTTGGAAGTCGCAGGACCTGCCAACATGCATGGCGTTACAGTGTTTTAAAAGGGGAGAACAGATATGTTGCGGGTGACAGTACTTTGTGTCGGCAATCTGAAAGAACGATATTGGCGGGATGCTGTGGCGGAATACACCAAGCGGCTGCAAGCGTTTTGCAAATTCGGGATTGTGGAAATCGGTGAAGCAAAATTAGGGGATACCCCTTCGGCAGCGCAAATCACACAGTGCTTGGATGCAGAGGGCAAACAAATTTTATCGAAAATTCCTGCGAGCGCAGCGGTGATTGCTATGTGTATTGAAGGGAAACTGCTATCGTCGGTAGAACTTTCTCAAACGTTTGAGCGTTTTGCCGGTAACGGCAAAAGCGAGATAGTATTGGTTATCGGCGGCTCGTTTGGCTTGTCTGACGCTGTAAAAGCGCGTGCTGATTTGCGGCTTTCCATGTCACCCATGACCTTTCCGCATCAGTTGGCACGGGTGATGGTATCCGAACAAATCTACCGTGCATTTCAAATCACAAATGGCGGAAAATATCATAAATGATATAAAAAAGCGACGGTTTTTCCGTCGCTTTTTTGTTGTGTGCATATTCGTCCTTACTCGTTCATACACATATAGCAACAAAAAGTGTGAGCATGGGAGGATAATACTATGGCGACAACAACGGATATTTATAAGGATATTGCCACACGCACGGGCGGCGACATTTATATTGGCGTGGTCGGTCCCGTACGCACGGGAAAATCTACCTTTATTAAACGGTTTATGGATACGTTGGTTATTCCCAATATGGAAAACGAACATCAACGCACTCGTGCTAATGATGAACTGCCGCAATCGGCGGGTGGGCGTACCATTATGACCACTGAACCCAAATTTATTCCTGAACAAGGTGCGCATATTCAAATGGAAAATGGTGCTGATATGCACGTGCGATTGATTGATTGTGTGGGTTATATTGTGCCGTCTGCACTCGGATACATAGAAAACGAGCAACCGCGGATGGTGAAAACACCGTGGTATGAGGAAGAAATCCCGTTTAATATGGCGGCGGAAATGGGCACGCAAAAGGTGATAAACGAACATTCCACCATTGGATTGGTGGTGACCACCGACGGCAGTATCACCGATATTCCTCGTGCGGAATATGCGCAGACAGAACAGCGTGTGATAGCCGAATTAAAGGCAATTGATAAGCCGTTTGCGGTGTTGCTCAACTGCGTAAATCCGCAAGCGCCGCAAACTGCGGCTTTGGCGGCACAGATGCGGGAGGAATACGGCGCACCTGTTATTGCAGTCAATTGTCAGGAGATGCGTGAACCGCAGATTGAGGAGATTTTACGGGAAATTTTATTTATGTTTCCGCTTGCCGATATCGGCGTGGTGTTACCTAAATGGTTGCTGACGCTTGATAAAGAGCATCCTATTCGCCGTGGTATATTTGACAGCATCAAACAAGCCGCATTGCCGTTGCAAAAAATTAATGAGATGCAACAACTGGAAAACGCTTTGCGTGGATGCGAATATATAGAAACCGCTCAAATTTCCGGTATGGAATTGGGTACAGGCAGTGCACAACTCAGCGTGACGGTGGATCCTGCTTTGTTCTATCAAATTTTGGGGGAACAGACCGGTATTTCCTTGCGCGATGAGGGAGAGCTGATGGCACAAATGTTGCGTATGGCGGATACTTGCAAGCAGTATGAACGTATTCGTGGTGCGATAGAGGAAGCTGAGGCGACAGGATACGGCATCGTGATGCCGGATGTCGGCGAAATGTCGCTGGAAGACCCTGAAATTATCAAGCAAAGCGGCAGATACGGTGTCCGTCTGTCAGCAACCGCACCGTCACTGCATATTTTACGTGCGGATATTCACACGGAAGTTTCGCCGATTGTTGGCAGTGAGAAACAATCGGAAGATTTGGTGGCGTATCTGCTCAAAGAATTTGAGGAAAACCCCGAGAAGATTTGGGAATCCAATATTTTCGGCACCTCGCTTTATGGGTTGGTCAATGAGGGCTTGCACACCAAATTGCATCATATGCCCGCGGAAGCGCGTATGAAGATGAAAGAAACGGTTGAGCGGGTTATTAACGAGGGCTGTAACGGATTGATTTGTATTATTGTATGAGGTAGGATGAAATATGCAGGAACAAGAATTATCGATGTTTTCGGCGGAACAAACCTCGCCGCCTAAAAAGGTGAGCACCACACGGGTGGTGCTGGTGCAGAGTGTTTGCTGCGCTATTTTGGTGATGTTTTTCGCTTTGTTCAAAGTGTGTGGCGGCAGTGCATATGCACAGTTAAAAGGCGCTTTTACCGATGCGATTGCCAATAATGCGTTGTTGGCAACGGTGGTGCAACTGCTGGATGCACCCGCTGATGAAACGTATATCTTATCTGAAGGCAGTACCGCAAATGAAACGACTACAACTGTCGCTACCACGGCAACCGATGCAGGATAAGGTCACAGTACGCATCAGCCCTTTGTTTTTTGCCTTGCTTTCCATATTATTGTTATATGAACAAAAGAGTTTAGCCGCCGGTTGCCTGGCGGCTTCTCTTTTGCATGAATGCGGGCATTTGTGCATGATGTTTTGGCGTAAAAGTCCGCCTGTGCATATTGAAGTAGGGGCGTTTGGTATGCGTATAGAACGACGGGATACACTGTGCCTTTCCTTTTGGGATGATTTTTGGATAGCAGCGGGCGGTCCGCTCATCAATGGTGTTTGCGCAGGATTGTTTTGGGCGATGCATAAAGAGACTGCGGCGGCAATCCATCTTTTGTTGTTGTTTCTGAATGTGTTGCCGATTGCCGCGTTGGACGGTGGGCAGATGTTATCGTGCGTTCTATATCGTTTTTTGCCGCAAGATACAGTGCGGAAATACGTGTGGGTGTGTTCGCTGCTGACGGTTTTCCCGCTCGGCATAGTGGGCTTTTTTGTGCTGCTGCAGAGCGGTTGTAATGTATCATTGTTGGTGGTGGATGTTTATTTAATACTTTTGTTGTTTTTTAAGAGAAATGATTGAAAAAGCGTAGGGGGTGTGGTAAAATACACACTGGAAATAAGGAGGGTGCAGCCATGACTCTGGATATTGAGAAGATATTGCCGCAGGTGCAAAAACCCGCGCATTACAGCGGTGGGGAACTGGGCAGTGTGATGAAAAATAAAGAGGATGTTTTTATCCGTTTTGCGTTTTGTTTTCCCGATTTATATGAAGTGGGCATGTCGCATTTGGGCATGAAAATTTTGTATGGATTATACAATCGCGAACCGGACACCTGGTGTGAGCGAGTGTTTGCGCCCGCACCGGATATGGTGGAGAAAATGCGTGAGCATGGAATACCGCTGTTTGGCCTGGAAAGTCGTGAAGCCATTAAAGATTTTGATTTTATCGGTTTTACGTTGCAGTATGAGATGTGTTACACCACTGTTTTGCATATGCTGGAGCTGGCACAAGTGCCGATTTTGGCCGCAGAACGTGATGAACGGCATCCGTTGGTGATTGCGGGTGGTCCTTGCGTTTGCAATCCCGAACCGCTTGCCGATTTCTTTGATATTTTCCTGCTTGGTGAAGGCGAGGAAATGAATATTGATTTGAACAATCTTTATCGTGAGCATAAAAAGAAAGGCTATGATAAAGAAGCGTTTTTGAGAGAAGCGGCGCAGATAGAGGGCGTGTATGTACCGTCGCTGTATACCGTCACGTACAACGAGGACGGCACGGTACAAGTGATTACACCGCAAGAGGGCGTGCCTGCTACTGTGCGTAAGCGCATTGTAAAAGATTTGGATACGATGTATTATCCTGACAATTTTGTCGTACCTTTTACCGAGATTGTGCATGACCGTGCCATGAGCGAAATTTTCCGTGGTTGTATCCGTGGCTGTCGTTTTTGTCAAGCGGGTTTCATCTACCGTCCCGTGCGTGAGAAGAGTGTGGATACCATTGACAGACAAAGCCATGCGCTGTGCGAAAACACCGGTTATGAAGAGTTTTCACTGGCATCACTATCCACTAGTGATTATACGCAGTTGGAGGCGTTGTTGCCGCGTTTACTGGAATGGGCGGAAAAAGAGCAGGTCAATATTTCGTTGCCGTCGTTGCGTGTGGACGGATTTTCGGAAGAGCTTGCCAAACGACTCAATGTTTTACGACGCAGCGGGTTGACTTTTGCACCCGAAGCGGGCACGCAACGGTTGCGGGATGCTATAAATAAGAACTTGACCGAACAGGAAATTCTCGAAACCGCCCGCCGCGCGTTTTCGGGCGGTTGGAGCAATGTGAAATTATATTTTATGAATGGTTTGCCCACTGAAACAGAAGAGGATATTCGCGGCATTGCCGCTTTGGGGCAAAAGGTGGTGAATGTGTTTTATAACACACCTGACCGTGCTAAAGGGAAAGGCGTGACCGTTTCGGTCAGTGTTTCCTGTTTTGTGCCAAAACCGTTTACGCCGTTCCAGTGGGAACCGCAGGACACGATGGAACAGCTGGAGGAAAAACAACGGTTGTTGTTATCCTCGTTGACTACTCGCAAGATTTCGCTGAGTTGGCACGACGCCAAAACCAGTTTTGCGGAAGCGGTGTTTGCGCGTGGTGACCGCCGTTTGGGTAAAGCGTTGTTGGAAGCGCACCGCAGAGGCTTCCGCTTGGATGCATGGGATGAATATTTCGATTTTGATGCGTGGATGGATGTGTTCAAAACTGTGGGAATAGACCCTGCGTTTTATGCTAACCGTCGCAGAGAATATGATGAAATCTTCCCGTGGGACCATCTGGATTATGGTGTCAGCAAGGCGTTTTTAAAACGTGAAAATGAAAAAGCGCACGCCAGTACCACCACGCCAAATTGTCGTCAGCAATGCAGCGGATGCGGCGCGACCTGCTTTGAAGGAGGGATTTGTTATGAAGACCGTTAGAATGTTGTTTTCCAAAACGGGACGGGCGAAATACATTTCCCATTTGGATTTGAATCGTGCCATTATCCGTGCGGTACGCCGTGCACATATTCCACTTTGGTATACCGAGGGCTTTAATCGTCATCCGTACATTACCTTTGCCGCGCCGCTGTCGCTCGGTTTTGAGAGCGTAGGGGAGATATTGGAACTACGACTCACCGAGGAGATGTCTTTGCAAGAAGTGACCGACCGTATGAACGCGGTATTGCCCGAAGGACTGCATATTTTAGAAACGTTTGAGGCGATTAAAAAGGTGCGTGAGTTGGCAAGTGCACGGTACATCATTATTCTTTCTTGCAAGGATGAAGAGCTGAAATCGTTTTTGGCGCAACCTGAAATTTTGGTAGAAAAACGCACCAAGAAAAAAGAAATTAAGCAGATAGATATTCGTCCTGCATTCGCGGACGCTGTGGTGACATCTGCGAAAGACGGGTGCAAGATGACGGTAACATTGCCGTGCGGCAGCGAGAACACGGTCAATCCGTCTCTGTTGCTCTCTGCGTTAGAAAAGCAGTTGGGCGATGTGCATGCGCAGGTGTTACGAGAGGGTTTATATGACAAGGATGGACAAGCGTTTCGTTGACCAAAAAAATCCAAAAAAATTATAAAAAAGGCTTGCTTTTTTAAGAAATGTATGGTAATATACTACGAGTGTTTTGGTATCCGCAAGGCGTTTAGGCGTTTTGTGGGGATTAATGCCAGCGTAAGCACGACATTAAAGCGGGTGGTCCTCTGTTGCTGATTAGCGGCATGAACGTCTGAAAATTTTAGGAGGCTAGAACATGGATGCATTAAAATTGATTGCCGGTGAAAGTATGAAAGCGGAACTGCCGGCGTTTGAAATCGGCGATACCGTTCGCGTCGATGTCAAAATCCGCGAAGGTGAACGTGAAAGAATCCAGGCTTTTGAGGGCACTGTCATTGCGAAGAAGGGCAGCGGCGTTTCCGCTACTTTCACCGTCCGCCGTGTTTCTTACGGTGTTGGCGTGGAAAGAGTGTTCCCGATGCACTCTCCGAACGTTGCAGCTGTGAAAGTTATTCGCCGCGGTAAAGTTCGCAGAAGCAAACTGTATTATCTGCGTGATCGTGTTGGCAAGGCTGCCAAGGTCAAAGAATTAATCAAATAAGAATTGAAAAAAATTCGTAAAAAAAGGGACTTTTTGTCCCTTTTTTTCTTTATTTATAGAAAATAGTATGTTATACTAATAAAGTATATTGAGAAAGGGAGGGTGTTTTATGCGCGCAAAACATTTTAAACGTGTGAAGGGCAGTGTCAAAAAAGGCGTGCTTTCGATTTTGTATGAATATGTGGAAGCGTTTTTGCTTGCGATGATACTGTTGGTTGTGCTGTTCACTTTCTGTTTTCGTGTTGCGGGTGTGGTTGGTACTTCTATGGAACCCACTTTATCGAACGGTGACCGTCTGATTTTGAAAGCGCATTTTTATGAACCCTCTTACGGCGATATTGTTGTTGTCAATCGTTATACCGATGAACCGCTGATAAAACGCGTCATCGCGGTGGAAGGTGACACCCTTCGGATAGATGCTGAGACCGGTGCGGTATATCGTGATGGCGTTATGTTGAACGAAACATATATTAAAGGTGTGACCTTGCTTAAGGATATGACGGGCGAGGTGACAGTGCCGCAAGGGTATGTTTTTTTGATGGGCGATAACCGCTCTGTTTCCAAGGATAGTCGTAATGAAGAAATTGGTATGATTCGTGTGGAGGATATCATAGGATGTGCGGTGTTGCGCGTGTGGCCGTTTTCTTCTTTTGGAATTTTGATGTAGTGAGGCGTTTAACATGTCCCAAAATCAACAATTGGATTTAGAAACGCAGATTAAGCAGGAAGCGGAAGCCACCCGCAATACGTTGTATGAATGGGCAGAAGCGTTATTGATAGCGTTGGCACTTGCCGCGATTATTACTTCTTGCTTTTGTCGTGTGGTTACCGTTTCGGGCAACTCCATGCTAGAAACCTTACAAAACGGCGACACGTTGTTGCTGGTTAGCGGATTTTACCATCAGCCGCAACATGGTGATATTGTGGTGGTGAACAGAAGCGCAGAAGAACCGCTGATAAAACGTGTCATTGGTTGTGAGGGGGATACGGTGGACATCGCCTCCGATACCGGACTGGTGTATTTAAACGGAGAGGTTTTGGAAGAACCGTATCTTGATTGTGTAACACCTGTTTTGAATTTTGAAGGGCCGTATACTGTACCTGAGGGTCACGTGTTTGTCATGGGAGACAATCGTGGTGATTCTTTGGACAGCCGTTCTATCGGCGCTGTGAGTGAAGAAGATATCATAGGCAAGGCGGTGTTCCGCATTATGCCGTTATCGGAACTCGGTGTGATTTCGTAAAGGAGGAGCGTATGGAGCAGAAAGCACAAATTCAGTGGTTTCCCGGTCATATGGCGAAAACCCGCCGTAAAATCGGAGAGAGCCTAAAACTGGTGGATGCAGTAACC
Source organism: Acutalibacteraceae bacterium (assembly GCA_045634325.1). Classification (GTDB taxonomy): domain Bacteria; phylum Bacillota; class Clostridia; order Oscillospirales; family Acutalibacteraceae; genus URNF01. Next base: position 16,832 of record JAZRAA010000010.1, on the reverse strand, counting down.
GAAATAGTAGATGCTCGTATTCCGATTAGCAGTCGCAACCCTGAAATTGATACGCTCACCGCCGCAAAACCGCGTTTGATTGTACTGAATAAAGCGGATGTGGCAGACCCGCAGGCGACTAGACGTTGGATGCAGTATTTTTCCGAAAAAGGTTTTGCGGTGATGACCGCCGATTGTAAAACCGGCGCAGGCATGCAGAAATATGTACCGCTGTTGCGGGAATTGTTACAAGAAAAGTTGTCCAAAAAGATAGAAAAGGGTATTAAAAATCCGGTGGTACGGTCGATGGTAGTGGGTATTCCCAACGTGGGAAAATCCTCTTTTATCAATCGGCTCACAGCCGGTGGTAAAGCGAAAACTGAAGACCGCCCCGGTGTCACCCGCCATAACCAGTGGTTTACAATGGACGGCGGCGTGCAGTTGTTGGATACACCGGGTGTGCTGTGGCCTAAATTTGAAGATATTGAAGTGGCCCGCCATTTGGCTTTCACCGGCGCGATTAAAGACCAAATTTTGGATATTGAGGAAATGGCGTGCCTTTTGCTGGATACTTTGCGCGAGGGATATCCGCAGTTGTTGATGGAACGGTATAAACTCACCGAGGATATGCTGGTGGATGACAGCTGGGAATTGTTGCAAGCGGTTGGTAAAAAACGCGGTATGTTGGTGCGTGGCGGAGAGGTGGATACCGAGCGTGCGGCGATCATGTTGCTGGATGAATACCGCGGCGGTAAAATCGGTAAACTCACTTTGGAATTTCCGCAGGAGGCGTAAGGATGACCAACTATGAATTTGACGCCGCCTATCGCAATACGGATGCGGGTTTGTTTTGCGGTGTGGATGAAGCGGGAAGAGGGCCGCTCGCTGGTCCCGTATATGCCGCAGCGGTAATCTTACCCGAACAGCCGGTGATAGAAGGCTTAAATGACTCTAAAAAACTTTCCGAGAAAAAACGTGAAGCGCTGTTTGAGCAGATTTGTGAAACAGCACTGGCGTGGTCGATTGCGACTGCGTCGGTGGAGGAGATTGATTCGCTCAATATTTTACAAGCAACCTTCCTTGCTATGCAAAGAGCTGTGGAAGGATTGCAGATAGCACCTCAATTTGCTTTGATTGATGGTAATCGTGCCCCCGGCGGTTTACATATACCTTGTCAAACGGTTGTAAAGGGAGATTCCTTGTCGGCATCAATTGCAGCGGCTTCTATTCTGGCGAAAGTCAGTCGTGACCGCTATTTGCTGGAATTGGATGCGCAGTATCCACAATATGGTTTTAAGCAACATAAAGGGTATGGTACCAAGGCGCATTACGAGGCGTTGACTACTTATGGTCCCTCTCCGGTGCATCGCACCACCTTTTTACGTAGTTTCTTTGCAAAGCAGGGGTAATGCGTATGGCGGGCATTTCTAAAGGTGCTGTAGGTGAGGTTTTGGCGGCGCGGTATTTGCGTCGTCATGGATATGAGATTTTGGCGGCAAACTATCGCACCCGCTTCGGTGAAATTGACATAATTGCCACCAACAAACAATATATTGCCTTTGTGGAGGTAAAGCTGCGTGCTGACACAGCAATCTATACTCCGCAGGAGGCGGTGACGGCGGTTAAGCAACGGAAAATTCTCCGTACGGCGATGCTGTATTTACAAACGCATACAACCGATTTGCAACCCCGTTTTGATGTGATTTCCATTGTCACAAAAGCGGGGGATGACCCGTTGGCTGTGAAGAGTTTGACGCATTTGCCGCATGCTTTTGATGCCGGCGATATATATGCGACTTTTTGATTTGCATTCTGACACATTATATGCTATTCTAAACAGCGGCGGCGATATTCTGCAAAATAACGGCAGTATTGATTTGATGCGCGGTTTGTGTTTTTCTCCGTGGTACCAGTGTTTTGCGGCATGGGTGCGGGATGGGGAATCGGCACAAGAGGCCATGGTGAAAATCCGCCGTATGTTTCGACTTGCACATGAGTTCGAGAACCGCTATCCGCAGTTTTTTCATATTCTGCGAAACGGACGGGAACTGTTTGCTTCACCGCAAACACCGCTCACTGCTATTCTGACGGTGGAAAATGGTGGTGTGGCGGCTGGCGGAACTGTTCTGCCGGATGAATGGGTGACAGCAGGCGTGAAGATGGTATCGCTCACTTGGAACGGCAGTAATGGTTGGGGTGAGGGATGTGAAGGAGACGCACGGCTTGGTTTGACACCTATCGGTAAAGCCACTATACGCAAGATGGAAAAGCATGGTATTTTGGTAGATGCGGCGCATCTTAATCGTCGTAGCTTTTGGGACCTTTGCCGTGTTGCCACCCGTCCGTTTGTGGTGAGTCATACGGCGAGTGCGGCGGTGTGCCGTTCAAAACGTGGGTTAAATGATACCCAGTTTATGCAGGTACGTGAGCGTGGCGGTATCGTGGGAATAGATATGTGCACGGCGCATTTGGGCGGGCATCCGCCTGATGCAGTTATCCCGCACATCGAACATTTTTTGGCACTGGGCGGCAAACAAACGGTGGCGCTCGGTTGCGATTTGGACGGTATCGATTTACCGTCTTCTCAAAACGGCATACGGGTGGTAGCAAACCTGTATGAACGTTTACTACAACGTAATTATGCGGAAAGCCTGATAGACGATTTGTTTTATGCAAATGCGTATCGTTTCTTTAAAAGGTATATCCGTTAATATCAATATAAAGGATGATAAACTATGAATTACAAAAGCACACGAAACAGTCAAGTGACAGTTACTGCTGCAGGCGCGATTGCGCGTGGCATTTCCGAAGACGGCGGTTTATTTGTGCCGGTGGAATTTCCGGCTTTGACTGCTGAAGATTTGGCGTCGCTGGTTGGAAAAAGTTATAACGAGCGCGCGGCGTTCATTTTGGAGAAATATCTGTCTGATTTCACAGCGGATGAAGTGCTGGAATGTGTGAATGGTGCATATACTGAGGAAAAATTCGGTGCGCATCCCGCTCCGCTGACGACATTGCATGATAACGCACATGTTTTGGAACTCTGGCATGGCCCGACTTGTGCTTTTAAAGACATGGCGTTACAGATTTTACCGCATTTGATGCGTGTGTCGGTTGGCAAAACCGCACAAGGTAAAGAAATCATCATTCTGGTTGCCACCTCCGGTGATACCGGCAAAGCGGCGTTGGAAGGCTTTAAAGATGCGGCTCATACGCGCATTTTGGTGTTTTATCCCGAAAACGGTGTCAGCCCGATGCAGAAATTGCAGATGACTACCCAAGAGGGCGAGAATGTGGCAGTTTGTGCTATTCGCGGCAACTTTGACGATGCGCAAAGCGGCGTTAAGGCGATTTTTACCGACCCCGATGTGAAAACAAAATTGGCTGAACATGATATGATGTTTTCCAGTGCGAACTCTATCAACTGGGGTCGTTTGTTGCCGCAGATTATCTATTATGTTTCTGCCTATTGCGACCTGCTCAAAGATGGGAAAATCAACATGGGTGACCCTATCAACGTGGTGGTGCCCACCGGCAATTTCGGTAACATTCTTGCCGCATATTATGCTTCCAAAATGGGCTTGCCGGTCAATAAATTCATCTGTGCTTCCAACGTCAACCACGTGTTGACCGACTTTATCGAGAATGGTGTATATGATCGTCGTCGTGATTTCTATACCACCACTTCGCCGTCCATGGATATTCTCATTTCGTCCAATCTGGAGCGTTTGCTGTATGATTTGACCGATTGTGACGATAAAGCGGTTGCTGCTATGATGGATGCGCTGAAAAACGACGGTTACTATACAGTACCCGCCGCTGTGCTGGAAAAATTGCAGGCACGTTTTGTGGGCGGTTACAGCGATGATAAACAGGTGGCACAAACCATTCGTAATACTTTTGAAAAATATGGTTATCTGTTGGATACACATACGGCGGTTGCTGTGCAAGTTTATGAGGACTATTGCGCTAAAACCGGCGATACCACCCCGACGGTGATTGCTTCTACCGCTAACCCTTACAAATTCTCTGCCAGCGTATTGGATGCGCTGGGTGCAAATGACACCGATTTGGACGAGTTTGAAAAAGTAGCACAACTGCAAGAAAAAAGCGGTGTTGCGGCACCTGCTTCCTTGCTCAATCTGCGGGATAAAGCGGTGCGCTTCCCTGAAATTTGCGACAAAGAGGGACAAAAAGCGGTTGTATACGCCATGTTGGGTATTGAGGAGTAAAAAGTATGTCTTTGTTTGTGATAGGGGATACCCACCTATCGCTTTCTGTGGATAAGCCGATGGATGTATTCGGTGGCTGGGATGCGCACGAAATGAGATTAAAAAATCGTTGGTGCGAACTGGTCGCTGATAGCGATACGGTGGTGATACCGGGAGATATATCGTGGGCGATGTCACTGGAACAGGCAAAAGCCGATTTTGCATTTTTGCAATCATTGCCCGGTCAAAAACTGTTGCTCAAAGGCAACCATGATTATTGGTGGGCAACCCGTCGTAAAATGGATACTTTCCTTGTGGAAAACGGTTTTGATACGTTGCGCTTTGTGCACAACGATGCCGTTGCCGTAGAGGATACGTTTGCCGTTTGTGGTACGCGTGGTTGGTTTTATGATGCGGAACAGGACGCTGACCAAAAGGTGTTAAACCGAGAGGTCAATCGGCTGCGTGTATCTGTTGAAGCGGCAGTAGCCACCGGTTTAGAACCGATTGCCTTTTTGCACTACCCACCCGTTTGGGGGGAGCAATGCTGCCGTTCGTTTTTGGAAGTACTGTCCCAATACGGTGTGAAACGCTGTTATTACGGGCACGTGCACGGCCCCGGTATCGGGCAGGCGTTTAACGGGGAATATGAGGGCGTAACATTACGTTTGGCATCTGCGGATGCGCTCAAATTCACACCGTTGTATATCCCGCCCACTAAATAAATAAAAAAATTAAAAAAACTATTGGCATATCGAGGAGATATGTGTTATAATGTCATGCGCATGTAAAAAGCACTAGGAGGAAAATAACCCATGAGTCTGAAAACTGCAACTAAAAAAGAAAACAACCGCGTAGAGTTGGAAATCGAAGTTGACGCTGCTACCTTTGAAGCTGCCGTTGATGCTGCATATCGTAAAGATATCCAGAACATCACCATTCCCGGCTTCCGTAAAGGCAAAGCACCGCGTTCTTTGGTGGAAAAAATGTACGGTGAAGGCATGTTCTATGAGACCGCTGTCAACGAAGTGTATCCGGCGGCTCTCGACGAAGCTATCCGTGAATCCGGCTATGAATACGTGGAAGATAAAATCGATTTTGACGTACAGTCTGTCGGCAAAGACGGCTTGAAATTCACTGCGGTTATCACTGTGAAACCCGAAGTGGAATTGGGCGCATACAAAGGCCTCAAAGCTACCAAAAAGGTTGCTGCTGTGACCGACGAAGACGTGGATGCTGAACTGAAAATGTTGCAAGAGCGCAACTCCCGTATGGTGTCTGTAGACGACCGTGCCGCACAGATGGGCGACAGCGTGACCTTCGACTTTGAAGGTTTTGTAGATGGCGTCGCGTTTGAAGGTGGCAAGGCGGAGAATCATTCTTTGGTGCTTGGCTCCGGTCAGTTCATTCCCGGCTTTGAAGACCAGTTGGTTGGCAAGAAAATCGACGAAGAATGTGACGTGAACGTTACTTTCCCCGAAGAATATCATGCTGCTGAACTCGCAGGCAAACCCGCTGTGTTCAAATGCAAAATCCACGAAATCCAGATGAAAGAACTGCCCGAACTCAACGATGACTTTGCGAAAGACGTCAGCGATTTCGACACGCTGGATGAACTGAAAGCAGACAGCAAAACCAAGTTGGAAGAGCGCCGTGCCGCTGCTGCTGACGAAGAAGTCAGCGAACAGTTGGTGGAAGGCCTTCTGGGCATTTTGACCGCTGACATTCCTGCGGCTATGTTCGAAAATGCTATCGAAGAGTCGGTGCGTGATTTTGAATATCGTTTGCAGTCTCAAGGTTTGAGCCTTGATAAATACATGGAATTCACCGGTGGCGACAAAGCTGCATTCCGCGAAGGTTTCCGTGAGCAAGCTGAGAAAAAGGTTAAAATGCGCTTGATTCTCGAAAAGATCGCCAAGGAAGAGAACATTGTTCCCACTGCCGAGGACATTGAAGCGGAATACAATCGTTTTGCCGAAATGTATCAGATGGAAGTGGACAAAATCAAGATGTTCATTCCCGAAACCGCGTTGGCGGAAGACCTTGCCGTGCAAAAGGCAATGGATTTCGTGAAAGAAAACGCGAAAATCAAAGAAGAAAAATAAGTTTTAGCGTTTGAATAACGTCAAATCAGCCTAAACTGTTATCGTCCGAAATCCCGCACTGTTTTATACGTGCGGGATTATCGACAAGTAAGGAGGATATTCTGATGGAAAATATGGCTTTGGTACCGTATGTTGTTGAACAAACCAGCCGCGGAGAGCGCAGTTATGATATTTTTTCCCGTTTGCTCAACGACCGCATTATTATGTTGTCGGATGAGGTGAACGACGCAACTGCGTCGTTGGTAGTGGCACAGATGCTTTATTTGGAAGGGCAAGACCCCGATAAAGATATCCACCTGTATATCAACAGCCCGGGCGGCTCTATCTCCGCCGGTAGGGCGATTTATGACACCATGCAGTTTATCAAATGCGACGTTTCCACCATTTGCGTGGGACTCGCCGCGAGCATGGGTTCGTTCTTGCTTGCCGCAGGTGCAAAAGGCAAACGCTTGTCGTTGCCGCACAGTGAAATTATGATTCATCAGCCTTTGGGTGGTGCGAAAGGTCAAGCATCGGACATTAAAATCCAAGCCGACCACATTTTGTTCGTGCGAAACCGTATGAACAAGTTGTTGGCAGACATGACCGGCCAACCCATTGAAGTGATTGAGCGGGATACCGACCGCGATAATTGGATGACCGCTGACGATGCCGTGCGTTACGGTATCGTGGATAAGGTGATTACCAAGCGTTAACAGAGGATTACTTTTGTTATCCTAAACAAAGGAGGCGTCTGCGATGCCGAAAAATGAAGATGGACATGAGATTGCCTGTTCGTTCTGCGGAAAACAGCAGGATGAGGTATACCGCATTATTGCGGGCCCCGGTGTATATATCTGTAACGAGTGCGTGGAACTTTGCCGTTCTATTTTAGAGGACGGTGAACTTGTGCAAGCCAGCCATCGCACCACCGATAAATCTGATGAAAAACCCGAAAAGTTGCCCACTCCCATGGAGATTAAGGCGGCTTTGGATGAGTATGTTATCGGTCAAAACGAAGCGAAAATTGCACTGTCGGTTGCGGTGTATAATCACTATAAACGCATTTATTTTTCCGATGATTTATCTGCAGAGGTAGGTAAGAGCAACGTGTTGTTACTCGGTCCTACCGGCGTAGGTAAAACCGCTTTGGCACAGACGTTGGCAAAGACGTTGCAGGTGCCGTTTGCTATTGCGGATGCCACTACTTTGACCGAAGCAGGTTATGTGGGCGAGGATGTCGAAAATATTTTGTTGCGCTTGATTCAAGCCGCAAATTATGATGTAAAAAAAGCGGAATACGGCATCATCTATGTGGATGAAATCGACAAAATTTCTCGCCGAAGTGAAAACCCGTCTATCACCCGCGATGTCAGTGGTGAGGGCGTGCAACAAGCTTTGCTCAAAATTTTGGAAGGCACGGTTGCCAATGTTCCGCCCGGAGGCGGCAGAAAACATCCGCAACAAGAATTTATCCAAATTGATACTTCTAATATTCTGTTTATATTGGGCGGTGCATTTGACGGCATCGAAAAAACTATTGAAAAACGTGTGGGAACCGGTGCGCTCGGTTTCGGCAATGAAGTCAAATCCAAAAAGGATATGACCCGTTCCGAAAAATTGCGTCAGTTGGTACCGCAGGACTTGGTGAAATACGGTTTAATTCCCGAATTGGTGGGTCGTATGCCGGTTGTCACCACCTTAGAAGCGCTGACGGCAGATGATTTGGTGCGCATTTTGCGTGAACCGAAAAATGCTGTTCTCAAACAATATCAAGCCTTGTTTGAATTGGACAAGGTGGAATTGACCTTCACCGATGATGCGTTGCGGGCGGTTGCCGAAAAGACGTTGGAACGTAATACAGGCGCTCGTGGTTTGCGTTCGGTGATGGAAGAAATTTTGACCAAGCTGATGTTTGAAATCCCCTCTGATTACACGGTGGAAAAGGTGACCATCACTTCGGATACCGTAAACAAGGGGACGGCGCCGGAGATTGTACGCAATCCCGATAAGAAAGCGGCTTTACTGACACCGCAGGTGAAAGCAAAGCCCCAACGGCGTAAAAAGAACGTCTGATAGTGATTGACAGCGCCGCTTGCAATTGCGGCGCTGTCATTTTTCGATAAGGAGTTGATTATCTTGACCAAACGAGCCATACGTACAGCGACATTACCGTTGCTGCCGTTGCGCGGTTTAGTCGTTTTCCCCGGCATGTTGTTGCATTTTGACGTGGCACGTAAAAAATCTGTGTTGGCGTTGCATGATTGCATGGAAGTTGACCAGACAATTTTCTTGGTTGCACAGCGCGATTTAGCAGATGACGAGCCGGATATACAAGCACTGTATGCAACAGGCGTTGTTGCGAAAGTGCGTCAGATTTTGAGAGTGTCGCAGGATAGTTTTCGTGTGTTGGTGGAAGGCCAATACCGTGCAAAGATTTGCGAAGTGGTGAAAGCCGAACCTTTTTATATGGTAAGTGTGCGGGAACGTCCCGAGCCCAACAACTTGGAAAGCTTGCACGAAGAGGCGTTGATACGGGAATGCCGTGCACGTTTTGCAGAATATGCGGAACTGGCGCAAGAAGAATTGGCGCCGGATGTGCTCACCGGCGTTGCGACCGCTACGAAAATAGGATATCTTGCTGACTATATTGCGGCAAATCTGCCGATGCCGGTGGAAGAGAAATCTTTGGTGTTACACACACTGCCGTTGGTGCGTCGTGCGGAATTGCTTATGTCCATTTTGAGCCGTGAATGTGAAGTGCTGAAACTGGAAAAGCAAATTCATGCCCGTGTACAAGAAAACATGGACCAAAGTCAGCGGGAATACTATCTGCGCGAGCAGATGCGTGTGATAGCGGAAGAACTCGGTGACGGCGATAATCCGTTGGAAGAGTCTAAAGAATATAAACAAAAAATCCGCGACCTGCAACTGGACGAGGAAACCGAGAAAGTGTTGCTCAAAGAAGTGGATAAACTTGCTAAAATGCCGCCCGGTTCGCACGAGGCGACGGTGGTACGTAACTACTTGGATATTTGTGTTGCTTTGCCGTGGAATAAGGAAACTGCGCTGCATCTGGATTTACAGAAAGCGCGTACAATTTTAGACCGTGACCACTACGGTTTGGAAAAAGTAAAAGAACACATCATCGAAACCTTGGCGGTACATAGTTTATCGGAGGAAATGAGGGGGCAAGTGCTTTGCCTTGTCGGACCTCCCGGCGTGGGAAAAACCTCCATTGCCAAGTCGGTGGCGGAAGCGACCGGCAGACAATATGTGCGTGTGGCTTTGGGCGGTGTGCATGATGAAGCGGAAATCCGCGGTCATCGCCGTACCTACTTGGGTTCTATGCCCGGTCGTATTATCCGTGCCGTGCAACAAGCGGGTGTCAAAAACCCGTTGATTTTGCTGGATGAGATTGATAAGATGGCGAGTGATTATCGTGGTGACCCCACCTCCGCTATGTTGGAGGTGCTGGATGCTGAACAGAACAACACCTTTACAGACCATTATCTCGATTTACCCTTTGATTTATCGGGTGCAATGTTCATTACGACAGCCAATGATGCGGATGCTATCCCCGGACCGCTCTATGACCGTATGGATATTCTGCGGTTGCCCAGTTATACGGCGGCGGAAAAGTTCCACATTGCCAAAGATTACCTTGTTAAAAAGCAATTGAGACGCAATGGCTTAACCGCAAGACAATTGCGCATTCCTGATGAAACGTTGCGTGTGTTGATTGCCAACTATACACGTGAGGCGGGTGTGCGTGAATTAGAACGTACCATTGGTCGTATCTGTCGTAAGGTAGCAAAACGATTGGTGGCAGGGGAGTGCAAGAGCGTTACGGTGAAATCTCCCGAAACGTTGCTTGGCCCGAAAAAATACCGTGATGACACTGTTGCTGTCAAAGACCAAGTGGGCGTTGTCAATGGCTTGGCGTGGACCGCAGTCGGCGGCGAAACCATGCCGGTTGAGGTGGCTATTTTGGATGGTACCGGTAAAGTGGAACTCACCGGTTCTCTGGGCGATGTCATGAAAGAATCGGCGCATACAGCTATCAGTTACGTTCGTTCTTGTGCGGCACAGTGGAACATCGATAAGGATTTTTATAAAACGAAGGATATTCACATTCATGTGCCGGAAGGTGCTGTACCCAAAGACGGTCCGTCGGCGGGTGTGACCATGGCGACGGCAATCATTTCGGCACTCACCGGTATTCCGGTGAAGGGTGACGTTGCCATGACGGGTGAAATCACCCTGCGTGGTCGTGTACTGCCCATCGGCGGATTACGCGAGAAAACCATGGCGGCATACACCCATCACATGAAAACTGTGATTATTCCTGAAGAGAATACGCCGGATTTAGAAGAGGTTGACACCGAAGTCAAGAGCAATATGCAGTTTGTTGCAGCATCGCAACTGGATACGGTTCTTAAAACGGCATTGACAGGGAGGGTGTAACATGAAAATTGAAACCGCTGTTTTTGAGATGTCTGCGGCACTCGCATCTCAATTGCCGGATGACACCTTGCCTGAAATCGCGTTTTCGGGTCGTTCCAACGTTGGCAAATCCTCTCTCATCAATAAATTATTGGGTAGAAAATCGTTGGCCCGCACCAGTGCTACTCCCGGCAAAACGGCTTCTATCAACTTTTATAAGTTGTCTACTGCTCGTTTTGTGGATTTGCCCGGTTACGGCTTTGCGAAAGTCTCGGATGCGGAAAAACGTCGCTGGCGGGATTTGATTGGCGGCTATTTTGCGGCAGACCGCGATTTGCGGTTGGTATTGCAGTTGATTGATATGCGCCATAAACCCACTGCCGATGACGTGCAGATGCTGGATTACATGATTGACGAGCAAATTCCGTTTATGGTGGTACTAACCAAAGCCGACAAACTCAACAAAACACAGTTTAGAGAAAACATGGCAATGTTTGATGCGTTTTTCGAAGCGTATGAAGGCATTCGCTATCTGCCGTTTTCTGCTGTGACGGGTGATGGTGTGGAAGAGTTACGCACCGTGATTGTAACGGTCACCGAAGAGGAAGAATAATGTGTTTCGGCGGGCGATTTGCCCGCCGATTTCTTTTGAAATGGGTTGACAAATGTTGTAAAATATTTTATACTATTCGTTGTTAAAGACTGTGATGGGAAATAAGCAGTGAGGGTCATTTGCAGAGAGAACGGTCACGCTGTTGCGTGCTGGAAGACCGTTTATATGATGCACTGTGCGCCGTCCCGGAGTCCCGCCGTGGAGAATGGTGGCGTGTGCCTGCGTTAAAGGTGATTGAGAGGCACGAAACGTGCAATTTGGGTGGTACCGCGGAACATCTCCGTCCCATGTGAGTGGGGCAGAGGTGTTTTTATTTTTATTATCGAGAGGACGTAAACACTATGAAATGGACAGGTTTAAATGAATTACGCGAAAAATACTTATCTTTTTTTGAAAGCAAAGGGCATTTACGTTTGCCCAGTTTCTCGTTAGTGCCGCAAGGGGATAAATCCCTGTTGCTCATCAACTCGGGTATGGCGCCTATGAAAAAATATTTCACAGGTGAAATCACTCCGCCCCGCAAACGAGTGACCACTTGCCAGAAGTGTATCCGCACCCCTGACATCGAGCGTGTGGGTAAGACGGCGCGTCACGGCACCTATTTTGAAATGCTGGGCAACTTTAGTTTCGGTGACTATTTCAAGCATGAAGCGACCGCTTGGGCGTGGGAATTCTGCACCAAAGTTTTGGAAATCCCCGAAGAACGCATTCATATCAGCATCTATGAAGACGATGACCAAGCATTTGATATTTGGACAAAAGAAGTGGGTGTATCTCCTGACCGTATCGTGCGCTTGGGTAAAGCTGATAACTTCTGGGAACACGGTTCCGGTCCTTGCGGTCCTTGCTCTGAATTGCATTTTGACCGTGGTGAAGAATACGGATGCGGTTCACCCACTTGTGGTGTTGGCTGTGACTGTGACAGATACATGGAATTCTGGAACTTGGTGTTCACCCAGTTTGACAATGATGGTGAAGGCAACTACACCCCGCTTGCTAACCCCAACATCGACACCGGTATGGGTCTGGAACGTCTCGCTTGTGTGATGCAGGGTGTTGCAAACTTGTTTGAAGTGGATACCGTGCAGAACATTATGAAACACATCAGCCGGATTGCGAATGTGCAGTACCATGACAATGAGAAACAGGACGTTTCCTTGCGTGTTATTACCGACCATATTCGTTCGACTACGTTTATGATTGGTGATGGCGTGATGCCTTCTAATGAAGGCAGAGGCTATGTGTTGCGTCGTTTGTTACGTCGTGCGGCACGTCATGGCCGTTTGCTCGGTATTCGTGAACCTTTCTTGTATGAAGTAGCACAAACGGTGATTGAAGAAAATCTGTCCGCCTATCCCGAACTGGCAGAGAAAAAAGACTTCATTCAAAAGCTCATTCACACCGAAGAAGTCGCTTTCGGTAAAACGATTGACAGCGGTCTTAATTTGCTGGATGAATTGTTGCAGAATATCAACGGCACTGTGCTGTCGGGCGCGGATGCGTTTAAATTGTACGACACATATGGATTCCCGCTGGACTTGACTGCGGACATTTTGGAAGAAAAAGGTTTCACGGTGGACGAAGACGAGTTCAACTGCTTGATGAAAGAACAAAAACAACGAGCACGAAATGCTCGTAAAGATGCGGGTGCGGATGCTTGGAAAGGCGGCGCAAATGTCGCTGAACAACTGCCCGCTACTACCTTTGTGGGTTATGAAAAGTTGACCTGTGAAACGAAAGTTACAGCAATTATCAAGGATAACGAATTGTCCGAAACCGCTGCTGAGGGAGAGACTGCTGTGCTGGTGTTGGATACCACCCCGTTCTACGCTGAAAGCGGCGGTCAGACCGGTGATAAAGGTTGTATTTGTACCGCTAATGGTTCGTTCGCAGTAGAGAACACGGTGAAAACCCATAGTGGCGTTGTTGTGCATACCGGTAAAGTGGTCAGTGGTGCTCTGTGTACTGGTGATACTGCTACTGCGACGGTGGATGAAACCACCCGTCGTGATACCATGCGTAATCACACGGCGGCACACTTGTTGCAGGCTGCTTTGCGCGAAGTGTTGGGTACCCATGTGCAGCAGGCAGGCCAGCTCGTAAATGAGAGCCGTATGCGCTTTGACTTTACACATTTCTCTGCCATGACTGCAGAGGAACTGCAAAAAGTAGAAGCAATGGTCAACGGCTGGATTTTGCAGAACATCACAACGGATATTGAAGAAATGCCGATTGCCGAAGCGAAAAAACGTGGTGCTATGGCATTGTTCGGTGAAAAATACGGCGAGGTTGTTCGTGTTGTGGCGGTGCCGGATGTTTCCGTGGAATTCTGCGGTGGTACCCATGCGGGTGCCACGGGTGAACTCGGTTTGTTCCGTATTGTATCCGAAAGTTCCGTTGCGGCCGGTGTCCGTCGTATCGAAGCTGTCACCGGCAGATATGTGTTGGAATTGATACAAAAGCAAGCTGATTTGATGAATGAAACTGCGGGTTTGCTCAAAGCGAATACCGCCGATGATATCGCTCGCCGTGCGGCGCAGGTGATGGATGAGCTGAAAATTGCAGAGAAATCGCTTGCGGATATGAAAGCGGCACAAAGCGCGGGTCAGGTAAAAGAAATGCTGGGTAATGCCAAACAAGTAGGTACTGTGCGCGTAATCGCAGCTGCGGTTGAAGGTGTTGCAGGCGATGGTATCCGCTCCATGTGCGATAACTGTCGTGATACTGTGGGCGAAGACGCTGTAGTGGTGTTGGCAGGTGTCAATGATGGTGGCGTGACATTTGGTTGTTATTGCGCTCCTGCCGCTGTGAAAGCGGGTGCTCACGCGGGTAATATCGTGCGTGAAGTGGCGGCTGTTTGTGGCGGAAAAGGCGGCGGTCGTCCTGACATTGCTATGGCAGGTGGTAAAGACGTTGTATCGGTACAAAAAGCGCTGGATGCAGTGGAGAATATCGTGTTATCGATTTTGAAATAATTGGAGAAAAAGCAATATGGATTGTCTGTTTTGTAAAATCATTGCGGGTGAAATTCCCTCAAAAAAGGTATACGAAGACGATAAAATTTTTGCGTTTTATGATATTGCGCCTGTTGCACCCACTCATTTTTTGGTGGTGCCTAAGGCGCATATCGCCGATGCCTCTTGCGTGACAGCAGAAAATGCGGATTTGGTTGGATATATCTATGAGAAGATTGCCCAAATCACACAGGAAATGGGTATTACATCCTACCGCGTTGTCACCAATTGCGGTGAAGAGGCGGGACAAACTGTATTTCATCTGCATTTTCACGTGTTGGCGGGTAGACCGCTGGGGGCAATGGCATAAACATGAATTTTGTTATCATTGATTTGGAGTGGAACGGTGCGTTTGTGAAAAAAATGCATGGATATTTCAATGAAATCATTGAAATCGGCGCCGTGAAACTGGATGAAAATATGCGTGAAGTGGATCGTTTTCATGCAATTATTCGTCCCGCAGTGAGTAAAAAACTCACTAAATTGGTCACCGATTTGACCAACATCACCGATGATGAATTGAGCGATGGTGGCACTTTTACAGGTGCAATGGCGGGATTTCGGCGGTGGATAGGGAAGGAACAAACGGTGATCCTCACGTGGAGCACCACCGATTTGCTTGTTTTCTTGGAAAATTATCGCTATTTTTGCAAGACCGATACCATACCTTTCATGAACGCTTATGTGGACTTGCAAGCGTATTATCAGGTGTGTGCGGATATTCCGTTGTCACAACAACCGGCTCTTTCCAAAGCGGCTGAAGCACTGTCGGTTAGTGAAGAGGATGTTGCGCATCACCGCGCGTTAGATGATAGCATTCTCAGCGGAAGAATCTTACAAAAGATATATGATAAAAAGCGTTTTGTGAGTATGCTGCGTGCTGCCGATGACGAATTTTATGCACGTGTCACGTTTAAAAATACGTTTATCACCGATGTGTCACATCCGTTGGTTAAGAAAGAATATTTGCGCTTTTCTTGTACCGAGTGCGGCAAAAAATTGGTGTTTTCAAAGAAATGGCGCCCGCATAATCGCTCGCTTACCTCTCTTGGCATTTGTGAAGGTTGCGGAAAGAAATTTAATGCTCGCGTACAGATAAAACAAACGTATGATGCAGTGGACGTGAAGCGGAAACTGTTAGAAAAACAAGAAAAAGCAGAGGAGGAAACAACACATGACTAACCTGAAAGAACAAGGTAAAAAAATGAACGGTTTTTTGGCGGAATTTAAGACATTTGCCATGCGTGGCAATGTGATCGATTTGGCAGTCGGTGTTATCATCGGCGGTGCATTCCAGAAAATCGTTACCTCGGTGGTGAATGACTTGGTAATGCCGTTTGTTGGTTTGTTGACCGGCGGATTGAATTTTGCCGAACAATTCATTATCCTGAAATTGCCCGAAGGCGTGGAAAGAGCGGCGGTTACCTCGGCTGAAGTTGCCAAAGAACTTGGCGTGACCACTTGGAACTACGGTTCGTTTATCACGGCTGTGATTGATTTTCTCATCATGGCATTTGTGATTTTTCTGTTGGTCAAGGGTATCAATTCTCTGAGTGAAATCGGCAAGAAAAAAGAGGAAGAACCCACACCGGAGCCTACTACTAAAGAATGTCCGTTTTGTAAGACTGAAATTGCGATTTCGGCGACTCGCTGTCCGCATTGCACGTCCGAACTAAGTGAATAAACCTAACAAAAAGCGTTGTCGATACCGACAACGCTTTTTGCTTTATTGTTCATTTGTATGTTGAAAAAATTTGCATTATTATCCGCGTTTTTGCACAAAAGCGCGCATTTCATGTAAAAGGGTTGAATTATTTTAGGAAAATGTTACTATATATGTGTATATTTATATAGGGGTGAAGTGCGCCTCGATATACATAAAAATATTAAGAAAAGGAGAAAAGAGAATGAACACAGCAAGACCCTTGAAACGTGTGTGTGCAATTATGCTCACACTGGCGCTGCTGACAAGTATGATGTCCGTTATGGGCGCATTCCCGGTATCGGCAGCTGCTGAAACAGAAGAAGCCACGAAGTTTGTGGCTGACTTCTCCGAGTTGAATGCGTATGCAGACTTGCAATGGGCAGGCGGCACGAACTACAACTCTTTCTTTGGTAATCCTGATGCAGAAGGCGCTACTGGTAACGCTGCAGACAACCATAATTGGTTGAGCGTGCGTTTTGATTCTTGCAAGTGCTACGATGTAAAGGATTATGCCAACGTTCCCGTGCGCACCTACTTTGGTGAGGGCGATGGCAAAAATGGCGGATATTTCTACTTTGCACAAAAAGGTGCTATCGGCACAACCGATGCAGACCGCAGTCTCGTTTATACCGGTAACGGCGTAAACGACGGTGAATTGTTCTGGGCTATCAGCACTTTGGCGCTCAAGAAAAACGGTGTAGCTCTCAACGTGAAAAACTTTGAAGCGACCGTGAAATTCGCCATGCTCGACAACGCTGCTACCGGCGGTTTGTTGTTCGG
>JAZRAA010000009.1:0-19367 GCA_045634325.1 Acutalibacteraceae bacterium | reverse complement strand
GTCGAAACATTTGGTTTCGACGGGATTTTTTATCTTTACAGTGCTGCTTTGAGCGCATCCACACGGTCAGTTTTTTCCCACGGTGCTTGCACGTCTTCGCGACCTACATGGCCGTAGGCGGCAAGCGGTCGATATGCGGTGTGGCGCAATTGCAAGGTGTCAATGATAGCGGCGGGACGGAAGTCGAATACTTTTTCCACCGCTTTGGTAATTTGTTCATCACTGTATTTGCCAGTGCCGGCAGTATCTACCAACACAGAAACGGGTCGTGCCACGCCGATTGCGTAGGCGAGTTGCACCTCACAGCGCTCGGCAAGGCCGGCTGCTACCACGTTTTTAGCGGCATAACGTGCCATATAGGAAGCGGAACGGTCAACTTTTGTCGGGTCTTTGCCGGAGAAAGCACCGCCACCGTGACGGCCGAAACCGCCGTAGGTGTCAACGATGATTTTTCTGCCTGTTAAACCGGTATCACCCTGCGGGCCGCCCACTACAAAGCGACCGGTGGGGTTGACAAAAATTTTGGTATTTTCATCCATTAAATCAGCGGGGATGATAGGGGTAATGACCTGTGCAATAATATCTTTGCGGATGGTTTCTAACTCTGTGTCTGCGGTGTGCTGGGTAGAAACTACCACTGCATCAATACGCACTGGCTTGTTGTTGTCATCATATTCTACCGTTACCTGTGTTTTGCCGTCGGGTTGTAAGTAGGACAAAGTACCATCTTTGCGCACTTTGGTTAATTGAACCGCCAGTTTATGTGCCAAGGAGATGGGCAACGGCATGAGTTCTGCAGTTTCGTTGCAAGCGTAGCCGAACATCAAACCTTGGTCGCCCGCACCGATTTGGTCATACGGGTCGGTTTTTACGTCGCCACGGCCTTCCAAGGCATCGTTAACGCCCATGGCAATGTCCGGGGACTGCTCGTCCAGACGGGTGATGATTTCGCAGGTTTCACCGTTGAAATTGCCGTCTTTGCCGTCGTAACCGATATCCAATACCACACGGCGCACGGTAGCGGGAATATCCACTTGTGCAGTGGTGGTGATTTCTCCCATGACCATGACCATATCGGTGGTGGCCACCGTTTCACAAGCAACGTGTGCGTTGGGGTCTTGTGCTAAAATTCCGTCTAAAACGGCATCGGAAATTTGGTCGCAGACTTTATCCGGATGCCCTTCCGTGACGGATTCAGAAGTAAAGAAATAGTTTGCCATCATATAAACCTCCTAATGTGTAAATAAAAGAAAAAAACCGCTCGGAAAGAGACGGTTTTAAAACCCTCATCTTTCGGTTATATACCGCAGGATTTAGCACCTTGCTTGCAAGCAGGTTGCCGGACATCACAGGGCCTGTTCCCTCCGTCGCTCTTGATAAGGCATATTTAATTCGTAAGTAGTATAACAAAGCGGGAAGCGTTTGTCAACGACAAATTTCCCCAATTTTATTATATGGTATATTGTTTAGACAATTTCGTAATCACTCGTACCACGGGCCACATGGGCAAGATGGTAATAGCGGATTTAATGGCGTTGAGCAAGGTAGACCCCCAAACGCCTGCCGCTAATGTAGCGGGAGTGAGGGGCCAGTTCATCAGAGAATAGAAAACAGGGGTGAGCACGGCATTTAGCATCCAACCGACCAAAATCGTGATGATAATGGTACAAGTTGCGGCAGCGTAGTAGTTGCCGGCGTGATAAGCGTTATCTTTTTTTAAAAGCTTATTAAAAATCTTGCAGCCGCCCCACATCGATAGCATCATAGCAGTACCGATACCGATGTTCATCAGTTCGCCGATACCAAAGGTGGTTGTGCGGAACAGATGGATACCATTTTTAAAGATTTCCACTAAAATACCGTACCACGGTCCGATTGTTAAAGCGGTGACAAGTGCGGGCATGTCCGAAAAATCCACTTTTAGATATTCCACACCGGGAACCAACGGTATTTCGGGGAAAATCATGTAGATGATGGTTGCGAGTGCGGTCATAACCGCTACCAGCACGAGGGGAAAGATACGAGATTTGCGCATGGACAACATCCTTTCTGTCGTTGTCTTCATAGGGCTTTCAAAACAAAAAATCCCGCTGTAAAAACAGCGGGACGAACAGAATATACGTGTTGTATGACTGTTCTTCTTCCATCCGGACTTTGCGGTTAAAAACATAACCGTATACCGTCGGTTTCGGAATTTCACCGAATCGGCGCTCTGAAAAGCGTTCGCGGACTATACCGCCGGTGGGGAATCTCACCCCGCCCCGAAGATTTGTATTCAGTATATCACATTCTCGTGAAAAGTCAATAGAATCAAGAGATTTTTAAATGTAAAGCAAACTAACTTTACATGGTTATTTGTTTAAAAATTGCTGATATGCCGCTACGGCAAGTGCGTCACAACGCTCATTTTCGGGATGTCCTTGGTGGCCGTGTACCCAATTGAAATCAACGGTGTGAATTTCGAGTAAAGAGAGTAGTTGTTCCCATAAATCCACGTTCAGAGCGGGCTTTTTATCTGCTTTTTTCCAGCCGTTTTTCTTCCAGTTGTATACCCAGCCTTTCATCAAAGCATCCAGTACGTATTTGGAGTCACTGGTGAGAGTGACACTGCACGGTTCTTTTAGAGCAGACAGACCGCGAATCACCGCTAATAGTTCCATGCGGTTGTTGGTTGTTTCTGCTTCGCCGCCGGAGAGTTCTTTTTCTACGCCGTTGTAGCGCAAAACAGCACCCCAACCGCCCGGACCGGGATTGCCGGAACAAGCACCATCGGTAAACAATTCGATATGTTTCATATCGTTCCCTCCGTCAAATAAAAGTGACTGTATGCCTCTCATTTTAACAGATTTTTCGGGATATACAAGAGTGAAAACGAAAAAAGTTGTCCATACTGAAAAAAGAGTCGGTAAACTTGACATTATACTATAAATATAGTAATATTATCTAAATTGGGAAATTTTGATTTTCCCTAGGTTTTGACATAGAACAGACCGTGTCTGTTTTGATAGAAATATTCACACGACGGTATCGGCGGAACCGCCCTTTTCGCACGGCTGTCACGAGCGTTTTGCTCACAATATGAAATGGAGGAACATTGTGACAACAACAGAAAAAAATAAGACAAATGCAGGGAAAAAGCAGTCGGGATTTTCTAAAAAGCGCAGAACACCGCTGCCTAAGAATGCCGCAAATACGGCGAATGGTGGGAATAATCAAAAACCCGCTGCATCCAAGCCCACTAAGATGGGAAAACGTCCCAGTGGCAATAAGACTGCCAACACTGCGCGCCGCACATATAAAAAAGAGCGCGCTAAACAACCCGCCTTACCGGTCAAATTAACCTTCTTGGGTGGTTTGAATGAAATCGGCAAGAATATTACGTTGTTTGAGTATGGCAATTCTGCTTTCTTGATTGATTGTGGTATGGCATTTCCGGACGACGATATGCTGGGTGTCGATATTGTTTTGCCCGATTTTTCGTATATCGAAAAGAACAAAGATCGTATACAAGGTATCCTCATTACCCATGGTCATGAGGACCATATTGGTGCATTGCCGTATTTGTTGTCCCGCTTAAAACTGCCGGTATATGCCGCTCGCTTGACGGCGGCTTTGATTGAGTCTAAGCTCAAAGAGAAAAATATTCATGCGGATATGCATGTGGTCAATCCCGGTTCGTCGATTGATTTCGGCGATGTTTCGGTGGAATTCATACCGGTTAATCACTCTATTCCTGACGCGGTGGCACTCGGTATTAAAACGCCGCACGGTTATGTGGTGCATACCGGTGACTTTAAGATTGATTTCACGCCGGTGAGCGGCACCATGATTGATTTGGCTCGTTTTGGCCAACTTGGCAAGGAAGGCGTTTTGGCATTGCTTGCTGATTCGACCAATGCGGAACGCCCGGGTTATACCCCCAGCGAAAGTGTGGTGGGGGACAGTTTCGAAAAACTGTTTAAAAACGCGGGCAACAAGCGCATCATCGTGGCAACCTTCTCGTCTAACTTAAACCGTATCCAACAGATTATGGATGCTTCGTATAAAACGGGACGAAAAGTGGCAGTGTCCGGTCGCAGTATGATTAACTTTGTCAATATTGCCAATGAACTTGGGTATCTGCATGTGCCCAAGGGATTGTTGGTGGATATCGAAATGATTGACCGCTATCCCAAAGATCAAATGACATTGGTAACCACCGGCAGTCAGGGTGAACCGATGTCTGCTTTAAGCCGTATGGCATTTTCCGACCATAGACGTGTGGAAGTGGGTTGTGAGGACTATATCATTATTTCCGCTACACCCATTCCCGGTAACGAAAAAATGGTTGGCAAGGTCATTGACGAGTTGATGAAACGCGGCTGTGACGTTGTATATGAGAGAATGTACGATGTGCACGTGTCGGGTCACGCTTGTCAAGAAGAATTGAAACTGATGCAAGCACTCACCAAGCCGAAATATTTCATTCCGGTACACGGTGAACAAAAACATTTGCAAAAACATGCCGCTTTGGCACAGAAAATGGGTATGAAACCCGAAAATGTGTTGGTGACCGAAATCGGCAAAGTGGTGGAACTCACTCCTGATAAGATGCAAATTACCACGTCCGTTCCCGCCGGTCGAGTACTGGTGGATGGATTGGGTGTTGGTGACGTTGGAAGTATTGTGTTGCGTGACCGTAAACATTTGGCAGAAGACGGTTTGATCGTTGTTGTGGCGACCATTGATGTCGTCAACGGAATGGTTGTTTCCGGACCGGATGTGGTTTCCAGAGGCTTTGTGTATGTCCGTGAGTCTGAGGAACTTTTGGATGAGGCGCGTGAGATTGCCAGACGTGTGCTGGAAGAATGCTGTGGCCGTCATACAATGGATTGGACCACTATGAAAGCCCGTGTACGCGATGAATTATCCCATATGATTTTCCGCAAAACTAAGCGTAGTCCGATGATTTTGCCGATTATTATGGATGTTTGAGAAATGTCAGTTGGAGGAAGACTAGCAATGAAAGTTATTTTGAAGAAAGACGTAAAAGGACAGGGAAAGGCCGGCGAATTGGTAACAGTTTCTGACGGATATGCACGGAATTTCTTGTTTCCGCGCAACCTTGCCATTGAAGCGGATGCGCAAGCAATGAACGAGTTCCGCAACAAAGAGGAATCGGTGAAATACCATGCCGCACAGTTGAAACAAAAGGCGGAAGACGCCAAAAAACAACTGCAAGGACAAGGTTTAACCATTCACGCAAAAGCGGGTCAAAACGGCAAACTGTTCGGTTCGGTTACCAGCAAGGAAATCGCTGAGGAACTCAACAAACGGTTTGCACTTGAACTGGATAAACGTAAAATCGTCATGCAAGATATTAAAACCTTTGGTGATTTTGAGGTGGAAATCAAGTTACACCCCGGCGTGTTGGCGAAGATTACGGTCACTGTGACCGCCTAAAATCCCATGTATAATTTGAAAGGGAGGGAATCGGTTTGGCAGAGGATACTTTACATGTCGGTGACGGCTTAGGATTGCCGTACAGCTTAGAAGCTGAGCAAGCAGTGCTGGGCGCTGTTTTGGTGGAACCGCATTGTATCAACGATGTCGCAGATGCTTTGCGTGCGGAACATTTTTATTTACCTGAACATCAATCTATTTACCGAGTGATGTGCGATAAAATGAACGAAAACCGCACCATTGACTTTGTTACTGTGCTGGAAGCGTTGAAATCACAAGGCTTTTTTGCAGGTGAAGAGGGAAAAGCGTACTTGCTAAAATTGGCGCAAACAGTGCCGTTTATTCCCAATTTAAAAAATTACATCAAAATTGTCCGCGAAAAATTTGATGCGCGTCAGTTGATTGTTGCATCTCGTGAAATCATCAGTGATGCTATGGACCCCGCGCAAGAAGCGGACAAGCTGATTGAGAAAGCCGAGCAGAAGATTTATGCCATTCGGCAAGGTAAAAATACCGGCGCATTGGTGCATATCAGTGAGGTTATCGCCAGTAACTATGAAATGTACACCAAACTCAACTCGGACGAGCGGGATAAGTATGTCGGTATTCCCAGTGGCATTTCGACGTTGGATAACATCACCACCGGCTTGAATCGTTCCGACCTTATTATTGTCGGTGCGCGTCCCGGTATGGGTAAAACCAGCTTTATTTTAAATATTGCCCGCAACGTTGCTGTACAACAAAATCGTACGGTTGCGGTCTTTAATTTGGAAATGTCTCGTGAGCAGATGGTTAATCGTTTGTTGTCTTCAGAGGCGCGGGTGCCGAGTAAAAACTTGCGTACCGGCAGATTGTCTGCGGATGAATGGAACCGCATTGCTTCTGCGTCCAGTCAATTGTGCAGAGCACCGATTTATCTGGATGAAACGGCTGATATTACAGTTCCTGAAATGAAAGCACGTTTGCGTCGTGTGAAAAACCTGGGGTTCGTGGTTGTGGACTATTTGCAGTTGATGCATAGTGCGAAAAAGACCGACAACCGTGTGCAAGAGGTGAGCGAAATCACCCGTAGTCTTAAGATTATGGCAAAAGAATTGGATGTCCCGGTTATGGTGGCTGCACAGCTTTCTCGTGGT
Organism: Acutalibacteraceae bacterium; assembly: GCA_045634325.1. GTDB lineage: Bacteria > Bacillota > Clostridia > Oscillospirales > Acutalibacteraceae > URNF01. The sequence goes on along the minus strand of JAZRAA010000009.1, from coordinate 12,789 downwards.
CCTGAAAAACAAGCCGGCAGTCATAAACCGGGTTTGTCGGATTTGCGTGAATCCGGTTCTATCGAACAGGATGCCGACCAAGTTTTGTTTATTTATCGTGAAGGGTATTACAGTAATCAACAAGAAGATCCCTCTGCGGTATCGCAAAATACATCCGAAATTATTGTGGCGAAAAACCGTCACGGTGAACTGGGTACCGTCCCGCTGGCGTGGCAGGGCGAATTTACGCAGTTCTTGGCGGTGGAAAACCGACCGGAAGGATAAATATGCAAACTGTATGTTTGAAACAAACCGTACAAGACTTTCTGCACGATCTCGGTGTTTGTGCGGATGATGGTATTATCGTTGCGGTATCCGGCGGCGCAGATTCCATGGCACTGTTGTGTGCTTTACAGCAAGTCCAACAAGAGTTACCGTTTTCCATACTTGCTGCACACGTGCATCATGGTTTGCGCGAAAGGGAAGCGGATGCGGATATGGAATTTTTGCGTACCGAGTGTGAAAAACGCAATATTCCCCTGGAAATATTGCAAGCTGATGTAAAAGCAGAAGCAATGGTAGGGGAAGGTATCGAAGAGGCGGGGCGGCGTATCCGTTATGGCTTTTTCGAACGCTTGCGGAAAGAGTATGGCTATCGTTATGTGGCGACAGCACATCACGCAGATGATAATTTGGAAACGGTGCTATTACATTTGACGCGCGGCAGTGGTTTGCACGGCCTTTGTGGCATTTTGCCGCATAATAACGACATTATTCGACCTTTGTTGACTTGTACCCGTGCGCAGATTGAAGCTTATTGTGCTGAAAATGGCATCCTGTATGTCACGGATAGCACGAATACCGACACGGCGTACAGCCGTAACCGCGTGCGGCAGTTGGTTACACCGCAATTAAAAACAATTAATCCGCAGGTGGTAGAAGCTTGCACTCGTTTGACGGCAGATTTGCGGGAGGAAGATGTATTTCTGCAAACGCTGTCGCAACAAGTGTTGTCAGCGGCTGCGTTGGGTGAAAACACGTATAAAATAAAACCGTTTTTAGATGCCCCTGCGCCTTTAAGACGGCGTGCACTCAAATTGCTTTTGGAGCAAAAAGGGAGTGATTGTGCACGCAAGCATATTACACTTTTGCAGGCGGCATTACAAAATCGACAAGGCACCGTGCAAGTCCCTGATGGTGTGACGGTTATAGTAAAAGATGACATTATGCGACTGCAAACAGCGGATGAACAACACGAAACGACACACTTGGTTGCGCAACCACTGGTGTTGAAAAAACCGGTTGCATTAGCAGGGAAGATGTATGTGCCGTGTTGCATTTCTCGGTCGGATTTTATAAAGAAACAGAAAGTTTACAAAAAAGTCTTACAATATGCATGTGACTGTGATAAACTAAATGGCGATTTAAAGGTGCGTAGTCGTCAATCAGGTGATGCATTTCATCCTGTTGGCGGCGTTGGAAAAACGTTAAAAAAATATTTCAACGAAAAATGCGTGCCGCTCGTGCAAAGAGCGGCGACGCCTGTGGTATGTGACAAAATGGGAATTGTTTTGCTCGCGGGGTTTTCGTGTGATGACCGTGTGCGATTGGATGAAAATACCAAACGTGTATTTTTGTTGTGTCCGATGGATATATATGAGGAGGAAAAAAGCTGTGAGTATACATACTGATATTGCGGAAATTCTGTTTAGTGAGGAAGAATTAGCGGAGATTACCGCGCGTGTTGCAGAACAAATCAATCGTGATTACGCAGGCAAAAATTTGTTGCTGGTAAGCGTGTTAAAAGGCTCTTTGGTTTTCATGGCAGATTTAATGAGAAAAATTACACTGCCGTGTTCCATTGACTTTTTGTCGGTTTCCAGTTATGGAAACGGCGTTAAAAGTTCGGGTGAAGTGCGTATTTTAAAGGATTTGGACCAGTCTTTGGAAGGAAAAGATATTTTAGTGGTTGAGGATATTTTAGACTCCGGTAACACTTTGTCTTTCTTGCTTAAAACTTTGTCTGCGCGTAATCCCGCCAGTATCCGTCTTTGCACGTTGCTGGATAAACCTGAACGCCGTCAGGCGAATATCACTGCCGACTATATCGGTGCACAGGTAGAAGATAAATTTATTGTGGGTTACGGTCTTGATTATGGGGAGAAATACCGCAATCTACCGTATATCGGTGTTTTAAAACCGGAAATTTACGAAAATTAAGTGTTTGTTTTCCGGTGAAAACGAAAAGGAGTAATGATAGTGGAACCTAAAAGAAACGGCGGAAAGTCCGCACTCAGCATCATTTTAATGATTGCTGTGCCCTTGGTTTTCTTTGTCATGTTATGGATGTTGCTGGGCGGCTCCGGTGCTACAAAGAAACAGGCGCAGATGCAATATTCGGAGTATATTGCGTATTTTGAGCAGGATAAAGTAGCGGAATTTTCGCTGGATTTAGGCAGCGGCGCTCTAAAACTGGCGTTGCGAGATGATTATCGCACCGATGTCAACGGAGACAAAAAGGTGGACGAAAAAGACGTGCTGACCTACACTGTTCCGGATGTGGGTTTGTTTGTCAATGTGGTGACACCATTGGTTGACGAAGTTAACCGTGACGATAATCCCGATAATAATATTGCATATGACTATGAGCCGGTGCAGCAGTTGCCTTGGATTGTCAATATGTTACCCACCATTCTCATCATTGTGTTCTTTGTGGTAATGTTCTTTATGATGCGCCGTTCATTGTCCGGTATGGATGGCTCGAAAATGATGGGCTTTGGCAAGTTGCGTTTAAAAAATTCCGCAGATAACCAGCGTAGAACTACGTTTGATGATGTGGCAGGCGCAGATGAAGAAAAGGAAGAACTCACCGAAATGGTAGAGTTTCTGAAGGCACCTAAAAAATTCCAAGATCTTGGTGCACGTGTACCCAAAGGTGTTTTGTTAGTAGGCCCTCCCGGCACAGGTAAAACCTTGCTTGCGCGCGCAGTTGCGGGGGAGGCAGGTGTGCCGTTTTTCTCCATTTCCGGTTCGGATTTTGTGGAGATGTATGTTGGTGTCGGCGCTTCTCGTGTACGTGATTTGTTTGAACAAGCCAAGAAGAACGCACCTTGTATTATCTTTATAGATGAAATTGATGCTGTCGGCAGACAGAGAGGAACGGGTTTTGGCGGTGGCCACGATGAACGTGAACAGACCTTAAACCAGTTGCTTGTGGAAATGGACGGCTTTGGTGCGAATGAGGGCATCATTATGATTGCCGCTACTAACCGCCCCGATGTGTTGGACCATGCGTTGTTGCGTCCGGGTCGCTTTGATCGTCAAGTAGTGGTGAACTACCCCGATGTTAAAGGTAGAGAGGAAATTTTGAAGGTGCATGCAAAAGGTAAGCCGCTTGCGCCGGATGTGGAATTGTCTACCGTTGCAAAATCTACAGCCGGTTTCACGGGTGCAGATTTAGAAAACCTGCTCAACGAGGCGGCGTTGCTTGCCGCACGCAAATCGTTGCACGCAATTACCATGGAAGAAATCAAAGAGGCCACTGTGAAGGTGGTTGTGGGCACCGAGAAAAAGAGTCACAAACAAACGGATGCGGAAAAGAAACTCACTGCCTTTCACGAAGCGGGTCATGCGGTCGTTACGTATTATTGCCCGACGCAAGACCCTGTGCACCAGATTTCCATTATTCCGCGCGGTATGGCGGGCGGCTTCACCATGAGCTTGCCGGAGCACGACCGTTCTTATCGTGCCAAAACAGAGCTGTTAGAGGACTTGCAGGTGCTGCTCGGCGGCCGTGTAGCAGAGGCTTTGGTGCTGGGGGATATTTCCACCGGTGCTTCCAATGATATTCAACGCGCTACACAAACGGCGCGTAATATGGTCACCAAATACGGCATGAGCGATGCGCTTGGCCCGATCATGTTTGCTTCGTCAGATTCGGATGAGGTTTTCCTTGGTCGTGATTTTGGACGTACTTGCAACTATTCTGAGGATATTGCGGCGCGTATCGATGCGGAGATTGAAAACATTATCGGCGGCGCGTATACGGCGGCAAAAGAAAAACTATCTATGCATATGGATAAACTGGAAAAAGTTGCAGCATATTTGCTCGAACACGAGAAAATGGATGGCGAAACCTTTAAAACGATGATGTCTGATGAAATTGCAGAAACGCCGATAACCGAATAAACAAAAACCGAAAGTTGACTTTTTTGGCTAAAAAGCGTATACTGCGTATAACAACAATGCGGAGGTATCTTATATGGAAGAGACTAAAAAGAAATCGTTTCCTTGGTTGATTGCGATTGTGGTGGCTGTGGTTGCTTCCGCGGCGACGGTGGTATTTCTCTTTTTGCGTGCTAAAGCTCGTAAAAAACGTTTGGAAGAAGAAAAACAGGAGAATTGCACTTGTTTGTCATTCGATTGTGAAGACGATGATACGCAGGATTTTGTTGAAGATACTGTTGAAGATGTGGTTGTGGAATGACCATATATTATATAGTATAATTTAAAAGGCGATGGACGTTTGTTCATCGCTTTTATTTTTTGAAAAATATTTCAAAAAACTATTGACAACTGCAGAAATGGGTAGTATACTTGCAATATCAAATTTTAAGATTTTAAAGCGATAAAGTAATTTGCTTTGAATTCTATGCAAGGAGACGATTTTGTGAAAAAGATTTTGTGTGTTATGATGGCGGTAGCCATGCTGTGTTGCCTGTGTGCCGGTTGCGGTGCTAAGGACGACGGCAAATATACTATCGGCATTTGCCAGCTTGTAACGCATGAGGCGTTGGACGCAGCAACCCAAGGCTTTATGGACGCTGTGAAAGCGGGCCTTGGTGAAGAGAATGTGACGTTCGATTTGCAGAACGCGGCAGGTGATGCGGCAATGTGTAAAACCATTACCGATAACTTTGCTTCTAAAAACGTAGACTTGATGATGGCGAATGCCACTCCCGCGCTGCAAGCGGCGGTGAAATCCACCAAGAGCATTCCGATTCTGGGTACTTCCGTAACGGAATATGGTGTTGCACTGCAGTTGGAAGATTTTAACGGCACTGTCGGCGGTAACGTTTCCGGTACTTCCGACTTGGCTCCGCTGGATAAACAAGCACAGATGGTCATTGATCTTGTTCCCGAAGCAAAGACTGTCGGTCTGCTGTACTGTGCTGCTGAAGCAAACTCGGTATATCAGGTAGAAGTCGTTAAGAAATATCTGGAAGAAAAAGGTATCACTTGCAAGACTTATACTTTTGCGGATACCAATGATGTTTCGGTTGTTGCCGCTTCTGCTTCTGCTGAAAACGATGCATTGTATGTGCCCACCGATAACACGGCTGCTTCCTGCGCCGATGCTATCTATAAAGCAATGACTACTAAGAAACCTTTGATTGCTGGTGAAGGCGGCATTTGCGGCGGTTGCGGCATCGCAACTTTGGCAATCGACTATTATGACCTCGGCGTAAAAACCGGCGAGATGGCTGTTGAAATTCTCAAAGACGGCAAAAACATCTCCGAAATGGCAATTGCTTACACTCCCGAAGAGAAGCTTGCTAAGAAATACAATGCAGACATCTGCAAGGCTGTCGGCATTGACATCACTGCTCTGGAGCAGGCCGGCTACACCGCACTGAGCAAATAAAAACATAAATATGACAACAAGGCATACACCGTTTGTGTGTATGCCCTGTTGCGTTTTCATTTTAATTGAAAGGGTTTGTAACTTTGGACATTTTTAATTACTTTGCCTCTTTACCGCCGGCGGTTGCACAAGGTATTATCTGGGGCATTATGGCGATTGGTGTATATATTACCTATAAAATTTTGGACGTTGCTGATTTGACGGTAGATGGCTCCATTTGTACGGGTATGGCGATTTGTGCTGTGTTAGTCGCGAAACAGGGATTGCCTGTTTGGGTCGGTATTGTGTGCGCAGTGGTTGCTGGTTGCTTGGCGGGTCTTGTGACCGGTATTTTCCACACGGCATTCGGCATTCCTGCTATTTTAGCAGGCATTTTGACCCAGTTGATGTTATGGTCTGTGAATTTGAAAATCATGGGCGGCACTTCCAACGTGGGATATCCGTTTGGCGTGCAATATTTCATTTCTACTGATACAATTGGCCTTTCTTTGCTGTATCTGGGCATTATTGTTGCTGTCATTGTGGGTTTTTTCTATTGGTTCTTTGGTACGAAACTCGGTTCGGCAATCCGTTCAACCGGTTGCAATATCAAAATGAGCCGTGCGCAAGGTATCAATACCGATTTCATCAAAGTTCTCGGCTTGGTGATTTCCAACGGTATTGTGGCGTTTGCGGGTGCTGTTTTGTCCTTGTTCCTCGGCTTTTCGGATGCGAATGCCGGCAAAGGCGCGATTGTTATCGGTCTTGCCGCTGTGATTATCGGTGAAGCGTTGTTCTCCAAAATCACGAAACATAATTTTGCTTTAAAATTATTGGCTGTGACCATGGGCGGTGTTATTTATTATTTGGTATACCAGACCATTATTTATTTGGGCCTCGATACCAACTACTTGAAGATGTTGTCCGCTTTGCTTGTTGCACTTTTCTTGGCAGTTCCATACTGGAAAGGAAAGTTTTTTCAAAAAAAACAGGTAAAATCTCAAAAGGAGGCAACGCAGAATGCTTGAAATTAAAAATATTACAAAAGTGTTCAATGCAGGCACTGTGAACGAGAAAATTGCACTGCGTGACCTTTCCTTGACGCTGAATGATGGCGATTTTGTTACTGTTATCGGTGGTAATGGCGCAGGCAAATCTACCCTTTTAAATGCGGTGGCAGGCGCTTTCGCGGTAGATGAGGGCGACATTGTGATTGATAATGAAAACATCACGAAATTGCCGGAATATAAACGCGCTAAGTTTATTGGTCGTGTGTTCCAAGACCCTATGATGGGTACTGCGGCGGATATGTGGATAGAGGAAAATATGGCACTCGCTTTGCAACGAGGCAAACGCAGAGGTTTAGCCTGGTCTATTAAATCCAAAGACCGTGAAATGTTTAAATCTATGCTTCAAAAATTGGATTTAGGATTAGAAAACCGTCTTTCCACCAAGGTGGGACTCTTATCCGGCGGTCAGCGTCAAGCGGTCACTTTGCTGATGGCTTCGATGAACAACCCTAAATTGCTGTTGTTGGACGAGCATACGGCTGCTCTTGACCCCAAAACCGCTGCTAAAGTGTTGGCGATAACCCAAGAAATTGTGGAAGAAAATAAACTCACCACTTTGATGATAACCCATAACATGAAGGATGCCATTCGTTTGGGCAACCGCTTGATTATGATGCACGAAGGACGTATTATTTATGATGTGTCCGGCGAGGAAAAACAAAAACTGGAGGTTGCCGACTTGATGGCGCTGTTCAGTAATGCGAGTCAAGGCGAGTTCGCAAACGACCGTATGTTGCTTGGTTAATATTTTCAAGAAAACCCGATACATAAAATTGTATCGGGTTTTCTTATCGAAATATGAATTTTTTATCTTTTCTATTGCTGAAAAGCGTGAAATGTGGTAAACTTTACTATAAGAAATATGTGGTTGGAGGACACTATAATGGATATATTTGCTGAACAAATTGTGAAGAAGAAAAAAACCGCATTGGATTGGTTATTCGCCGTAGCGGTTGCGGTTGTGGCAGCAGTGGTTTCTTTTGCGATATGGAAATATGTCAATTTTCTGCTTCCGATGATTGTTTTGGTGGTGTGGGGAGCATGGTGGCTTATCACCAATCGCAATTTGGAGTATGAATACAGTATCACCAACGGTGAAATGGATGTGGATTGTATCATTGCACAGCGCCGTCGCAAACGCTTGTGTTCCATCACCTGTTCCAAAGTGGAAGAATATGGAAAACTCTCTACTGTCGTGCTGACCGGCAAAAAAATTGACCATACCATTATGGCAGCTTCGTCAGCACAAGATGCGGAGAATTATTATTTCATCTATCGTAGTAAAATGCACGGTAGAACTTTGGTGATTTTTCAGCCGAATGAGCGTATTAGACAGGCTTTTTATGCCGCCTTGCCTCGCTTGATGCAGATGCAAATGGATAAACAGGGCAATACACAACGCTAATGGAGGTGGTAACTTGACCACACAACATATGCTCTCTTATGAGGATGTTGCGGCGTGCTTCACGCCGCGCATGGCCGATAGCCACAAGGGCACATACGGACATCTGTTGGCAGTTTGCGGCAGTGTTGGTATGGCGGGGGCGGCGATTTTATCTGCTCGTGCCGCTTTACGCAGTGGCGTGGGCTTGCTGACGGTGGCGTTGCCTGAATCTATCTATTCAATAGTAGCAGGCAGTGTGCCGGAAGCACTGTTTTTACCGTTGCCCGAAAACGAGCAAGGTAGATTATCTCATACGGCTTTACCGATACTTCGACAGGCATTGAAAGGTAAAACGGCTTTGCTGGTGGGCTGCGGATTGGGCTGTTGTGAAGATACGCAGATCATTGTTCGAGAATTGTTGTTGCAAGCTGACTGTCCTAAAGTGCTGGATGCCGATGGCATAAATGCGGTTGCGCGACATATAGATGTTTTGGAAACCGCTTTTTCTTCGCTTATTGTAACACCGCATCCCGCTGAAATGTCTCGCTTGTGCGGTAGTACAGTTGACACCGTACAAGCCGACCGAATAAGCGTTGCAACTGCGTTTGCAAAACAGTATGACGTGACGGTGGCGCTTAAAGGACATCATACTGTGGTGGCAGATGCCACTCAATATCGTATAAATCCAACCGGGAATGCAGGTATGGCAACCGGCGGTAGTGGAGACGTACTCGCCGGTATGATAGCGTCTTTTGCGGCACAGGGGATGTCGCCGTTTGACGCGGCTATGTGTGGTGTATATTTACATGGTTTGGCGGGTGATATGGCCGCAAAACGCTGCTCACAGCACGCCATGCTGCCGTCCGATATGATAGAAGAATTGGGAAGCGTGTTTCTGAAATTGGAATAAAGCTGAGGTTTTTCTATGCGTAAATTCCTGTTGCTGTTTTGTTGTTTGTTGGTGTTGTGCGGGTGTTCTAAACCCCAAGAGACACCGTCTCTCGTACAGTTTTGCTGTGATTTTACCGTACAGCAAAATGAGCAAACACTCAAAGGTGCTCTCAAACGATTTTCAACAGGTACTCTGACACTGAATTTGTGTGAACCGGAAAATCTAAACGGCTTACAGGTAACTATCGGTGAGGGCGCGACGGTCGTATCGCTGGGCGAGCTGGAATTTAAGGCGGAAAGTGGATTGTTGCAAGCAGCTGTTCCACGGTTGTTGTGCGATGCACTGGATGACGCATTTTACGCTTTGATGGCAGCAGACACAATTGGAGAATCTAATATAAACGGCAGGGTGGGTACGCATACCTATACACTGTCTTTTGACCGGCAAACAGGTTTTATACAAACGGTTCAGTTCCCGTCGGCGAATGTAAAAATAGAGTTTTTTAATATACAAAAACTGTAATACTCGGGGTGAAAATCAAATGAAGTTAAATTATAAGCGCACGTTTTTCGTCGGTCTGGCATTTATGTCTATCACGGCATTTTGGCAGTTGTATAACTATGTTGTACCGCTGATGTTACAGTACACGTTCCATCTCAGTGAGGAAATTATAGGGTATATTATGGCAGCCGATAATGTGCTCGCATTGTTCTTGTTGCCTTTGTTTGGTACGCTGTCGGATAAAACGCATACCCGCCTGGGACGGCGCACTCCGTATATTTTAGGCGGCACTTTATTGGCCGCGTTACTGATGCTCATCGTACCCACGGCGGACTGGAATAAAAATCTTCCGCTTTTTGTGGTGTCGCTGGGGCTTTTGTTGTTAGCTATGTCTACGTACCGCTCTCCTGCAGTGGCGTTGATGCCGGATGTCACACCCAAACCGTTGCGTTCAAAGGCAAATGCCGTTATCAATTTAATGGGTGCTTTGGGCGGTATCATAACCTATTTGGTTATTATGTTTTTGTTGCCGCAAACCGATACGGTGACAGGTGAAAAGCCGTCTAGTTATGTAACCGTTTTTGCGTTGTTGGCAGGATTTATGGTAATGACGGCAATTTTGTTGCCGTTTACAGTACGGGAAAATCGTTTGGTAGCGCAAATGCCGCCTGAACCGAAAGAAGAAACGGTCAGCGGCGGGAAAATGGCGAAGCCTGTTAAACGTAGTTTGATTTTTATGTTGTTGTCGGTAGCTCTTTGGTACATGGCATATAATGCGGTGGAAAGTGCATATTCTCGTTATGTGCTGGAAGAGTGGGGAATTAGTGAAAGCGTCGGCGCTACTATGATGATTGTGGCAATGTTGGTGGCGACGGTCAGTTATATTCCGATTGGTATTATCTCGGGTAAATTCGGCAGAAAAAAGGTTGTTCTCGGTGGCGTGGTGTTGATGGGTGCTGCGTTTGCAATTGGTATTTGTTTTAAAACATATACACCGTTAAGCTATGCAGTAATGGGTGCCATTGGTATCGGTTGGGCGGCTATTAATGTGAATTCCTATCCCATGGTTGTGGAAATGAGCCGCGGCAGTGACGTGGGGAAATATACCGGCTATTATTACACGTTCTCTATGGCGGCACAGGTTGCCACACCGATTTTGTCCGGCTATCTGTTTAAGTTTTTTAGTTATCGTATGTTGTTCCCATATGCCGTTTTCTTTACGGCGCTGGCGTTTTTCACCATGCTGTTCGTGAAACATGGTGACGTCAAAATGCAAAACAAAGCGTCCTTGGTGGAACATTTTGATGTGGATGATTGATGTAGTCTGAAAACAACCCTCCCTTTTGAGAGGGTTGTTTTAGATTGACAGATAAAAAGTAGTGTGATACACTAAAAAGGAACAAATGTTCGAAATGAAAAAACGGAGGTGCACCATGGGGCGGGACAGAGTGATATTGCATTGCGATTGTAATAGCTTTTATGCGTCGGTAGAGATGGTGCTCAATCCGTCTTTGCGTGATGTGCCTATGGCGGTGTGCGGGAACCCTGAAAATCGACATGGTATTATATTGGCCAAGAATGAATTGGCGAAAGCGGCAGGCGTTGTGACTGCGGAAACAATATGGAAAGCACGACAAAAGTGCCCCTCGTTGTGTTTGGTGCCGCCGCACCACGATGTGTATGCGGCGTTTTCGGAGCATATAAATGCCATCTATGCGCAATATACTGACATGGTGGAGCCGTTTGGTATTGATGAATCGTGGTTGGATGTGACCGGGAGTCAAAAATTGTTTGGTGACGGCAAACAGATTGCCGACCGTTTGCGTGCCGAAATAAAAGAAAAAACGGGACTCACCATTTCGGTTGGCGTTTCGTTTAACAAAGTGTTTGCCAAACTTGGTAGTGATTATAAAAAGCCGGACGCCACTACGGTTATTAGTCGCGAAACGGTGGAAAAAATTGTATATCCGTTACCGGTGGACATGCTTTTGTATGTCGGTGGTGCGGTAAAAAAAGGTTTAGACAAGATGATGATTCGCACTATCGGCGATTTGGCGGCGGCGGACCCAGATGTGCTACGTGCGACATTTGGTAAGGCAGGGGAGATGCTGTCCGTGTATGCACGTGGTGAGGATAAGGAACCGGTACGGCGATTAGATGATGCGCGGGAGGTCAAATCGGTGGGTAACGGTATGACTTTCAGGCGGGATTTAACCGATGAAAAGGATATGTATACGGCAATTTGTATGCTGTCCGATTCGGTGGCGGCGCGACTACGTAAACACGGTTTGTTTTGTAAAACGGTGCAGTTGATGGTCAAGACGGCCTCTTTCCAGACATATAGCCGTCAAAGTTCTTTGTATACTGCCACTGCCGTTTCCAGAGAAATTGCCGATGCAGCAATGGAGTTGTTAAAAAAATCGCTTTTAAAAGATGCTACGGTGCGCATGTTGACGGTTACTGCCGCTAACCTCACCGATGAGGAAACGGTTGAGCAAGCTTCGTTTTTTGAGCAAGAAACGAAAAACGAGGGACATGGAAAGCTCTCACGGTTAGAAAATGCAATGGATGATATTCGCGAAAAGTATGGACAAGGTTCTATTGGGATAGGCTCGTTACTGCAAAATGATTTTCTTGCAACGCCCTCTCGCACAAAAAATAAAAATGATACAGAAAAATCGAAAAATGATATTGACAAATAGGATTTTCTCTCGTATAATAGACAACGTTGCACGCGGGCAAAAGTCTGTGTGTGTCAATGGCCCGGTAGTTCAGCTGGTTAGAACGCTAGCCTGTCACGCTAGAGGTCGACGGTTCGAGCCCGTTCCGGGTCGCCATTTGCTGCTATAGCTCAGTCGGTAGAGCGCATCCTTGGTAAGGATGAGGTCACCAGTTCAAATCTGGTTAGCAGCTCCACAATGAATCACCCCTCAAATCTGAACCATAAGTGTTCGATTGAAGGGTGATTCATTTTTTATTACTAGTATTTATGCGGCATTAAGCCGCATTTTTTGTTTTATCTAATGCTACACGTATAATCAAAACTCTTGAAAACTTAAGGCACTTAATATATTTTCTTTCGTCTTATGAACCTGTTGTGTTCGATTCGTTATTTGCACGCTTTTCAAGCCGTTCATAATAGGCTGCTTCATAGGCGGAAGGTGTCATATACCGCAGTACAGTATGTGGGCGGACCTCGTTATAGTGAAGTGTGTATTCACATACGGCTTGTCTGAATTCCAGTTCTGTACGGAATTGTATATGATATAATTTTTCTGCCTTTAAAGTTTTAAAAAATGCTTCAACAATCGAATTATCATAAGGCATACTTGCTCTTGAA
>JAZRAA010000008.1:0-25651 GCA_045634325.1 Acutalibacteraceae bacterium | reverse complement strand
GTCGCCGGTTTGTTCACCGAGAACCAATTCTTGACCAAATCCGGTATTGTATTTATCGTCAACGGTAGTAGAACTGATGATTTCGGTGCGGTTGTAGAATACCCAACCGTCTCTTTCAGCAGCACCATTGTCGGCACCGCGCGTTTCAACACCCGAGCCATTACCGAGCACCAATGTAGAGCCGGTCACCATGCGTCTGGTGCTTGCATAATATCCGTTGGTATGAACAATATTGTTACCCGCATCAGCCTCGTCAAAACCGACCACGATAGCACCGCGGTAGCTTTGCAAACGGGTGCGATATTTGATGGTCATTTTGAAGTTTTTGAGCTGCACATTCTCGCCGTTAAACTGCGGAATGATGGTGTCAACACGACGCAACATTTCGGTTGCGTACACACCAACCACACGCTGCATCAAACCTTCAGGGTGTACACGGAAGCCGCTCTCGGGACCGTTGCCGCCCCAACCGGTGGTTTCCTTGTCACTGATTTCGTCAGACAACTGACCAAACCAGCTACGATATGTACTGTACACATAGTTGGTTTTGGTTGCGAATCTTTCACGCATCCAGTTATTGAGTTTGCCGTCCACGGAGGTCGTGTCGGTAGAGGGGGTGTACGCTGTCGCATAACCGTCCTCGGTTACGACATCGCCGCCCAATGCTGCAAGCTCCGAAAAATCTGCTACAAATTTTTCGGAAGTATCGGCCAAGACAACATCCGCTTGACCGAACAGCAAGCCTACTGCAGAGAAAACGCTTGCCAACAGCGCCAATACCAAGGCAACTGCTCCTATGGATTTCCATACTTTCGTGTTTTGCACAAAAAAACTCCTCTCTCATATTGAAATACACAAGAAATGAATATATCTATACATATAAAATGTAACATAACTTGCCCATTTTTACAAGTTAAAATCTATCTTTTACCCACTTTATCTTAAAATGCGAATAATCGTGCAAACGCCGCGTAGAATAAGACAAAAACCACCAACCTATCCGTATAAGAACAAGGCAACATCACCCTGTTCTACACATCGAAGGTTGGCGGTTTTTTTGCTTAAATATAGAGGCCTGCGCAGTATTTTCCCCAAGTACTGCTCTCGATTTCAGGATATCCTTTCAGCGAGACGGTATCCACCAGTATATCATCCGTATATTTGTTGAAAGTGTGCACGACCACTGACTTTGCTCTGTAATTGATGAGCAAGGAAACTGCCTGTTCAAAATCAAATTGCCGACACGCTAAGTAACATTTCCGTTTATCATATTCGCAAACGCCGATGTTCTCCCCTATTTTCACCTCTATCCAACACAAATTGCGGCGTCCCCGCTCATGAATGACAATGTCCGGACGGACATATTTCCCTTTTTTCATGATATCCAGCAGATTAGGTAAATCTTGCAAAAAAGACATCTGCCCGCTTCCATCATGCAGATCAAAACGATATAAACGATTGTACTCAATTTCCGCAAACAACAAAGGATTTTCAGCCTGCTGTTGCAAATAATATTCCAAATAATTTGCCAGTCGATGATTGATGGATACCTCATGCACATCCCGTTCAAACAAATATTCATCCCGCTCAAACAAGGCGGCAATCGCCGATATCAAGCAAGCATTCGAGCAGTTATTGAGCACATCCTCCTGCCGAAACCTGCTGTATTTAAAACAATTTTGCATATATTACCTCTCTCATCCAAAGCATTTAAACTGCATCGGATTTTGTGATACAAACTTGCATACTTTGGCTACCCTAATCTATCTTCCAGCACATCCATCAACTGCGTCACCGCCAATTGCCCGCGTGTACAATCCCATGCCAGCTGAAGCATCTGTTGACGGTCAGCAGATATGTCCCTCACTTTCAAGCAACAGCGCACCCCTCGCCAACATAAACTGTAGGCCGCAATGCCATAACAATTAAGAGACGCACCGCAATCGGTCATAATTTTTTCTTTTATCAATGTATATACAACCATCTGCGCCTCCGTGTGTAAAAAAAGATTTTATTGTGAATTTATTTCACCTTTTCACATTGTAGTACACATATTTCGGTTTGTCAATGGGTGTTTTTAAAAAATCAGTATTTTTGTCGAAAATACCATAAAACAAAAATGCCCCGCCGCAACATTAGTTGCGGCGGGGATGTTTTTGCATATTATCTGTTCAGGATAAGGCGAGTGAGTTCCACCGGATCAACAATGGTATCACCTTTATAGACACGCATATTACCGGAAGCGATTTCGTCAATGAGGATGACTTCGCCGTTGTTATAACCAAACTCGAATTTAATATCCCACAAATCCAGACCGATAGTTTTCAGGTCATCTGCAACAATCTTAGTGATTTTAAGGGTCTGTTCTTTCATGCTTTCGAACATTTCGGGGGTCATAACACCCAAAGCAGCAAGGCCTTCACCGGTAACCAGCGGGTCACCTTTTTCATCATTTTTGAAGGTGCATTCTACATAGCCGCCTTCCAAAACGGTGCCGTCTTCAATATATTCACCATAGCGGCGAATAAAGCTGCCGGTAGCCACCAAACGACAGATGACCTCCAAGCCGTGTCCGAACACTGTGGCGGGCAACACTTCCATGGTCGCATCGTCAATATTAGCATCTACATAATGTGTTTTGATGCCGGCAGCTTTGAGCATCTCAAAATAGTAAACGGAAGTCTGCAAGTTTGCCTTACCGATACCTTCAATGGTCAGTCCCACCGTATTCTCACCCGGATCAAACACGCCGTCTTTTCCGGTGCAGTCGTCCTTGAATTTCAGCATCACATTGCCGTTATCCAAGCTGTACACATCTTTAGTTTTGCCGGTATATACTTTTTTCATAACATCAGTACTTCCTTTCGAAACGAATATGATGCTTTATTTTACCGCTTTTATAGGTATTTGTAAAGTGTTTGTAACGAAAAAAATATAATTTCTTAAGTTTTTCAGCAATAAAAAACCTCTCTGTTTGCAGCAGAGAGGTGCTTTGGTTTCAAAAAAAGCCGGTGACGGTATCCACCAAATCCCCTACCGACCGCAAAGCGCGTCCCATATTGCGTTTGACGCTTTTTCGATTATCATACAGATAATAACTGCCGATAGCACCTGCCACACATCCCAGCGCCATACCAATACCAACGCCTTTTGCCATTTTCATCATATTTTTCATAACCAACGCCTCCTTTCCGGCATTAGTATGTGCTCTCGCAATACTTTTATGAGTTTACTTGCTTTTTTTGAAAAAAAGTCGTATAATCACCAAATAGTACACGGTCAAGGAGGCTTCCCCATGTCCACTCTCAATATCGTTTTGGTTGAACCTGAAATCCCGCAAAACACCGGCAATATCAGTCGCACTTGCGCCGCTACGGGCGCACGATTGCATTTGGTGGAACCGATGGGATTTAAAATTGACGATAAAAAACTAAAACGCGCAGGTTTAGATTATTGGCATCTGTTGGATATCACCTATTATAAAAATCTCGATGAATTTTTTGAGAAAAATGAAGGACCTTTCTTTTATTTTTCCACCAAAGCGCAAAAAATCCATTCGGAAGTTTCCTATCCCGACGGGGCATATTTGGTGTTCGGCAAAGAAACCGCAGGATTACCCGAACAATTGCTGCACGACAACCCCGAAAAGTGTGTGCGACTTCCCATGATTGACAATGACAGCGCACGCTCGTTAAATCTCTCCAACGCAGTTGCAGTGGGCGCTTATGAAGTATTGCGACAGTGGAACTACCCCACCATGCGCACCATGGGAAAACTAACCAAATTTGATTGGTAAACAAAAATCGCAGTACGCGCTTGCGTACTGCGATTTTATTCTTATAACCAGTTCAGTTCGGTAGCAATGGTATGCATTTCTTGTACCGGCGACACACCGCCAACCGCTTTGGCAATATGTCTTTCCGCCACATCCAAATTGGGACAACGATCAGTCATGTTATGACAATCACTGCCAAACACCACCGGCACACCACGTTCTATCCACTTGCGCACCCGCTTGCGAGCGGGTTTGAACAACATATCCTCGGCATTGACTTGCACCAACGCATCGGGGAACGTGCACAATTCCGCGAAATCTTCCTCGCTGTAATAGCCGGCATACCGCGGCAAATGTGCAAAAATCGGTTTGCAACCACGCTCAAAGCATATCGCTTCAATTTCCTCTATCATCCAATTGTCGAGCGGGGCATACGGCATCTCCAACAACATATACGCCGAATCGCCGATGCACAATTTTTGAACGTCAACTGCAGCAGACAACTTCTTTTCCAAACGCACCTCAGCACCCGCAATCAAGCGCGGTAAATCCTCAGTGTATGCCGATTGCAGTTCATGCAAAGCCGCATCTCGCCGTTGCAAAAAATCCGCAGGCGTTTCTGCGCTCACGCAATAATGTGGGGTAAGTAACAGCGTTTGCACACCATATTTATGCGATAGAGCCAGCATTTCAACTGCTTGCTGTACATCCTGCGCGCCATCGTCCATACCCGGCAAAATATGGGTATGGCAATCAATCTTTAAGGGGTTCTTGCTTGCTCGTATAAACATACTTATACCCATACCGTTTTCTGTAATATTGACGTTGCTTTTCTTCGCCTTCGTAGCGATAATCATTGACGATCACGCCGAGCAGGTTGCCGTGCACATTCTGTATACTGGCCACTGCTTCACGCATATCATCATAGGTGGTGCTGTTATAACGACTGAGCAACACCACACCCGCCGCACGCGCCGCCAACACCAATGCATCGGTGACAACGTTCACAGGCGGCATATCAACAAACACATAATCATATTGCTGAGAAACGATTTCCAATAAATTGGCCATACGACTGGAGCCGAGCAATTCCGAAGGGTTGGGCGGAATAGGACCTGACGGCATCAAATCCACGCCCGGTGCCACTTGCTTTTTCACACACTCTTGCCAATCACACAAATTAATGAGATAGCGGGTCAAGCCATCGCCTTTCAGCACTTGAAACATACGATGCAAAGTAGGTTTACGCAAATCCGCGTCAATCAGCAACACCTTGCTGCCGGTCTGTGCCATCATCACGGCCAAATTACCGCAAACGGTGGATTTACCCACGTTGGGTTCGGGAGAAGACACGATGATAATTTTTTCTTGAATGGGGGCAAGAGAAAACAATAAATTCGCACGCAACTTTTTATACGCTTCTACAACAAGCGCTGTTTCGTTGTCGGTATACGCCAAATATGATTTGCCGGTATGCTTTTTACGCATGTTTTTCATCCCCCTTTTCACGCGGTCTGATAGGTTGTTCAAAATGCGGTACAACGCCCAACACCGGAACGTTCAAATTCTCTTTGAGGGCGGCTGTGGTTTTAATGGTTTTATCGGTCAAATATCGTAAAATGACATAGCCTGCCGCTGCACCCGCCCCAAGCACGAATCCCAGCATTGTCATGCGCGGCACGTTCGGGGAAATCTTTGCACCAGGCGAAGCCTTACCGATAACCTTAATGGAGCCGGCGGATACGACGTCATTCAAAACGGTGGGGGCTATATCCGCCAGAGCGTTACATACCTCTGCCGCAAAATTGGGATCATCTGCAACCACGCGAATACGCATCATTGCCGTGCTTTCAATACTGGACAACGAAATCATATCCCCAACCTCCTGAGCCGTTACAGAGCGGCTCAAATTGGGTAATATTTTTTCAATGGTAGAGAAATTTTTCAACACATCCACGTATGTCAACGACAACCATTCCGCCGCAAGCAAGTTGTTATAGGAGATGTTATCCCCCGCATCCTGCATAGCATCCGTCAAACTGGATACATACATGTACACACTGGTGGAATATTGTTCCTCCATCAGAAAATTCGCCGCCGCGCCCAAGAGAACGGCACCAATCACGGCAAATATCAACAGCATTTTCCATTTAGATAACAGTAATCCGCATATAACCCGTACATCAAACTGCTGCATATCAAACGCCTCCACATTTTTGTCAAAAATTTAAAACTGTTTTTATCGAAAGCCGCCTTTTCGACGGCAAACATTTACCAAATAGTATAACGCAAACACAAACAACATACCGGTCATGCCACCGGCAATATCCAACCACACATCGGCAATACCCGGTCCGCGCGCAGAAAATATCTGGATAGTTTCATCTGCAAAACCCACCGCAAAAACCGTGATAGCAATACTGCCTATATCCCTTCTGCCGAGCTTGTGCCCACACAAATGATACCACGTGAGCTCCAGCCCCAGCACAAAAAACTCTGCAAAATGTGCAAGTTTCCGCACGACATGTGTCGTGAGTTGCCACGGTATGCCCATCGCATTGAAAATGTTTTGCAAGAACGCGCGCACCGTGCTGCTTTGATGAATCGAAGTGCTTTTCCCCACTATCGAATGGCTGAATATAAACAGCACCGTGACAATGATCAGCACCAGCAGAAGAATGCGTCCCACTTTTTTCTTATTCAACCGAATCCTCCTCAAATCCACCGTCCTGCATATGCAACACACGATCGCAGATGGCAGCGGTAGCCGGGCGGTGAGAAACGCAAATACAAGTCGTGTCCGATAAGGCGCACAGATTTTCTAAAACACGCTGTTCGGTTTCAGCATCCAGCGCAGAGGTCGCCTCATCCAACAACAGCACCGGCGCACCATATAAAACGCCGCGCGCAATAGACAAACGTTGCAATTGTCCATCGGATAAACCCATACCTCTTTCGCCGAGCACCGTATCCAAACCTTGCGGCAGTTCACGGACAGTGTCCGCGATTTCCGCAACCTCCATCGCTTTCCAAATTTCCTCGTCGGTGACATCATCACGACACAACATCAAATTCTGTCTAATGGTACCCGACAACAAGAAATTTCCTTGCGGCACATACGAGAAATACCGTCTGGTATCTGCACCCACCGGTATGTCACCCGCATCGGTTTCACATATCACGCTGCCGTTGTCCGGCTCCAAGAAACCAAGCAACATTTTAAACAACGTGCTTTTACCAATACCGGAATGCCCAACAACCGCAATCGATTCTCCTGCACGCACCGTAAAGGAGGCGTTTTCAAACACCGTATCACGGTCATATGCAAAACTTACATTGGACATTTTAAGACTACGGAATTTTGCGGTAGGAACATTCGCAACATGCGATTCTTCCGGCAAATTTTCCAGTTCCATCAGACGTTCCGCAGAAGAAAGCATGTTATAATACTGCGGCACAACACCCGACATACTCCTAAACGGCGTTTGCACTTGCTGCACAATCTGCAAAAACGCCATCAAAGCACCGAAAGTAATCACGCCGGTAGACAAGCGCCAAGCGCCCCATGCCAACGCAATATAATAACAACCGGTAAACAACAAATATATCGCCATATTGGCAAAACTACTGATACAACTGCGTTTCATACGATGCTTATAGTTGGTAGATTGCAATTTGCCCAGTCGACGGCGCACAAACGGCACCATTTGGAATGCCTGCACCACCGTCCAGTTTTCAATACCCTCTTGCATGAAGAAACGGGTTTTGCCTTCCGATTCCTGACAACGCTTATGTATCTTTTTCACTTTACTGCCATACATGCGGCTGAACACCAACAAAACAATACCTGCCGTCAGCGCCACCACCGTAAACAGCTTGTCCATCATCACCAACACGACCAGTGCGGCAATCAAACGTGTAAACAAAGATACAACATGCGGGAAGAGACTCGCCACCGTACCGGCGGTCACCGAAACGTCTCCCGTCAAACGATGCAACACGTCACCCGAAGTGAAAGTACTCACCTGTTGCCACTTCTTGCGATATAACGCAGTGAATACCCGCTCCTTCATGTGCATTTCAACCCGTGTGCTGTTATGCGTTTGTAACACCTGGTTGCAAATACCGAGCACGGCCTGCAACAACACGATACCGACAAGCAGGCCGCTTTGCGTCCACATATCACCCTGCATTTGTCCGGTAGCCATGTCCACCACGCGCTGTGACACCAATGCAAACGCCACATAACTCAGTGAAATCAACATACCCAGCAAGGTTTGCACCGCAATACCGCCAAACGAGCGCCGCGCAATTTGCCATATCCAATTGTGCGTTGTTGTTTGTTTCATACTCAAACCTTTTTAGCAAACAGTTTGCGTGCCTTGTGTACCAAGCGCGCAGCAAACCGCCTTCCTTTCAAAATAAACGGACGCAACGGCAAGATTGCTATCCATGATTTAACATACAGTCGATAACAGAAAGATTGACAAGAAATATATTTCCCCTTGCGGTAGAAGCCCGCCGCAACCGCCACCACGGCAGAACACGGTATCCCATATTCCTTTTTCCACTGTCCATCTCCACAAAGCGTATATGAAGTGGCACCTAAATCCACAATG
Organism: Acutalibacteraceae bacterium; assembly: GCA_045634325.1. Lineage (GTDB taxonomy): Bacteria > Bacillota > Clostridia > Oscillospirales > Acutalibacteraceae > URNF01. Next base: position 17,257 of record JAZRAA010000008.1, on the reverse strand, counting down.
CGATGCAACACAAACTGCCCGTTAGCACGACGGTATAACGGCACATCACCAATTTGCAAGGATGCCTTTTCCGCTTTTTGCAGTATCACCTGGTCACGTCGATGGCACAATAACGGGTACATGCTGTTACCGGTAACGGTCAACACTACCTGCGAGCCTTGCGCAATACAACTCTCCATGAGCGGTGACAATTCTTCTAAACTACTGAGCACAACTTGAGGTGCCACGGTTTATTCCTCCAAAAGACCGTTTTCGCGCAGTGCACGTATAAATGCTTCAACGTCTTGTCCCGCGCGCTCTTCAGTCACATCATATTCTGCAAGCAATGCTTGTACCAAATCGTTTGCATCACTTTCTTTAGCAAGTTTTTCCCAAAGGAAAGCACCGGTTTCGTTCAAAGTAATCATACAACGGAAATCCACCGTCTGTGCACCGACCGGCACCACGATATAATTTTCTCCAACAATTTTTAATACAAATCCTTCTTTGAGTTTCATACTGCACATTCTCCTTTATTCGCCGAACAGAGCATTGCGCGCCGTGTAGGCGGCGTCATCTTCCATATTGCAAGTCATCACATACACCGGCACACGCTGTGCCAATTCTATCATACGGTCTGCTATTCCGGAGCCTATCTCGGCATCATGATACGGCTGCACCACCTGCCATTGCAGATTACACAGACTCTCGGTAAAATCCAAGCGGCGCAACGAATTGTGCTCACCACGGGTAACAAACACCACCGCATGCAACGGCACATGCTTGTTGAGGTTCAAACTCGTCTTACCACTCCACGGCGTACCATACATTCTGATTTCGTCTTTTTCGAAGCGCAGAGCGGGTTTATCGTCGTTGATATACTCCACATCGTCACCAAAACATTTTTTCCACAATCCCGTATGTGTAGATTTCCCCGTTCCGGACGGTGCAGAGAAAATCACACCACGTCCTTTATAGGCAATCGCCGAGCCGTGCAACACCGCACCGCCCAGAGCAGCCAATCGGCAAGCAAAATCAAAACCCGCATACGAGTGCTCCCAAGCCCCTTCGGACATACCGTCCAGTTGGTCTCGCGCAACGACAGTGTTGGTTTCGGAAAAATCCGGTTTATATACACAAGATTGAAACAATCTGTCGGGATTTTTGTAGTACATGTAATGGCAACGCTTGCCATCCGGCAATTCCACCACCGTCACATTACGAAACCGCAACAGCTCTTTCCCCTCTGTTGGTTGTATATTATCCGCAGTGGAAACAGTCATGCGCATAGCAGCGTCGCCATCCGCGGATGCAAAATACGCAGAATAGCGTTCATTGAAAAAAGCGACATCGTTCATCGTCATATCAATCGGCACTCCCGCCACCAACAATCGTTGCATGCGCACACCTCCCCAACATTTTAGAGTACATATATAATTTATTATATATATGTTATCACAAATTGTCAATGAAAATCGATAATAAAAAATCCTAACCTTTCGGTTAGGATGTGACCTTATAAGACATAACGAGTTTTGAACGCGAGATAAGAAAACATAAAAAAAGAACCTCAGCCACGCGAAGTGCGTGTTAAGGCTCTCGGCTGGAGCGGAAGACGGGAATCGAACCCGCATATTCAGCTTGGGAAGCTGACGTTCTACCACTGAACTACTCCCGCGCGTTTACCGTTGACCATTCTATCATAACCAACGGCGAATTGCAAGGGTCAATTTGTGCATGCCACCTGCTCGCGACGATAAGCACAATAGGCCTCCCACAAGTATTGGCGACTTTGTTCCAAGCCTTGTTCCGTCATAGGAAAACACTGTTGCGCCACAGGCTGAGCAACCGTACTGCAAAACAAACCGTACCACACCGTTACCAACAATTCCCCCGTATCTTTTTGCGGCACAATTTTATAATTCAGTTCTTTATAACTGCCGGTGTACGGATTTCCCTGTTGGAAATAATACACTTTCGGATATGCAAACGCACCATTTTCCAAGCGTTTCACCCTCTTTGTTCAAGATGCACCGATTATACCACACCACAAGAGAAAAAGAAAGGCGTTTTTTGTAAGTTTTTAAAAATCTTTTCATAAAAAAACGCTACGCAGTCTGTTGACTGCGTAGCGTTTTATCGTTTATAACGGAATATCAATATCGGGAGTTTTGCGTTCTTGCAAAGGGGTTGGTGCATCCATATCCATGTCGAAAACATCCGGTTGTTCAAACGGCATTTCCATCATGGGCATTGCCGCGACGTCGATCTGTTCAGACTCATCAGCCGCGGCTTCGGACTTTTTTGCCTTAGGACGACGCACATACCGCACGTATAACAACACAGCACCAACGATGCAAAGCAATCCAATGACAAAAAGGGTAATCGCCCATCCTACCGCGTGACCCGTCCAAGCACCCGGAACGCTTCCTTTCATGCCCAAAACGACGATGGCCCCTACGGGAGTGGTGGTTTCAAATCGGAAAAATCCATCCTTGGAAATATGAGCATATACCGGTTTGGAAATGCCGTCTACCGTCGCAGCCGCCACCGCAATCGTCTGTGCGGAACGCATCGATTGCGGAATCGGCAACTGGATAACATAATCCCCTTGCGCAACGTTAGACACGTCGGAAAATACCGCCGTTTGTGTGTTATATCTCTGTAAAGACAAATCCAAAACAATCCGCTCAACATCGGCAGCGTCATCCGACGATAACACCACGTCCTCGGCCATGGCAGCAGCGATTTGTTCATCGGTCACCGTGATATCCAAAGTGCTCACTGACATGGTCAAAGCCCCGTTTGTTTCCGCCATCATCTTGGTATAACAATCCGGCGTCAACAACAATTTAGCAGCTTTGGTAAATGCGTTTTGTTCCATCTTAAAAGCGTTCAAAACACCGCTGTCAAAGGAAAAATCCAACAATACATGTGTTCCCTCTTTGCCGGTCGTGCCGGTAGCGGTATACACAGTCAATTTTTCAGCATCCTGTGTCTTTTTGACAGTGGTTGCTTGTTGTGTGCTGACAGTGGTAGCGAGGGTGGTAGCAGCGGTTGTGGCAGCACCGTCAGTAGTACCCTCTGTTTGAGAGGTAGTCGTATCGTTACCGCCCTGTTTTCCCACTGCGGCTGCGGCGGCTTTGTATGACGTATTGCCCACCAACGTCAACGCCGTATAGCAATAAATGTACGTGTTATCTTGCGGAAACGCATACGAAAAAACAGCATATCCTTGCGCATCGGTGGTAACGGCAGGCATTTTGGTAGAGCCGATTTGCACCGACACCGGAACACCTGCAACCGGCACGCCCGCCGCAGTTGCTAACCGCGCTGCAATTTTACCGTCTTTTTCCAAAATCATCAATTTGGTTTCCAAAGCGGTTTTCTCATTGGGTTTTCCCGCCGGAACAACTTCGGTTGTCGTAGCAGACGTTGTAACCGTCGCCTGCTCGTCAGTCGTGGAGAGATCAACTGCTTCGGTGATCGTAACCGTTGTAGTAGTAACAACCGCATCGGTAGTTGCAGTGCCAACAGCCGTATCGGCAACAGTTGTAGTGGCATCGGCGACATCAGTGGTATTTGCCAAAACAGCAACCGAACCAAACGCCGTGCACAGCAGCATCACCGCAACACAAATGGCGATATATTTTTTCATGCGTATATACACCTTCCTGTCGAAAATGGAACTTTTTTATTAGGATACCATATCGGCGAAAAAAAGTAAATAATAATATTTACAAAGACAGCCTATTGATTATTCCACGAAAATCTTTTATAATGTTGACAAACAAATTCCAATTTGCAAAGGACGGGAACTATGCAAGAAAAAGTTTTAGTAGCCATGAGCGGCGGTGTGGACAGTGCCATGACGGCGGCATTGTTATTGGATGCCGGCTGTGAAGTTTTTGGTGCTACCATGCAGCTGTATTGTGGCGAAAAAGATGAAAATGTATGCGGTTCCCGCAAAGATGCGAACGATGCGGCTGCACTTGCCGCCTCGCTGGGTTTCCCACATGAAATTTTAAAACTGAGCGGCGATTTCGACCATGAAGTAGTGCGTCGTTTTGCGGAAGGATACCTGTGCGGCGAAACACCCAATCCATGCATTGAATGTAACCGCTATATGAAATTTGGACGTCTGATTGCACTGGCAAAAGCGCGCGGTTTGGATGCAATTGCCACCGGTCATTACGCACGGGTAGAAAAAGACCAAACGAGCGGGCGCTATCTGCTGAAAAAAGCCGTTGATGCTTCCAAAGACCAGACGTATGTGCTGTATCATCTGACCCAAGACCAACTGGCACACACGCGGTTTCCTCTGGGAGAATACTATAAAAGCGAAATCCGTGACATGGCGGCAACACGCGGGTTTCCCATGGCAAGCAAACCCGATAGTCAGGATATCTGCTTTGTACCGGACGGAGATTATGCCGCCTTCCTAAAACAACACGCAAATATCGCCGTGCCGAGCGGCAACTATTTGGATGTAGACGGCAATGTGCTCGGCACCCATAAAGGGCATATCCACTACACCATCGGTCAAAGAAAAGGACTGGGCGTGGCATTTGGACAACCGATGTACGTCATCGACAAAAACGCGGCACAAAACACCGTCACGCTGGGGACCAAGACACAATTGCCTTGCACTTCTCTGTTTGCTGACGATGTCAACTGGATCGCCATAGACCAACTAAAAACGCCTATACGGGTATCGGTCAAAACACGATATCATCAACCCGAAACGCCCGCCACCGTATCGCCCGCAGAAAACGGCGTTTTGGTGACATTAGACAGCCCACAAGTCGCAGCCCCCGGACAAGCCGTGGTATTTTACGACGGCGATACCGTGGTAGGTGGCGGCACCATTCGCCACGTGCGGCAAAAGGGGTGCGATAAATGAAAAAAATCGCAGTGATTCACACCGACTTTCCGGAAAAGTTTGGTATCCCCCGCCAAAGCGGATTGGTGGATACCGACGGTGTGATTGAATTTTTACCGCCCTACCGTGATGTATCCGCCGTGCGCGGCTTGGAAGGATTTTCTCACATTTGGCTTTTATGGGAATTTTCCGCTAATCCACAATCCGACTGGTCCCCCACCGTGCGCCCGCCACGACTTGGCGGCAACACACGGATGGGCGTTTTCGCCACACGCTCACCCTTTCGTCCCAACCCTATCGGCCTATCCTGTGTAGAATTAAAAGGCATTGATTTTGAAAACGAAAATGCGCCACGCTTATTGGTGCGTGGTGCCGATTTGATGGACGGCACACCCATCTACGATATTAAACCATATCTTCCCCATGCCGACTGCAAGCCCGAAGCGAGCGGCGGTTTTGCGCAACCACTCACCGACTACGCTTTGAAAGTAGAAATCCCCCCGCATTTACAAATCGAAAAACGGGAAACTTTAATACGTATTTTGGAACAAGACCCACGTCCATCCTATCACGATGATACCCGCACATACGGCATGTCCTTTAACGGCTATGAAATTAAATTTCACGTAGAAAACGACACACTGTTTGTCACCGATGCACAAAGAGGAAAAAACTGATTTTTTTGAGAAAAACTAACACTTATATCGTCACATTCTCTGCACACAATACCATTGCAAACGCAAAACCAACAACCGCAAAGGTTGAATTTAGTGTAATGGGAGTGTAAGAAAATCATGGCGAAAAGTGTTGTGCCCGAGGCTCGTGAAGGTCTCGACCGTTTCAAGATGGAAGCTGCCAGCGAAGTGGGCGTTAACTTGAAACAAGGTTATAACGGTGACTTGACCGCTCGTCAGGCCGGTTCTATCGGCGGCCAGATGGTCAAAAAAATGATTCAGTCTTATGAGCAGAACAACCTGAAATAAAGTTTGCTCTAAATGCAAACAACCGAAAGGCAGCCGCCTTTCGGTTGTTTTTTATTCGACACCTTTTTTATACATACCACGTGTGATGGGTTGTGTGGCAGATGCAGCACAAATCGACTGCTGTAACACAGCGGCAACCTCTTTCGCACTCTCCACTGTGAAATGTAAAAGCTGAAACGTGTCCGCCGGCAACTGTGCGGGTTTATCCAACCAATACAACGGTACGCTGTTGAGCAATTCGCTGCAACGATTCGTACACATTACAGGGAACTGCGCTCGCTTACGGTCGGTGAGAAGGGCATAGCCTTTACACTCATCACACCGTTGTCCGGCGGCCTTCGCGGGACAATTGCGGGTCAGCATCAACGGCAATCTGCCGTAGGTCAACACCCCGCACGTGCAAGCAGCAGTTTGTGTGAATCGCATTTGTGTAAACGACAATTCGGGAGAAACCACCATAGCAAATACGCCGTTTTGTGCATAAAATGCTGCCGTTTCACTATTCATACAGTTCATGCCGAACCCGCCGACAATCGACAGTCCGCTTTTCAATGCGCACTCCATCCCGTTGACCGTATGACACAACACAAACGCAGCCCCTGCCGCACGGGCGTTTTGGAGTGCCGTTTCCACCCTCGCCGTGCCTTCAAATAAACCGCGTGGAATTTCCACGCCCCACGCACCTCGGTGTAAAGCGATAATACTTTGCAGCGTATTCGTCGGCGTAAACAACGGCAAAATAACGGTCTCGTCCATCAAAGCATCACTATACTGTTCTGCGGTTTGCAACCGCAGTAGACGCGTATATGGAAATGCTGCTTTTAACGGATTTTCAAGTGCAATATCGCACACTCGACGGGGTGGCACTGCTGCACGACAGTTTTCCAATTTTTCAAGTGCCTCACGACGCAATGCGTTGAGTTGTGAGGCAGGCAACATCACGTTCTCGCCTATCGAAACGGCAGCGGTCACTGCAAATGGTGTGCCGCCGGTTTTGGTGAGTTGCGCAATTGCTTTTTCAGGTGTGGTAGCAACCGTTCGTGCTTGTTGCGCAGGTTCGCCACACACCTCTACGACATTTCCGTCGGCATCCATAACCGTCAAAACGGTAGGTTGTCCCACTTGAGCCGTCAAATGCATATCCACCGCCACCGTTTGCGGTTCCTTTTCATACAAATTTTGCAAACGTTTCAGTACGGAAACCGCGGCAATATCTTCTTGCCGTCTGACACCGAACATGGTAGTGCCGCGCTTGGCGGTGTAGTACCCGTCGGTAAATCCGGAACGTGAAAAAACCGCTTCTAAATCTTCTTTTAATTGCACAGGAACAGGTTTCCCCTCCACAACAGCGCGACAGGCTGTGACAGCAGCTGCCACATATTCGGGGCGTTTCATCCGCCCCTCAATTTTAAACGAAACCACGCCTGCTCCCGCCAAATCAGAGATATGCTCCACAATGCTTTGGTCTTTCAAGCTCAGTGCATATCCATTGGTCAAATCGTCTGTCCCTTGCGCAGAAAACGGCAATCGGCACGGTTGTGCGCACAGGCCACGATTACCGCTTCTGCCACCCAAAGCGGCAGAAAAGTAGCATTGTCCCGACACACACATACACAAAGCGCCGTGCACAAACACTTCCAACTCACAACCGAGGTTCGCACACGCTTTGATTTCGGATAAGGACATTTCACGGGACAACACCACCCTTGAAAACCCGTTATCACGCAAAAACCGAACGCCATCAGGCGTATGACACGAAAGTTGCGTAGAAGCGTGCAACGGCATATCGGGTAACACAGCGTGCAATACACGTGCCAAGCCCACATCTTGCACAATCAGCGCATCCACGCCCGCCGCTTGTGCACGTTTGGCCACCGCAATCGCTTGTTCCAGTTCGTTTTCACGCACAAGCGTATTAAGGGTTAAATGCACCTGCACCCCACGGACATGACAATAGGCGACAGCACTATCCAGTGCGTCGCCTGCAAAATTTTCAGCGTGTTGTCGTGCGTTAAAACTGTCTGTGCCTAAATAAACAGCGGCGGCACCGCACCGTACCGCCGCCTGCAAAGCGCCCGCAGAACCCGCCGGCGCCAATATTTCAACATTTCTCATGCACGGTAAGCGAGCTGTTTTTTCAGTTCGTCCACCTCAGCACGCAACCGTGTCGCTTCACGGCGCGCAGCATCCGCCTCTTGACGTGCGTGCGCATTTTCGGAAATGAAATCGCGCATCTGGTCACGCAGATTGTCTGCAGAATCGTTCGCTTTCTTTGCGGCATCCGCATTCATCAATGCAGTGAGAATAGCCGCCTGCACCAAGGTGATACGGTCACTGCCGTTCAAAAGGTTACGCATGGTCGTATCTACCTGCGCGCCCAGTTCTTGCATATAGCCACCCGGCTCGTCGCTGGAAATGGTATATTCCGAGCCACAGATGTTCAATTTGTATTTTTGAATCTCTGCCATAATATCGTCCCCTTTTGTCGAATCGTATACAAATATATTACACAATCCCCTAAAAAAAGTCAAGCACTGTTTATGCACCGTCAACCGCCGAATTTTTCTCTTGCTTTTTTATATAAAATTGCATATAATATCAGTTGTATGTGCCTAAATATGATAATAGCGAGGTTTTGTAAGCATGATTACAGTTTCGGATGTCAGCCTTACCTTTGGCGGACAAAACTTATTTAAACACGTAGACTTAAAATTCGTTTCCGGCAACTGCTATGGCGTTATCGGCGCTAACGGTGCGGGAAAATCCACTTTTTTACGTATTTTGTCGGGTGAACTGGAACCTTCCACGGGTGACGTATCCATCGACCCCCGCACACGTATGTCCGTGTTGAAACAGGACCACTACGCATACGACGAATTCACCGTTTTGGACACCATTATGCAAGGCAATCCCCGTCTGTATGAAATCATGCAGCAAAAAGATGCTTTGTATGCTAAACCCGATTTTTCCGACGAAGACGGCGCACTTGCCGCCGAATTGGAAGGCGAATTTGCAGAACTGGGCGGCTGGGAAGCTGAAACCGAAGTCGCACAATTGCTGGAAGGCCTTGGCATCGGCGACGAGCATATGTATGATTTGATGTCTACCCTGCCCACCCGCGAGAAAGTGAAAATTTTGCTGGCTCGCGCATTGTTCGGTCATCCCGACATCATCCTGCTGGACGAACCGACCAACCACTTGGATATTGATTCTATTCGTTGGCTGGAAGACTTTTTGATGGACTATGAGGGCACCGTTATCGTGGTATCGCATGACCGTCACTTCCTCAACAATGTTTGCACACATATCGTTGACGTGGATTACACCCAAATCAAAATCTACGTCGGCAACTACGATTTCTGGTATGCGTCCAGCCAGTTGATGCAAAAACTGTTGCGTGAACAAAACAAAAAACGCGAAGATAAAATCAAAGAACTGCAGAGCTTTATCGAGCGTTTCTCCGCTAACAAATCCAAGTCCCGTCAGGCGACTTCCCGCCGTAAGTTGCTGGAAAAACTGTCGGTGGAAGAAATGCCCGCTTCATCCCGCCGCTATCCGTATGTGGGATTCCAGATGGAACGCGAACCGGGTAAAGAAATTCTCGCCGTTGAAAATCTTTCCAAGACCATTGATGGCGTGAAAGTGCTGGATAACATATCCTTCCGCATCAACAAAGGCGACAAGGTGGCGTTCGTGGGACAAGACGAAATTGCTACCACCACCCTGTTCCAAATCATCACCGGTGAAATGGAGCCGGACAGCGGCACTTATAAATGGGGCGGCACCACCACACAATCCTATTTCCCCAAAGACAACTCCGCATACTTTGACGGTATCAGATTGCCTATCATCCAATGGCTGAGCCAATATGCCACCGACACTACCGAAACCTACTTGCGCGGTTTCCTCGGCAAAATGCTGTTCTCGGGTGATGACGTGTTAAAGCCTGTGGAGGTTTTGTCGGGTGGCGAAAAAGTGCGTTGTATGCTGTCCCGCATGATGATGTATTCCTCCAACGTCTTGGTGCTGGACCAACCAACCAACCATCTCGATTTGGAATCCATCACCGCCGTCAACGACGGTTTGAGCGAGTTTAAAGGCGTTGTGCTGTTCTCTTCTTATGACCACCAGTTCATTCAAACGGTGGCAAATCGCATCATGGAATTGGAAGACGGCAAACTGCTGGATAAAATGATGACATACGACGATTTTCTGGAATTCAAATCCGCAAACAAACACAAATAATGAAAAATCCCCGCTCGTTCCACGAGCGTGGATTTGTTTTTATAAAAAGGAAGTGGCAATCCAGAAATAGATGGTCAACGACACAGCATCAACAATGGTAGTGATAAACGGACTTGCCATTACCGCAGGGTCAAAGCCGACCTTCTTGGCGAGCAACGGCAAGGTGCATCCCACCAATTTGGCAATAACCACAGTCAGCAAAACAGTGATACTGACCACCAATGCCACAGCAAGCGACACGTCGCCACCGAGCAGCAAATTATCAAACAAAATGATTTTCGCGAAATTGGCGGCGGCAAGCACAACACCGCACAGCAATGATACTCTGAGTTCTTTCCAGATAACACGCATCGTATCTCGAAATGCAATTTCACCAATTGCCAAACCGCGAATGACGGTAACCGAAGACTGACTGCCGCTATTACCGCCGGTACCCATTAACATGGGCATATACGCCACCAGCGCCACCATGGACGACAGTGCGTTTTCAAAACCGCTGATAATCATACTCGTTACCGTCGCAGACAGCATTAACAGTATGAGCCACGGGATACGCTTACAAAACGTTTCGCCCACACCCGTTTTGAAATAGGAACGTTCAGTGGGCAAAACCGCCGCCATCTTTTCGATGTCCTCGGTGGTTTCCTTTTGGATGATGTCAACGACGTCGTCAACGGTGATAATACCGACCAAACGGTTTTCACTATCCACGACCGGCAACACAATCAAATCGTATTTCACGAACAAAGCGGCAACCGATTCCTGGTCTTCGTGGGTCGTAGCGGAAATGATGTTGGTTTCCATCAAATCGCCTACGAGTTGTTGCTCATCTGCGAGCAACAATTCTTTAACCGTTACAATACCTTGCAAACGGCGACGACTGTCAGTGACATAACAAGTGTAAATTGTTTCCTTATCGGGACCGGTTTTACGGATATACTGCAACGCCTCTGCTACCGTCATACCCGCTTTCAAATCCACGAACTCGGTGGTCAGCACGCTGCCCGCACTGTCTTCGGGGTATTTGAGCAACTGGTTGATAATACGGCGGTCTGCGGGGTCGGTCATACGCAACACACGTTTAACCACACTGGCGGGCATTTCCTCTACCAAGTCGGCGGCATCGTCCATGTTGAGTTCGTCCATCACAAAGCCCAGTTCTTTGTCAGATAAAACACCAATCAGCGTTTCCTGTGTTTCGGGTTCCATATACGCAAACGCCTCTGCCGCTACCGCTTTGGGTAACAGACGAAACACCACCAACGTCTGCTCACGAGTGAGTTCGTCAAACAATAATGCGATATCAACCTCATTCATCGTCTCCAAAGCCGCATGAAGAGAATTGAATTTCTTTTCTTCTATGAGTTCCAGCAAATTTTCCAGAATCTCGCGCATATCTTCTGCCATAAAAAATAACCTCCCTTGGAAATTCAGGGAGGTCAATCCATACAATGCAGAAAAAACCACTCGTTAAGCGAGAGGGTAACTAAGGGTAAGACCGCCCTGTATACTTTTGTAACAGCAACTTCGAGGTATGTCGCTCACGGTCTCACTTCCTTTTCTCAAAATATGTATATACGATAGCACAAGTGCCGGCAAAATGCAATTATTTTTTATACAAAACTTTGTTCAGGGGTAATTACCGCATACAAATGACTGTCCACGGTATGAATTTCGCGCGCAATTTTCGCAGTCAACATATCTTGCGATTTTTTAAGGTCATGCGGCAACACCAAATCGAAAATGACGTTGGTATGGGTATCGCCATACACCACACGAAAATCGTGCAACGTCAATCGTTCATCCGTCTGCGCCACAATCGACTCTGCAAGCAAGCGCAATTCTTTGGTGCTTTCATCGTCAGTATCCACCGGGTCCATGTGAATACAGGCAACCACACGAAATTTATCCATCAACGCCCGCTCAGCCAAATCAATGGTGTCATGGCTTTTCATAATATCGGCTGTGCAAGGAACCTCTGCATGCAACGATACGATGGTACGGCCGGGGCCATAGTTGTGCACAATCAAATCATGTATACCAATAATACCGTCAAAAGACATCACTGTTTCGGTAATACCTTTCACCAATTCGGGTTGCGGTGCTTGTCCCAACAAAGGCGAAACAGCATCCTTGATGACCGAAAAACCCGACCATACTACAAACAATGCGACGAGCAAACCAATATAGCCATCAACGGCCACGTGGAATTTCCACGATATGAGCGAGGACACCAACACCAAAGCGGTGCAAATGACGTCATTTCGACTATCAGCAAAGGAAGCGAGCAACGCTTCCGAATCTATGCGTTTACCGATGTGGCGATAGAACAGTGCCATCCACAATTTCACCGCAATGGCAAGCACCAAAATACAAACCGTCACCCAGTTGACAGCAGGAAGTGTCGGGGTAATAATTTTAGAAACCGCGGATTTGCCGAGCTCAAACCCCGCCACGAGAATGAGTGCTGCCACCGCCAAAGCGGAAAGATATTCCATACGTCCGTGTCCGAAAGGGTGTTCGTCATCGGCGGGTGCCGCGGATAATTTGAATCCTACCAACGTCACCACCGAAGAACCCGCATCCGAAAGGTTGTTAAACGCATCGGCAACGATAGCAATACTTGCCGAAAAAACACCTATCAACAGTTTTGCCAAAAAGAGAAAAATGTTGCAAGCAATACCAACATTGCCCGCCAATCTGCCAAAAGCATACCGGTTATCCTCGTCTATTTTTTCGGGATTCCGTATGCAAAGTTTGATGAGCCATTTGGTCATGTTTAGTATCTCCTTAAAGCCGGCATCACAGTATCAAAATACGGTCTGCCGTAATTGTGAAAATCACCTTTGACAATCATCACACGCAATGCTTGTTCCGATACCCAGCGTGTTTCTGCAACCTCTTCTCGTTGCAGGTGCAATTCCTCATCCGCAATATCCCGTTTGAGCAGCCAAATGTCCGTGAATGCATTGCGACGACGTAACCGTTCTACCAGTTGCATCTCCCCTGCAGCTGTGACAATGCCCAACTCCTCTTGCAGTTCACGGCGTGCCGCCGTTTCACTATCCTCACCCGCAATAGCAGAGCCGCCGGTTGCAGCCCAAGCGCCCGGCATCAACCGTCTTGTAGGCGCGCGGCGTTGCAACAAAATGCGCCCGCAACTGTCTACAATCCAGATATGCACAACCAGATGGTACTGCCCTGCGCGCATAGTCGCGCCGCGCACCATCGTCTTGCCGGTGAGATTGCCGTTTTCATCCAACAAATCCCAACGTTCCATATTCGATTTCCTCCAAAACACGCCCACTCCTGCGCCGACCTCGGCGGGCAAAGCACAAATAATATATCCGCACTTTTTTTCATGGGCAAGAAACGACAGCGATATACATCACCGTCTGTAAACGCTATAAGTATACCGCTTGACGCGCCGATTGTCCAGTGATTTTTCACATTTTCATTGCTCATGAAAATAATTTTCGAAATTTTATATTGACAACCCATTTTAAATATGCTACATTATATGTCGTTGTGAAGACAACCTTTTCACTCTTCACTATTACTTTTTACTTCAAACATGGGGGTATAGCTCAGCTGGGAGCGCGATGCACTCAAAGTTGAACCCCACATCATAATTTCATAAATAAAAACTTGACGAACCCTCATATGGGGGTATAGCTCAGCTGGGAGAGCGCTTGAATGGCATTCAAGAGGTCAGCGGTTCGATCCCGCTTATCTCCACCACTGGTTCGTCAAGTTTTATTTTTTGCCCGCTCAAATTGAGTGGGTATTTTTTGTTTTATACTAATCCTACTTCATTTGCCTTGTTCTAAACATTCTAAATAACATGCCGTAGAAGTCAATAGACGTATTTCCTGTTTAGACATATCGTCCACATTAAATTCAACCCATTTTTTGGCAAATTTTTGTGAAAACAGAAACAGTTGATCTCTTGCCCAAGATTCCGCTCCGTATGCGTGATCTCTATCGTCTAGATCGCAATATATTTTTTCCAATTGATAATGTGCATTAGGATGCATTTTGGCGGGGCGACAACGAAGGAGTTTTTCAATCGTATCACACAGTATCTCGTCATCAACATTTTCAATAGCATCACACAATGTGGGAATACTTTTAATGATAGCAGCGCGATATAATTCAACGTTTGGTTCATTTGTTGCAATACTTAAATCGCATTGCAAATACGATATCAGTTCATCAATGTCATAAATGTCCTCGCTTCGATTGGTTAATATTCGTTTAATTTCTTTAAGGATTTCTATAGGTTGCAAGTCTCTGTTAATACGTTCGTTTTTCCATTCCTCATGGGTAGATTTGATCTTATCTTTAATCCATTGCGTTGCCAATTCAAGACGTTCATAGCGAGATTTCACATATTCTTTTAAAGTTGAAAAAGGAAACTCTAACAATAAAATTTCAGGTGAAATGTTTGTATAAATTACAGCCCCCACTATGTTGGGCTTTAAATCGCTCAAATACGGGTGGGGAGAATATTGTATTTCCTTACTGTGGAAAAACGAAGGACGATCCGTTTTGAATGGATGGGCAAAAACAAGTGCTCGAAAATACTCGAAAAACTTATCGTCTGTCGGATCGCTTTTTTGAGGGTTATAGACAGGGGAATGCCTATATATTTCACCAAAATATCGATAGGGTTCCTGTACGGCGTATAAGTTTTGATCGCCTTCCTTTTTTCGGATGTTATCAAAAATTAGTTTTACGCCATCCACAACCATACAAGCATACATCATAAACGTAATTAAATCATTTTCTTTTGCCAAAGGTTCTTTAATCTTGTTTAATTGTTGCATAGCAATATCTAATCTGTCAACTACCACACACCACAAGTTAAATTCTTCGCTATATTCAGGATTTCTATAAAATATAGGTGAAGAGGAAAATGTTAAAGAAAAGCTTCTAATAATTTCGTGATTCCAAAAGGAAGATTCTTTTTCTAGCGTGTTTTCAATCGAAGAATCATTATTTATGTTGACGGTTATCGTATTGCCTTCAAAATCCACAATCTCGTAATCCATATTTTTCATCTCCTTCCGTAACACTTCTATTATAACACTCTCGTGATACTATTACAACTTTTGCGAGCAAACACCATCACATAAAATGATTCATCTCTTACTCACTCATACCGAGTGGCGTGTGTCCATTGAAATATATTTGTTCCTACGATATAATAAACTAACAAAATTCACCGAGGTGTCCTATGGCTTCAAGCAAAGTATATTTGGGTTTTATATTAGAACAATTGTCCGGATTGGATGGTATCACCTATCGTGCTATGATGGGTGAATACATTCTCTATTACCGCGAGAAGATCGTCGGCGGTATCTACGATGACCGCCTGCTGGTAAAGCCGGTCAAAGGGGCGGTTGCTTTGATGCCCAACGCAACCTATGAATTGCCTTATGAGGGGGCAAAAGAAATGTTGTTAATAGATAATGTAGATAGCCGTGAGTTTTTGAAAGAACTTTTTTCCGCTATGTACGACGAACTCCCAATGCCCAAGAAAAAGAAATAATCGCCATCAGCCGAGCAGAGTTTTTACACTCTGCTCGGCTTTTTTCGTTATGCCGCGTGGTCTAAGCCGTTGGTGCATTGCTCAAAGTCAAAGTTAAAATCAATCTTCACTTTATAATCGCGGAACACCTCAATGCGGTTGATGAGCGCATTCACCACCATCTTCTTTTTCTCCAAGGTGGCTTCCTCATACAGGTCCGCCCACGAAATGAGTTCGTCATAATTGTCGGTGAGCTGACGGAGCAAGTTTTCGGTGTCTTTCACGTCCCGCCGCGCATCGGCGCATTGCTCCTCCAGCCGCGCACATTCGCCTTCCGCCTCTGCGATCAGTTCCGACAACATCTCGGTGGAAAAGGAACTCTCGCCCCGAATGGCTTTCACCACCTCCGATTTGAGCAAGGTGAGATTATCGTCCGCTTTGCCGTAATCGGCATTCAGCATGATGAGCCGCGCCTTGCGCAGTTCCAACTCATTGGAATATTTCGCGCCGATGACCTCGCTTTTGGAAACGCCTTTCATCTTGGCGAAAATGTCCTTGAGAATAGAGTCCACAATATCGTCCAGAATGTGCAGGGTGTAGCCCGTCTGCCCGTCGCATTCGGTCTGTTTGCGGGTCTTGCCGTAACAGATATAGCGGATGCGCTTGGTCATATCCACCGTGCCGCTCTTGCGTTTGCGGTAGCGCCCGTTGGTGCTGAGAATGAGCCGCGACCCGCAATGCCCGCAAAACACCTTGCCTGTCAGTATTGACTTGCTCTTGGTGTCCAGCGGCACGGCGGGATTGGCGCGGTGGTTTTCCGACCGCTGCGCCATAATCTCGCGGGCGCGTTCAAACTGTTCGGGAGTAATAATTTGCAGTTCCAAAATCACCCCCGAACGGGATTCGCCACTACGGAGCACTCCTGTGTAGGTGATGTTTTGCAACATCCCGCGCACGGTGGCCGCGTGCCACTTTTTGCCGGTGCGGGCGCGGTAGCCGTGGTCGTTGAGCCAGGTGGTGATAGTGTGGGCACCCAGCCCCTCGCGGGTGTATTTATCAAAGATGATCTTCACCACCAGCGCCTCGTCCGCATTCACTTGCAGGTCAAAGAGTTCGTGCTTTTTCTTGTTGATCCGCCCGTTTTTGACGAGATCGTACCCAAAGGCGGCACAGCCGCCTTTGAAGTGACCCGACTCCACAATCTGACCAAGACTGGTTTTGGTACGCACCGAGGTTTTCTCGCTCTCGCCATCCGCTTGCCAAAAGCGGATATAGTTTAAGAGCTTGTCGGTGTGGTTGTCGAACCGTTGCTCGCCCTCTTGGGTGCTCCACACCTCCACACCGTTTTTCACGAACCATTCCACCACAAAGGGTGTTTCATCCGCAATTCTGCCGATACGGTCAAACATAAACACCAGCAGAATATCGAACTGTTTCTTGCGCGCCAGTTCCTTGATGATTTGGATTTTATCGCGGTTTTCAGCGCGGATCTTATGACCCGAAACACCGTCCTCCTGTTCCTCGTGCACGATGTTCCAGCCCTTTTCTAATGCAAATTTGTGGCACGCTTTGCGTTGCATCGGGATATCGGCTTCGTTGTTGCCGTTGTAGTCCACCTGTTTGCCGGTGGAAACG
>JAZRAA010000007.1:0-4457 GCA_045634325.1 Acutalibacteraceae bacterium | reverse complement strand
AATGGTGTGGAAAGTGTTACTGTCAATAATATTATGTGTTCCGAACCTTATGGTCACTATCAGTACATAACCATTAAAAACGGCGAAAAAATTCGTGTCAGAAACACTGTTACCGAGCTGTTTGCAACACTTAGCAAATACGGTGGGTTTGTACGTGTTGGCAGTCCATATATTATCAACCTGCGTCACGTTAAAAATGTATCTTCGACAGAGGTAGGGCTTTACAACGACATTAAAATTCAGATTCCAAGAGGTAAACATACAGAAATTAAAAATGCTTTCTGGGATTTCCAGTGCGAAGGCGGTGAGGATTTAAAATGATAATAACAATTATAGAATTTATACTCCTGCTTGTTGCCCACTCGGTTGCGGGCATATATTCCGCCACCCTTAAATATAGTAAAAAGACAACATATATTGTTTGGGGCGTGTGGATAATGCTGCAGATTGCGTTGCTGGTTTATACAGAATTTGTGCTTACCAGCTGGATTCTGCAGTTCTTTACGGGGTTTATACTGTCTTTAATTGGTCAGTATGTCATCTTTTTTGCCACAACCAAAGGCAAACTTGCCCACAGAGTCTTTATTATGCTTACATATTCCATATTCTTTTGCATTGTGATGACAGTTTTTACTATGGTAAAAGGCACATTTGGTCAGCTGCCGCTGATGCTTATAGTGTTTGTTCACGCTATAATGCTTTTTGTAATGCTCACATATTTTCTGCGCTTTGTTTGTCCGCTCTGCCGTGATGCAGCAAAAAACATTACCTCTGGCTGGACACCTCTGATATTTGTTAATATCGTATTTATGATTACCGTAATACTTTCATCGGTATTTCCGGTAAGGCTTACAACATTTAGTGATCCAGCGGTTATCACATTTATATTTATCAGCGTTTCCATTATGGCGGTGTATCCCGTTATCTTTTCCTGTATCAACAATCTATCCGAAGTAGCAATCAAAAGAGAAGTTGAAACTCAGAATAAACTGCTGCTTGCACAGATAGAGGCAGAAAATATACAGCTTGCCGCAGACAGCCAGGCAAGGCACGACCGACGCCATCACAATCTTGTTCTGCTTGAATTTGCAAACAATAATGATATTGAAAGCGTAAGAGAATATCTCACGAACCTTGTAGATAGTGACAGCGAGGTATGGGGCGACGTGCGGTACTGTGAGAATATGACGGTAAACACGGTGCTTACCGTGTACGAAAGACGCGCAAAAGAAAATGATATTTCGGTTAAAATCTCTGCTAAAGCAAGCCGTGAGCTTCCTGTCCTGCCGCAGGATCTCGTTATCGTTATCGCAAATCTGTTTGAAAATGCTATTCACGCAACATCAAAGCTGAAAAACCGTGACAAGCACATAGATATTTATATCAAGGACAGCGCACAGCGCCTACTTGTAAAGGTAGAAAATCCGTGTCGGGCGAATCTTACCTTTGATGAAACACTTTACGGTGTCGGTATTCGCTCTGTGATATCCACTACGAATAAGTATGAAGGCATGTATGATTTTACCGCCGAGGACGGAATTTTCTCTGCGAAGATCAGCTTAAATTTGGTTTAAAAAATGCAATCTACGCCAAAAAAGTACAATCTACGCCAAACTCCCCACACCGGGGAGTTTTTTTGTTAAAATAAAGACGAAAATCTTATCCGAAGGAGGCGGTGAGAAAGTGGAAGCACCGGAAGAGAAAAGATATACCAACGACGGTTGTCTTATTGTGTCCGAGCTTGGGCGGTGTCCGTTTTTTGAAAAGGACGAAGCCGCGCGACGATGTAATAGCGAGGATTGCTTTTATTGCAAATTTTCGGATTTTCGCAAGCGGGAATACATCGAGCGGATAGAATCCGAATCCCGAAAAGGCGTACTGTACAGCGTATGCCACAACGAAAAGAACAAAAAAACAGCAATATAATTTTTGGAGGAAAGAAACATGAAAAAACGAATTTTAAGTATCCTGTTTGTGCTTATGCTCATGGTCGGCCTTGTGATTGGTTTTGGCGTTAGCTCGAGCGCGGCAGTTTACAATGGCGCCATAGTTAACGTCAGTGCTATAAAAGTGGGCGACTTTATAAAGGCAGACACTACGATTCAAAATGATTCTATGGTTAGGACTAAATTGGAATTTCACGATACACACACACTTGCTAGTTCGTCTGTCGTTCTCGCAAGAAAAGAAACGACAAAAGTTAATAAAACCTATGGTCAGGCAACGTCATCATCGGGTTATTGGCGTGTTGGGAGTAAAATAGATGCATCAACAGTTATTATTGTATTCTATACAGTAGATGGCTATACCGTTACATATAACTACGGAAATGGCACTGCAAACACAACGGGTTTAGCAATCGACGGATTCCCCTATAGCACCCCAGAAACAAAATTCCCCGCTAACCCCACAAGAACGGGTTACACATTCAAGGGCTGGTACACGGCGGCAAGCGGCGGCACACAGGTGACAAGCAGCACAACAGTGACAGCCACCTCAAATCACACCCTTTATGCACAGTGGACGCCTAACACCTATACCGTAAACTTTAACGCAAACGGCGGTAGCGTAGGCACCGCAAGCAAGACGGTAACCTACGACAGTACGTACGGCACCTTGCCCACCCCCGCGGAACGTACCGGCTACACCTTCAAGGGATGGTTCACGGCAGCGAGCGGCGGCACACAGGTGACAGAAAGCACAAAGGTTACATCCACCTCAAATCACACTCTGCACGCACAGTGGGAGGCTAACAAGTATACCGCAAGCTTCAACGCAAATGGCGGTACTGTCGGCACGGATAGCATCACCGTAACCTATGACAGTGTCTACAGTGGATTGCCCACACCCGAGAGAGAAGGTCATAACTTCAACGGCTGGTACACGGCACAGACCGATGGCACGCTCATCTCTAACGATACGAAGGTAACAGCTACCTCCAATCATACACTCTACGCACATTGGACGGCAAGCTCCTATGCGGTAGACCTTAACCTCGGCGGTGGCGCTATCAATAGCGGAAACGTCACATCCTATACTTACGGTATCGGCGCTACCCTGCCCACCGATATAATCAAGGTAGGCTACACCTTCGGTGGTTGGTACGACAATGCAGCCTTTGACGGTGAAGCAGTAACTAACATTGATGCTACCGCAACAGGTGCGAAGACATACTATGCAAAGTGGGATGCCAACAGCTACAACGTGATCTTTAACGCCAATGGCGGTACTGTTGATCTCGAAAGCATAACCGTGACCTATGACGGTACATACGGCGAGCTGCCCGTACCGCAGAGAGTCGGTCACGACTTTGCAGGCTGGTACACCGATGCTGTGAGCGGTAATAAGGTGGAAAGCTCTATGACCGTTCTGATTACTACTGATCAGACTCTTTACGCACATTGGACAAAGATTATATACAACGTAGGAATCGGTGCATCCGAAAACGGAAGCTCAAGCGTTACCGCTTCTACCGCTACTATAGGTGACAGCGTGTCCGTGTTGGTTACACCCAACATCGGCTGGGAGATTGATACCGTAAAGGCTAACGGCGTTGAGGCAACAAAGCTGGCTGACAATCAGTACATCTTTACAATGCCGGCAGACAACGTTACGGTAGACGTAACGTTCAAGAAAATTTACTACAACGTAAACTGCTTCAACGGCGGTAGTGCTACCGGCGGTCAGTACTTCACGGATGTGTCTGCCGCTACGTTTGGCGATACTGTTACTATAACCATAGCTAACAGACTTGGATATCTTATCGAGTCGGTTACCGTTAACGGTGAACCCGCAACGGATATCGGAAACAAGCAGTATCAGTTCACCATGCCTGCGCAGGCGGTTACCGTTACCGTTACCTTTGGTGTTGACCTTCCTGCTATTGCGTACGAGATGCAGATCCTTACCGATGCCGACAACTCGTTACAACAGGCATTGGCAAACGGTGATGCCGAGCTTGATCAGAAGGTAACCGATCTTAATACAGCTCTTAATAACGCTACTGCGGCACTTGAAGCGGCAGATATGGCAGACAAGGCAGAGCTTTATACTGCAATCGCAAATGCAAAAACAACCTTAAGCGAAGCAATTGACGCCGTATCCGCAGATCTTGCCACGGCAAAGAGCGAGCTTAATAGTGCTATCGTCAACGGTGATGCCGAGCTTGATCAGAAGATAACCGATCTTAATACAGCTCTTAATAACGCTACTGCGGCACTTGAAGCGGCAGATACGGCATACAAGGCAGAGCTTGAGAGCAAGATCGCAAATGCAAAAACAACCTTAAGCGAAGCAATTGACGCTGTATCCGCAGATCTTGCCACGGCAAAGAGCGAGCTTAATAGTGCTATCATCAACGGTGATGCTGAGCTTGATCAGAAGATAACCGATCTCAATACAGCTCTTAATAACGCTACTGCGGCACTTGAAGCGGCAGATACGGCAGAAAGTCGGAG
>JAZRAA010000006.1:0-9699 GCA_045634325.1 Acutalibacteraceae bacterium | reverse complement strand
GTGACGGTAAACTTTCGCGCCCAATGCGCTGTGAAAAGCATGTCGCTGCCAACGGCGGATGTGTCGGAGGGGTCGGGATACCATTCCGCAAACTGTTCGCCCGTGCGGGACGGCGTGTCCGGCGTCGGCATTGCGCCGCCGAGCTCCACTTTGAAATGCTGGTAGTTATCCACTCCGTCGTAGAACGTCACGCGGCAGAGCGCGTCCCCCAGCGGCCTTTCCATTTTGAGCATTGCGTCAAACGCTGTCACGGTGACGACGCCCGTGTCGCGGTCGCGCTTTGCGGTGTCGGAGTAAAAGACGCCTTTCGGGATGTATTCGCTTTTTGTTCCGTCAGCGGAGACAAGGCGCGTGTAGAGTTTAATTTCCGACATGGGAGGAATCGCGCCGTGCGGCGCGGGCCATGGGACAATCTCTAACTCCAACGTCCGGGACACCGCGCCCCCGACAGACGGCGCGTCAAACAGGCTCCCGGACAGGGAAGCGCGGATAAGGCGGTCATCTTCCGGGTTGTACTCCACACCGTTTATTGTGACTTTGATTTCCTTCCGGTGGTCGGGCTCCGAAAGGATTTGCGCCCATGTCGCGCTTACGCTATGCAATGCACGTCACCCCCCGCAGAACGATTTCGCCACCCTTATAGTAGCGATTCGTATCTACGCTCCGCAAGCCGAACGCGGCCTCCAGACTGGACGTAAGGCGGAATAACGCCGTGCGGTTTACGGACGCGTCGGAACTTCCGTTGATGGCCGGGTCGGTGTAGGAGCACGACGCAACCATAACTTTCAGCGCGTCATAGACGGCTTTTGTCTCCGCGTCGGTCAGCGGGCGGAGACGGAACGTTATGATAGGGCGGCGCGTAGCGTTACCGAAATACTCCGTTCCGCCGAGCGCGGTCACGACTTTTCGGAAGTCCGTTCCATAGGTTACGGCGTAAGTTGAGAGCAATGGCGTAAAGTTATAGGCGTTAAAAGTTAGCGTAACGTCAAGGCTCATATCACTGCCCCCTTGCGCGTTGTTGCGTCTTGACGTACCGCCACAGGATTTCCCCGACAATACGTTTGTCAAGAATGACTTGCGACGGCTCTATGGTAATATTGAATTGCGGCGCGGCTCCTCCGTATCCGCCGCCCGCCGCCGCAAGTTGCGGCGTTTGCGCATAAGAGTAGCCGCCGGATAACTGGTAGCTGCCCGACACGCTGAACGGGTCGGCGGACAGCGCGTCTTGAATGCCGGACACGGCGTCTTTTGCGCTTGAAAGCATAGCGGGAAGGCCGCGCTCAAAGCCGATTTCGCCGCCCTCTAAGATGTTGCGGAAAACTTTCTCGCTCCATTTGGAGGGGCTATGCGTGTCAAAGCCCTGTTCGCCCTCAAACTCATCCTTGACTTCATCCGTTTTTCCGGATAAAAAGTTAATGAATCCGCTCCAAAGCCCGCCTATTCCTTCCGTCAAGCCGTCAATGATGTTTTTGCCGATTCCCTTGAACCACTCAAACGCGCCGCTGAACGCGCCTGTAATATCGTCCCAGACGCCATCAAAGAACGTCTTGACGCCGCCGAAAGCCTCTGTTACGCCGTTCCACGCCTTTGAGAACGTATCGGAGAACCAGTTCCCCGCGCTTTGGAACGCGTTGGAAATGTCCGTCCATCTGTCGCTTGCCCATTGTTTCGCGCCGCTCCATGCGCCTGTCACGGCGTTATATGCGGCGGTAAATTTTTCGCTGAACCATGCGCCGATATTTGCGAACGCTTCCTCAATACCTTGACGGACGCCAGCAAACCATTCTCCTGCCGCGCTCCACAATTCGGTTATCGCGTTCCATGCGTCTGAAAAGGCCTTCTTAATCGCTTCCCAGATTTCTATGCAAGCGTTGCGGAAATCCTCATTAGTATTCCACAGCGTAACCAGCGCGGCTACAAGTGCGCCAATCAGCGTTGCGACAAGGACAAACGGGTTAGCGAGCATTGCGGCGCTTAAAAATTTAAATGCAATCGTCGCGCCCTCAATGAATTTGGTAAATGTTCCTATGAGGCTTGTAATGCCAAGAGCTATCTGAAATGCTGCAAATCCGCCGACAACAGCGCTGACAATCGTTTCAAGGTTCTCAAAAACGAACGACAACGCGGGAATTTTTTCAGCGAGTTTGTCTCCGATAATGTCAAGCGATTCCAGAATTGCGTCAACAAGCGTTCCGGCGATTTCAAAAGCCTTATCGAGTAAGAGCCCTTTGTTTTCCCACAGGTATTCGCCGAAATTGATTAGGACGTTAATCGCCGTCTCCGCAAAGCGCGGGAGATTGTTTGCGATTCCATCCGCAAGGCCTTCTAAAACCGCAAGCGCAGAATTGGCTAAGTTGCTAAGCGTATTTGGGTCTGTCAGGGATTCCGCAAACGCAATAATAACGTCTGCCGCAATCTCCAAAAAATCCGGGATAGCTTCGCCGAGAAAACCAGCGAATGCGTCAATCAGATTAAGCGCAGTATCAACCAGTTCGTCCGCGTGGTCAATTAACATGCCGCCAAATGAGCGCAACAGTTTCAATGCGGCGTCTCCAAGTCGCGGGACATTCGTAATAAGCGCGTCAGAGATTGCGCCAATAATAGCGAGCGCGGATTGCGCCAAATTTTCCAAACCGTCAGGGTCAGACAATACGTCAGCGATTTCGACAACAACATCCGTCAACTTTTCGGCGACAGACGGGATAGCGTCCGCAAGAAATCCGGCGAATGTGTCAATCAAGTTAATCGCCGTATCAGCGAGCATATCCACGTTTTCTATGATTCCGCCTACTATGAAGTCCAACAGTTCGCCGCCTTTTGCGGCAATGTCAGGCGCGGCGTTCAAGAGTTGGTTTCCAAGCTCCGTTGCAATTTGCCATGCGCCGGACGCCAAAAGCGGAAGGTTTTCAATAACGCCGTTTACGAGAGCTCCGAGCAGTTGTCCGCCTACCTTCACAACGTCAGGGACATACTTCAAAATCATCCCGATTCCCTTAGAGATAATCGGCCCCAGCGCGTCCATCATGCCGGATAATCCGCTTGAAGATTCAGCTACAGCGTCAATTTGGGAGACATATCCCAGTAATTCATCCCATTTTTCGCCGTTCTCATCCAACAAGGAATTGACGTAATCTATATCGTCCGTGCCGAAAAGTTCCCTGATTGCAATTTGCCTATCTTCTTCCGACATGGAGTAAAGCGTTTCGGACAGAACACCCGCTATACGCCCTGCGGACAGCAGATTCCCTTCGGCGTCATGGATAGCGGCGGACAGCTTATTCACGGATTCTTCACGTTCAAACGCTTTCGTCAAGCTGACAACGCTTTCCTGCCCAAATTTCGTAAATTCCCGGATTGTGGGATTGAGTTTATCCGCAATGCGGATTCTTAGCGTTTCAATCGCGCTTCCAAGCGTTGTTGCGCTTCCAGCGAGACTATCTTCATGCGTTCCCGCCATAATCGCGGCGGCGGACATCTTGCCAAAGACATTTGTAAGCTCTTCAACTGACATTGTGAGATTGCCGTCAATGTCATCAAGCGTTGTCCCGCTGTCAGCCGCTTTTTGCAACGCTTCCCGAAAATCCTTAACTTTGCCGTTTGACTGCTTCAAGGCCGCGTCAAACTCTTCCTGAGTGACGCCAAGCCGCGCCATAGATTCCCGCATTGCGTCCGCGCTGAACCCGTTGTTTTTCATCGCTTCCGCGAATTTGTCATTGCTTACGCTTGCAACGTCGATTTGCGCGACAAGTTTTGCAAAATCCTCATCGCTTGCGTTAAGGATAGCGAGCCAGCCGGACATGGCCTCTTGCCCGAATATCGCGGCGGCGGTCGAGCTTTGCTCCGCTTCCGTCATGCCCTTGAATTTTTCGCGCAGAATGTTGATAAGCCCTAAATGCTCCTTGTCAAAGTTTATCAAATCCCGCGTGTTTCCGTTTTCGTCCGTCAGGACAGCGGCGCGAGCTTCGCCCTGCTTTTTAAGCGCTTCCGTCTGTTGCTTGACGGAATCTTTGTACTCTTTCAGTTCGTCCTTGTGGTGGTCTTTCAGGGCTTGCAACTGCTTTGAGTAGCCATTTTGGGCTTCCTTCAATTTGTCCTCATTGCCGTCTTTGATTGCGGACAACTGGTTGGAATGTGCTTTTGACAGTTCTTTGAGTTGTTCGCTGTTGGCGTCTTTCAGCGCGGAAAGCTGGTCGGCGTGTGAATCTTTCAGCTCTTTGAGTTCGCTTTTGTTCAATTCGCTGATACTGTCAAGGCGTTCGTCATTGAGGGCTTTCAGTTCCTTCAAGTCCGTGGCGTTGGATTCCCGCTTTTCTTCAAGCTGTTCCTTCCGGGATTCTTTGAGCGCCTTCAAATCTTCCTTTTGATTGGCTTTCAGCGTTGCGAGCTCTTCCTTCTGCCATTCTTTGATTTGCTCCAACACTTCCGCCCGTCCCTCTTTGGTTTCTTTGGTGTCGGCTTCATACTTTTCTTTGGCGGCTTCACGCGCCGTTTTCGCCTCTTCCTTCACTTGTTCCTTTTTGGCTTTCAGGTCGGCAATATCGGCTTTGCGTTTTGCTTCCGCGTCCTTTTGGCGGATTTTTTCTTCGTAATCGGAGAGCTTTTTCCGCGCTTCATGACGCGCCTCAATGTTTTTGGCGTTGTCAATAGCCGCTTGCAATTCCGCTCTGCGCTGTTTGCGTTCGTTTTCCTCCGCTTCTTGCGCCGCTTTATCCGATTCCGCTTGAATTTTGGCGATTTCGTCATCGAGTTTTTTCAGGCGGTCGTATTCGTCCTTATCGGTGTTTTTGAGCGATTCCCGATACTCTGTGTCAATGAGCGCAAGTTTCTCCTCAGTCGCTTTCTCGTATACCTTGACTTCTTCTTCCTTCGCCTTTTGCGTGTCAGCGAGCGTCTTTTCATGCGCCGCTTGCATGGCTTCAACTTCATCGTCCAGCGTCTTTTCCAGCGCGTCATAGGCGGCTTCAAGGGATTTTTTGCGCTCTTCGTACTCTTTATCGTAAGTGTCCTTCGCGGCGTCATACGCTTTATCAAGCGTCTTTTTGCGTTCTTCGTATTCCTCATCGAACGCTTCTTTTTGCGCGTCGTACTGCTTATCGAGAGACTTTTTCAGGGCGTCGTATTCGGAATCATACGTTTCCTTAGCGGCTTCATAGCGGGCGTCAAGGGACTTTTTCAGGGCGTCATATTGCTTGTCAAGGCTTTCCTGCAACGCGTCCTCTTCATCGGAGTAAGCCCTTTCACGCGCCGTCACGGACTTTTCAAGCGCGGCGGTTTTGGCGGCGATTTCTTCATCGCTCATTTCTTGCACTGTCAAGCCCAGCTTTTTTAAGGCTTCCATCGCTTCATTGGACGGCTTGACAAGTTTCGACAATCCAGCGCGGAGCGACGTACCAGCCTGTGACGCCTTAATTCCGGCGTTCGCCATAAGGCCGATACTAACCGCCATATCCTCAATGTTATAACCCAGCGTCCCGGCAAGCGGCGCGACGTATTTAAACGTTTCGCCCATCATGGAGACATTGGTATTCGCCGTACTGGACGCGACAGCGAGCACGTCAGCGAAATGCGCGGAATCTTCCGCTTTCAGTCCAAACGCGGTAAGGGCGTCCGTCACTATGTCTGCGGTCGTGGCAAGGTCAGTCCCAGACGCGGCGGCTAAGTCCATAACGCCCTTTAAGCCGTCCATCATCTGTTTCGGTTCCCATCCAGCCATAGCCATATAGCCCAGCGCGTCGGCGGCTTCCGTTGCGGAAAATCTGGTAGAGCCGCCCATAGCGATAGCTGTTTCCCGCAAATCATTTAACGCCTCTCCTGTTGCGCCGGAAATCGCTGAAACGTTCGCCATAGCCGCGTCAAACTGTTTTCCAACGTCAACGGAATCTTTGGCGAATTTAACGGCGGCGGCGGAAGCGACGGCAAGCCCAGTCTCCACAGCCTTCCCGACAGTGGAAGCGATAGCGCCCACGCGGTCGCCGAATGACTGCATAGCGTCGGAGGCGTTTTTAAGGCCGCTTGTAAAGCCGGATGTTGTCAAGGAAATCGTGGCAAAAAGTTCAAAAATATTCAACCTTAAATCGCCTCCTTCCCGTTAAATTTCGAGCGGTTCCAACCCGGCGGCGGAGAGACGCCGCATAGCCTCCTCCATGATTCCGTCGCCCGTATATTGGTCGAGAGGATTTGCGCGGCGCGGTTCCGCAATTTCCGCATAACGTTTCGCCATTGATTTTCCACCCGCGAACCGTTGCGTATTTTCAGCGATAGCCGCCAGCGCGTCCGTCATATAGGCGCGGTAAACGGCGTCTTTGCGGTCGCGCTCCAACCGCGCCCGACAGTATCCCAGAAACGCGCTTACGCTTCCGGGGCCTCTGTATTCGCCGACGCAGAGCCAGACGATTCCGGCGTCCGCGTCGGCAATCCAAAAAGCTCCAACAGAGCCGGGTCGGAAACCATGCCGAACACGTCAACAATGACAGTCGCGGCGTTGCAATGGTATTCCGCCGGGTCTTTGTTATCCAGAATTGCCAGCATAGCGAGAATATCGTCAGGATTCTCTTTCAAGAGCGCGGCGGCGAAATCCATCATAGAGCCCTTGCGGGCTT
The DNA here is from genome assembly GCA_045634325.1 of Acutalibacteraceae bacterium. GTDB lineage: Bacteria > Bacillota > Clostridia > Oscillospirales > Acutalibacteraceae > URNF01. Next base: position 3,100 of record JAZRAA010000006.1, on the reverse strand, counting down.
TCTCTACGGCGCTGTTTTTGGCAATGTTCCCGACGTGCGGGAGAAGGTCGGCGACAACGCGGATAGCGTCGGCGTCTTTGAAATCAGTCAGTTTCACGTTCCGCCTCCAATCAACTCTTTGTCACGGTGATAGAGTAGCGTTTGGACGCGTCGCCGTTCGTAACGGTGACAATGACGGTGTTCGCCCCAGCTTTCCATGTCGCAGTGGTGCCGGAAGTAAGGCTTGCGCCGTTCACAAGGATTGCCACAGCCGCGTTTGTGGTGTCGGTGGCGGTAGCGGTCACAACGTTGGTCGCGTCGGTAGTGGACGCCGTGTAACGGGTGGTAGCGGCGGAGAATGCGGGCGCAAGCGTGGTATCCGCAATCGTCAGCGCGGACAGCGTAACGACGGTAGTAGAGGACGTTCCCGCGCTTACGTAAACCTCGAACGGAACGTTGTCAATATCTTCAAGGTCGTAATGCCCGTGGAAGTCGAAAGAGAACTGCCCCTTCCCGTCTTTCGTTGTCTGCAACTGGAAGCCGCCCGTATTGAGCGCGTTCTTCAACAGAATAGCGAAAAATCCGGCGTTTGCGCCCGTGTTCACGTCGGAGTAATCGCCGACAAGCCACAAATCAGCGAAATCGGCGGTTGCCAGCGCGGTACGCGGTACAACGTGCGTCGCGTCACTGGAATCAATGTCCGCGCCGCCGTTGAGCATTTTCGTACTTGCGGCGTCAACGCTGATAAGCGTCCCGGAAATCGCCGGGTCATAGCTTGTAATCCGCTTCAACTGTTTGGTATTCGGCGGAACGTTGTCCATGTCGGAGCCGAAATCCTCATAACTCGGATTGGCGTTGAACGACAAGCCGCCCGACGTAATGCCTAAGATGTTGTTTTTGTCATAAGTCCCGGTTGCGGGATTGAAATCGGCGCCTTTTAACAGAACGCCAGCGTTCAATACCAGCTTTTGAAAGTCGTCCGGGTTGATTTGCGTGTATTTCAATGCGTTCGCTTCCTTTCGCGTTAATCGGCGGTCGTGTATTCCGCCGTCAGATTGATATATCGCCGTTTTATGTTATCATCATCCTCGTAAAGATTCTGCACCCACGGCGAACCGCGCCGAAACCAAATGAAACCGCCGTCGCAAGGTACGGTTTTCCCTCCGTACCCGACAGCTTGCGCCAGCGCGTTTGCGGCGTCATTGAGCGGCTTTTCCTGCGACGTGTACGCCCATAGGTTAATGGTGATTGACACGGGAGAGCCGCCGAAACTGTCAAATATAGGCGTGTACGTCCCGTAACTCCACCCTTTTGTGAAGTTATCCCGCGCATAGTCAGGGACGTTTCCGACAGGGTAGAACGGGAGAAAGTTCAACGTTTCGCCCGCTTCCGTGTCAATGCGCGGCGTTATTGGAATCGCGGAATTTAGAAATGAGTGAAGCGCGGCCTGTTTCGTCATGTCGCGTCAACCTCTTCCGGCACATCTTCCGATTCGTCCTGCGTTTCCTCCGCGTTTTCCAGAATATCGCGGATTTCCAGCGCGTTGTCTTGAATCACGTCCAAAAACGCGTCAATCAGGATGTTTCCTGCCATTAGCAGTTTATCGTTGATAGACGTTTGGTTGTACGCGCCCATAAACTCACCGTTAGGCATAATGCCCATGAAAGCCAGCGCGTCCGGGTCGTGCTTGACAATATGCCCTACCGCTTCTTCCAGAAATGCGCCGTGTCGCCCGAAATCAGGCGGAGTTTCTTCACGCTTCATTTTTCGCCTCCATCGCCGCGTCGCCCGTCAAGGCGCGTTAAATGTCAATGTGTTCCTGTATGCCTTCACGCGAAATCGCCTCCTGCGCGGCTTGTATTCGCGTCTGCGCTATCTCGAAATATCCGGCGTCTAACTCAATGCCTATAAAATTCCGGCCTGTATTCACGGCGGCTACTCCGGTACTGCCAGAACCCATGCAACAGTCAAGGACAGTTTCGCTCTCATCCGTGTATGTGCGTATCAGGTATTCCAGCAATGGCACGGGCTTTTGCGTGGGGTGGACTTGCGTTTCGTTCGTATGGAAAATGCACGGGAATGAGATAATGTCGCTTGGAAAATACCCCTTGACTGTGCGCGGCGGTAACGGCGCATACGCTCCGTAATTGTTGGATTTTCTGCCGCTTTTTGGGATTGTGTGCGGCGTATCTCCTATGAATTGCGGATTATACGTTGGTAAACTCCGATAGAATACAAGGATATTTTCATGCTCTTTCAGGGGCATACGCCGCGCATTCAGAAAGCCCGTCTTGTTTGACTTCCACCAAATCCACTCGTAGCGGAACATTTTCCGGTTACTTATGACAAGCTCTGCTGCGAATGGCATTTGACTGAAAAAGAGCATTGCGGCGTTATCCTTGCAAACTCTTGCCAAATTTTCCCATAGGGGGGGGTAGGAATCGGGCAGTCCCACGCGTTCCGGGTCGTGCCGAACGGAAGGTCGCATAGAACCATATCAACGCTTCCGGCGGGTATCTGCGGCAACAGTTCCAGACAATCGCCTTGCAAAAGCTGTGTCATGATTGCGGCAAATCCTTTCGTTCCGCCGTGAAAAACTTCAAGGCCGCAATGAACGGCGACGCGCTTTCCGGCGCTTTCTTTTCCTCCGGGTTACTCGTTACCCGGTATGTCAAGCCCGTGTTCATGTCCTTGAAATAGTCGTTGTACTCAATGGGCACGTCCTTATCAACCAGCGCGGAATAAACAGACGTGACGCCTTGCGCCTCTGCGCGGCGGGCTTCCATGGACGTGTCACGCGCTTGGTAGTTCTTGAACGTCACGCCCTCCGTCCATTCGATAGCGTAACCGCCCTCGCCGTCGGACGTGCGGCGTTTTTCCATTATCGCGCATGTTGCGGCGAAATCGTCAAGAAGCGACATTTTCACTCCCTTCCAGCGTCACGCCTTCCGCAACGGCGCGGAGTTCCAGTATCGCGCAATATTCGCGCATAGCGCGGGTTTGCACGTCGTAAATGGAACGCGGACAGGTAGGCGTGAAATCCAGCTTCCCGGCGTCCCATTTCTCCAAAAGGGCGGTCAAGCCGTCCAGTTTGTTCTTGACGAACCAGTATTCGCCTTTG
>JAZRAA010000005.1:0-3337 GCA_045634325.1 Acutalibacteraceae bacterium | reverse complement strand
GTTGACTGGGTGCAGCTGGGGAAGGACGTCATTAACCTGTTGTTCAAGGGCTTGTTCGCACTTGGCGACCTGATCTGGACCGGGTTGAAAACTATCGGGTCCACCGCTTGGGAGTGGTTCAAGAACGTCGATTGGTTGCAGTTGGGCAAAGATGTCATCAACCTGCTGTTTGCCGGCCTGTCCGTTCTTGGGCATACCATCTGGGAAAAGCTAAAATCCATCGGGCAGAGTGCTTGGGACTGGTTCAAGAATATTGACTGGTTACAGCTTGGCAAGGACATTCTGAACCTTATCTGGGACGGGTTGGAAAACCTTGGACATATCATCTGGGAAAAGCTGAAAAGCATCGGCAAAGACTCTATCAAAGAGTTCAAGGAAGGCGAAGGAATCGACTGGCTTCAGCTTGGCAAAGATGTCATTGATAGTATTTGGAACGGGATAAAGGACTTTGGCCATAACATCTGGGAAAGTTTCGAAGACATTGCGGCGAAGGCATGGAACGCTTTGTTCGGCTATGACTGGTACAGCGCTGGCTCATCAATCGCAAACGACGTCAACGCTGGTATCAATGGCGGCGTAGCAAGTGGCGTATCAGTAGTAACGTCGAAAGTCACACAGCCTATCCTTGACGTACAGGAAAAAGTATTCGGCGCAGTCAAGAAGTTCTGGAAGATAGGTTCACCGTCCAAATTGATGCGTGACGAGGTAGGCAAATGGATCCCGATCGGCATGGCTGAAGGTATTGAGGACGAAGCCAGAAAAGTCTCAAACGCTATGACGGCAATGGCGCAGGATTCACTTGATGCCATTCAGCCGGATCTGACTATCGGAAATATGGCGGACGCATCGAGTATTCCTGTTGTAGGCGGTGAGATAGTAATCAACGTCTATCCGTCCGCAGGCATGGACGAAAGAGCGCTTGCAGACATGGTGCAGCAGAGGTTGGCACTTGCGCAGCGGCAAAAGCAGGCCGCGTGGGGGGTCGCATGAGTTACATTGAGACAAACGGTTATTTCACGTTTGACACCGTTAAATCGTCAACTTACGGAGTATGGATAAACGGGGGCGGTACGTATAACGCGGCCGCCCGCCGGTACAAGGAATACGTCATACCCGGAAGGAACGGGAGCCTGACCATAGACGAAGGCGCATTTCAGGAAATAGAGCATATCTATCCGGCGTTTATCGCAAGCAGCTTTTCTTCTAATATAGAGACGTTTCGTAATTTGCTTATGTCAAAGGTGGGATATTGCAGATTGACGGATACCTATCATCCGAACGAGTTTTATCTTGCGAAGTATATGTCCGGTCTGGAAGCAGACGTTGTTCCTGGTGGTGTTGCCGGTGCGTTTGACCTGAAATTCAAACGTGACCCGCGCCGGTTCCTTCTTACCGGCGAGACTGCGACCACAATCACCAGCTCGACAGGATCTATTTCCAATCCGACCCTGTTCGACAGCAAGCCGCTGATCCGGGTGACAGGCTACGGCACGTTGACGATCGGAAGCGATGTCATCACGATTGCGAACACATACGCATATGTTGACATCGACTCCGAATTACAGGACTGCTATCACGGCACGGACAACGCAAATCCGCAGGTCACATTCCAGAGCAATAACTTCCCGGTCCTGAAGCCAGGAACGAACAACATCGCAACATCCGGGAATATTACAAGCGTGAAGATCACGCCGAGGTGGTTTATCGTATGATTCCGATTGTATTTGATTCAAATGCACAAACCTATACGTCAAACGGTCTGGGACGGCTGACGGACTGCATCTCATGTCTGGTCACGGAAGAGCGGAACGGTATCTTTGAAGTGGAGCTGAAGTATCCGATCACTGGTATGCACTACGACGCGATCCAGCAGGGGAATATCATCTACGTTTCCCATGACGAGCAGAAAGACAAACAGCCGTTCATCATCTACCGCGTGTCACGTCCTATTAACGGCATTGTGACGGTCAACGCACATCATGTTTCCTACCTGTTGAGTAATATTGTTGTTGCTCCGTTCACGGCTACCAGTGTGACCGATGCGTTTAACAGCCTGTCTGCGCGGTCAATCACAGAGAATACGTTCACGTTCTGGACGGACAAGGCATCCTCCGGCACGATGAACGTCGAAGTGCCGACTTCCTGCCGTGCATTATTAGGCGGGACGCGTGGGTCGGTTCTGGATTCATTCGGCGGCGGCGAGTATATGTGGGACAACAGGACGGTCAAATTGTACGCTCACCGCGGTTCGAACAATGGCGTTACCATCCGCTACGGCAAAAATCTGAAAAGCATCGTGGCGGATACTGACACACTTGATTTGTACAACGCTGTCGTTCCGTACTGGTCAAACAGCGATGACACGGTGGTGTACGGCGGTATTGTGGTCGGTAGCGGCGGCATCGGAAACGTCGGAACATGGACGGACGAAAATGGCGTTCAAATCATGGACGAGAACGCGAACGCTATCCAATTCGGTTACACTGTCCGGCGCGTGGTCACGATGGACTTGTCAAACGAGTTTGAAGACGCTCCGACCGTGGCTGAACTGGAAGCCAAAGCGTTATCTGTCATGAACAGCAGAACGCCATGGATTCCGAAAGAAAATATCAAAATTGACTTTGTTGCGCTCTGGCAGACGGAAGAGTACAAGAGTATCGCGCCACTGGAACGTGTGAAACTCTGCGATACTGTTACAATTTACTATCCGGAACTGGGCGTGAACGCAACTGCAAAAGTCATCAAAGTAGTTTGGGATGCACTGACGGAGCGGTATGACTCGATAGAACTTGGTGACGCGGTGAGTTCCTTCGCGGACGTTATCACGGCAGAAACCGACCAGAAACTGGAAGACGTGCCGAATATCTCTATGATGGACGCGGCAATCAACCACGCGACTGAATTGATAACCGGCGGCCTTGGTGGCCACATCGTCTATCTGTTTGATGCAGACGGCAAACCGACCGATATGCTGGGCATGGACACGGAAGGCGTGAACACGGCTGTTAATGTACTGCGGATAAACGTCAACGGAATTGGGTTTTCGTCCAGCGGAGTGGCGGGGCCGTTCAGTTCAGCCTGGACCTTGGACGGGTCCTTTGTGGCCGATTGGATTACAGCGGGACATATGTCTTGTAACCGCATACAAGGCGGGACTCTGACTCTTGGCGGTAATAACAACGGGAACGGCGTCATTGTTGTCTATGATGCAGCCGGAAACGAGATCGGCCGCTGGAACAATGACGGGCTTGTAGCTTCCAAAAAGTTTGAATTGAATGCGCCTACGATTACATTTACAGCGGGACAGTTAGAGACATTCTACAATGTTATTGTATCA
>JAZRAA010000004.1:0-9409 GCA_045634325.1 Acutalibacteraceae bacterium | reverse complement strand
TTCCTCTCCGCGCAGTGTGTGGTACATATGCGCCGCGTACTCATTCATAAGCGCGGGTTCGTTTTTAAGCGTCTCCATGAACAGGTAGAGCGCAAGGCCGCGTTTCGCTTCCGTCCATTCTTCCGGCGTCATGTCCGGGTTTTCGGCAAGTTTGATTTGCAGAAGCTGTGCCGTCATTTCCTGTCCGAGCGGGCTGTTCATGACATTTTGAATCGCGTTTTCCGCGCATTCGTTGAATGTCGCTATGTTCTTAACCATTTTCTTTATCCTCCTATAGATTCCGCCCTGTCGGGCGTCCGCTGTGTTCCGTCCCTTACTGTCTCATAGTATACAATAAGTATATACCTATGTCAAGCCCTTTTTTCGCACTTTCTGAAAAAAATTTCGTCACGCTGGCGGCGAAAAAATCCGCTCCACCCTCTTGACATTTGGCGGCGGGTGTGGTAGTATACTGGTAAGCTGCATGGTTGCGCCAACAGCTATGCGCGAAAACAGTGTATCGCCACAACGATATGCGGCATAGAATCTCTAATAATACCCTTGGCGGGGTATTGTTGGCGGGCTTGAAAAAGTCCGGCGCCGTTTCTTTATTGTGGTGAAGAGACGGCGCATATTTTTTGCCTTGAATGGCAGAAGGCCGTCTCCGCTGGTTTCGACTACTTGAAAAGTAAATAGGCGGGCGCGTGGCTACCGTGCGCCTGTCCGTTTCCGTCCAGTTAAACTGCGACTGTAAGCGTCAAGGCCATACATAATTTGGATGAGACGTGAAAGCGCCAACGCGGACAAGTGAAGCGTTTAAACGGTGAGGCATGGGACGCCTAAGCAATCAAACAAGTCCCTGATATGCGGCTCCCTTCCATAATCAACCGCATATCAAAGGGAGGCGGCGGGAACTCCCTGAAAGAAAGAAACAATCCCGTTGGCAAGTCCGGGTTTTGAGTTACGGCGTGGAGGCGACGTGAACTCCCAATCGTCAATCCCAAAGGCGGTTATCTGGGCGGGACGCTGGCGGCGAAAGCCGCAGGATTTACTCGTACTCTGTAAGGCAAGGGGCAGATGAGCTACCGATTTCGTCAAGGTTAAGGGGGAATCGGGGAAGGGGCGGAGTACGGGACACGACGCGAGGGGCTGGCTCCGACGGGCTGATTTTACTCGTAAATGTGGTTCTTTCCTGATTTGTTGCCGAAAAGTTGCAGAAATGCGCTATTTCGGCCTTGTCAGGAGGAACCACTATGCTCAGAGCTCCACCAACAGGCTAACAGCGGAAACGCAACAGCGGAAACGCAAGGCAACAGGGAAACAGGAAAGCAACAAGTCGAACACAGCAAGTTGCAAAGCGGCAAGCCGGAAAATGCAAGAAAAAATGCAAGTCGCAAACAAAAACTTGCAAAATGAAACAAACAGAAACAAACAGGTGAAAACGGCGGGAAACAACAAAAAACAGCGAGAACGCCTGAAAGGGTTTGCGAATTTGCGCCGAAACAAACCGCTGGCAGACATTCGCCGGAATTAGGTTACAGCTATGACACCTATCCTGACACCCAATCTGACACCTATCCTGACACCAAAACGGAATTAGGTGACAGCTATGTGACCTGTAACTGTGTCCAATGCGCGGATTTTCGACGCCGCGCCAAATGGGATGATGGGAGTTGATAGTTATGATGAAAGACGGGCGACCGTATTCTAACGAAAACGGATGGATTGATGACGCGCTGATTACCGACGAATCGGAGTTTGTTCAAAAAATCGTTCGTGCGTGGATTGTTGCAAACATCTACCCTTGCAAGAAGAGCGGCGACTATCATACAAGTTACGGAATCAAGCATATTCTGGAAGGCGATACCGGAATTTACTTGACGAATAACCAGTTCAAGGACGCTATGCTTTTGGCGGGGTTTGAGCCTGTCAACCCGGACGAATTAAACTGGACGTATCGCATTAAAACAAGTTCTCCGGCTTTTCAATGCGATGAGGATGAATGCGGCATTTACGGCGTGGCGCATAAGAAACATGGCCTTTCGTGCGCTGTGCTCTTTGATGAAATCCGCCGCATATATACAGAGGAATGGGAGCGCGAAAGGGAAGCCGCTAGAAGCGCAGACGAACAAACGGACGCGAAACCGCTTGAAGCACCTCCACCGTGGGATGATGTTCCCATGTCGGAAGCTATACCACCCACTAATACGCCGACGCCTGACGATATGCCGCCGTGGGATTATGTTCCGCCGGATGATACGCCACTTGATATGTCGACCATGAAAGCACCGCAACCGGAAGATTTGCTGTGGGATGACGTGCCGCCGGATGTATCCACCGTTCCGTCAATGGATTCTGCGCCGCTGTCCGTTGATTGGAAGGCCCTTTGTGAGCAATGCGGCGAACGTTTGCCGCCCATGTATTGCACGTTTTTGAATCAATGCGCCGGGGCAACACTCAATGATGGAACCCTGACGATTTACGCGCAGGATTTCGTCACGATAGGACGGCTGAATAATGTGCGTGTTAAAGACGTTTTGCAGGATTTGAGCGGCGCGAGACATGTTACATTTGCTGTGATATGTATCGAGTTGAACAAGTAATGGGCGATAGCATGACGAAACAGAAATTTATAAAAAAAGCGCGTCTCCCTGACAAGGAAACGCAACGCCGCCGTGACGCGTTCTTCCGGCGGCTGGATGAAGAATGCCGGGAAGGAAACTTTCGCCGCAACGGGGGAAACCTTGCGATGGATATTCCCGATGTTGCGGGGGAGACGGAATAGCGGGGAGAAATTGCAATGTGTGAATTGAATCAAATCGGTTATGCGTTATTCCCTATAGCTCACATGGGGGGCTTTGCAATATTGAAGGCGAACCCGTCAAACGGACGCCGTGGGAGTATCCGTACTCATTCGACCGTTACTGTACGTGGAAGGGTGAATTTGAGAAAACGACGCATAGCGCGTACTCCGACCGCATGTATCAATGGGACTGGGAGAAGTTCAACGCCGCCTGTGAAACCGTCTGGGGCAATCACGGACAGCTTTTCGGCGGACGGAAGCCGGAAGAGATTCAAAGGTTTCTTTCCCTGTATTGCGGGCACGATGTCATTTTGACGGGAATTGAGGAGGCCTGTAACTGGGGAAATGGAAACCCGTGCTGGATTTTCTACTGGCGGGACGCGGAATAATGGGAGGGGATTAAAATGTGCGCGTATTGCGAAGGTGACGAAAGCAACGCTCTCTTAGTACAGAGAGATGAGGCTTTCGGAGACAAGAACGCCCTCTATATGGACGCTTATCTCTGGACAACCGGGCGCGAGCCGCATATTTCCGTGGGCGTCTGCCTGTTTGACCGTGACATTATGGCGGCGCGGTTCCCTGTCAAATATTGCCCGATGTGCGGACGGAAGTTGACAGAAGAATGAGCCTGTACGTGGATAATGGGAGGAAAACGCAATGGCAACAAAACAGAGAAAGAAACCGACAAACAGCGGAAATCTGCTGGAAGGCCGGACGACAAAAGAAGCCGCTGACAATCTCCGAAAGCAAGCGCGGGATATGGCGAATTACCGCAACGCCCCGGAAGTCCGTCGGGCGATTGCGCGGAATCCGAAAATCCTTGCGAAGGTGATTGAACTTGAACGCAAGGCGGCGGACGTGATGAAAGCGGCTGACGATTTAGAGACGGCTTGCGGCGGCATGAACGCAGACGAATTTTCCGCCTTGAATGAACAGGCGAAAGCATATGCGGCGGAACACCCGGAAGAATACCGGGCGATTTGCGGGACGGGGAAGTAACGGGAATCCGGCGCAAGGCCGGAGGGGATTTTAAAGGTATCGATTTCGAGGCCTTTAGAGCTTGTGAATGAGAGGAACATCATGGAGCGAGATTTTGCCCCGCCGTTTGTTGCGGAAGCGCAGAGACGCTATCAAGAAATGCTGGACAACATGGAAGCCTTGAATCAATCCGTGATACGTTTGCTTGCAATGCCGAAAGATGAGTTTCAAGCGTGGTTTGGCGGGAAGAGCGAACGCGAAAGACAAGCAATTATTATCGCCCTGTATGTGCTGGCGGCAGTCCCGCCTCCAACGTATGAGCAACTCGTTTGCAACGAATTGAACCGCCGCATGACAGTTGCCGCAACGTCGGCGGAATCTTAAATCGGGGTGGTAAACGTGGAAATTCTGGGCGGCGCGTACAAGAAACTAACCGTGGAAAACACGCGCACAGGTGAGACAATCGCCGTTATCATGGACAGCGCGATTAAAACCGCGAATCAGGATGTTGTTGTTAGACTGACGCCGGACGAAAGCGGAAAAATTTCAGATTCCGCTTGAAATTCCGGTGGCAGTATGGTACAATAACACTCGAACCAGACAAGCCGCGAATGCGGCGCGTTTGGTGGGGATACGCCGGGGAACGTGAGGGTTTTCTAACCAGCGCGTATAACGCCTCTGACAATTTGCTGTCGGAGAAACGCCGCGTGGCAGTCGCGCCGGGTATCTTTTGGATACGTCGTAGTAAGATATTTTCAGTCCGCTGGCCGTATCTGTTGAACCCACTGACATTGCGCTGTATGTGTGGGGGAGGGTACGTCGGGGTTGAACTCCCCGATGAACGAATCGGACGGACTGCGCAAAGCCCGACACCGTGCGCGGCGCATGTACGGTATGTATGCGTTTCGCGTGAAATCCGAACGGCGGCAAGCGTCCTTGCGGAAGGAGACGTTGCCTTTGGTATCCTGACAGCCCGGAAAGACGGGCATACATGGGGCTTAGTATAATGGGAGTACATTGAATGCGCGGGCGCCTTTAGCGTATTCAAAAGGGTGGTTCGATTCCGTAAGCCCTGTCCATATATGGAGGCTTGACGGGCGGCGGTCATATCGGCGGCAAGAGCACAGTGTACTCTTGCGGAACATTCCGCGAGCCCTTGCGGTGCAAATCCGCTGGCCTCAACCAAATGCGAAAGCCCTGCCGGGAATCCGGCGGGGCTTTTGTTTTTTGAACTATCACGCAAATCCGGCCTTTTTGCGTGGTAGCTTTCGCATTGCGCAAAAAGAACAACGCAAAATCCCGGAAAATGCGCATTGATTATTCGATTTGCATTGTAGCCTTCACTTTCGCGCACGGATATGCGTCTTTCGCCTTGCGAACAAAGTCAAGCATATCCTTTAATTCCACGTTGGAATAGCTGCTTGCCATTTTTCGCGCTTCATATTGCGCCTTCCCCGCAGATGTGGCATAATTCGACTTGCGGACGCTGAAAAACACGCGCTAACCGGTTAGCGGGAAAGGAGCCTTCCCGCATGAACCCGAAAGACTACCTGATGGATGAGCTGTGGCCCTTGCTGTCGGACGAACAGAAACGGCGGCTTGTCTTTGTCGCGTCCCTGATGGCGCAATACCCGGAGCCGGATGAATCCGACACGGATACCAGCGACACGGACGATTGACGCAAAATCCCGCCCTTCCGGTTTGGAGGGGCGGGATAAGTCATTCAATGTGGGTTTTGATAGGTTCCAGCATTTTCTCCGCGACGGCGACAAGAAATTCCGCCTGTTCGTCCGACAACTGATAAATCAGTTCTTTCATGCGGAAAGCGAGGACGCCTTTTTCGCCGTTTTCAAGAAACGCTTTGCCTTTAGGCGTGATAGAGAAAGTTCTGCCCTTGACAGAATAGCCGCCTTCCCCGTCTGACACTCTTCCTTCCAACTTTTCTTCTAAGAAGCCGCCTTGTTTCAGTGTGACATACGCGCCGCCCGGATGGGTGTCTCCGGGGACGTACCGCGAACCGCCCTCCGCTTGAATCTCTTTCAAAAGATTCCGTTCTTCATCTGTCACTTTTGATTCCTCCTGTCCGTCATTTCTCTGCGCCGTTTATCATGCCCAGCGCAATGTCGCACAGTTGCGCGGCCTGTTCCGACGTAAGACGCGCCAACAGTTCACGCATACGCGCCTGTAATGCCGTTTCGCGTCCCAGTATGCAATCAGTCGGGACGCCGTAATAGTCCGAAAGAGCTTGCAAGGCTTTCGTTGTTGGCAGGGAATCGCCTATCTCCCATTTGGAAACGGCTTGTTGCGACACGTCTAAAATACAAGCAAGCTCTAACTGCGAGAGCCTATGCGCTTCCCGCAAATTGCGGAGAATATCAGGCGTCATGATTTTTGAAACGTCATGTAAAGGTTCGCGCAATCGCATTTTGTGAAACTCCTGTCTCTTAATACCGCGATATTTTACAATTATCCGCAACAAAGCGCAACAACTACAGATAGTAAGTCCCGCCCCGTTTTCAGGGACGGGACTTTTTGCGCGGTTAGAGTTTCGCCGTGGCCTTGACGTGCTCCAACCACCGCGCCGCGATTTTGCAGAGAAGCGCGGCCTGTTGAGGCGTCAGCGTTTGCAAAAGCTCCTCCATATCAGCGGCCAGCGATTCTTCCGGCGTAAGTTCGGGCAGGACAGTTTCGGCGGACGCGACAGGCGGCGCGGGCGGCTCCCCTTTGTTGCGCAATGTCCCCTCTGCGACGCTCTCAATATCTAAACCAAGCGCGTCGAAGATTTTAAGCATTGTCACAATCCCGGCGTTTTTAATCCCGTGTTCCCGCTTCAATGCGGAATCCACCGTAGAATAAGAGACGCCAATCGCAGACGTGAACGCCCGGACGCTCTTGTAGCGTTCCAGAATCTTCCGCTTTAACTGCTCCTCCAATGTCATAGCATTCACCCCCTTTCTTGACGCTACCTATTATATTTTCTTGACGCTACCTATTATATCATAAACTTTTTTGCGTGTAAAGAAAAAATTTACGCGAAAATGCAAATTTGTTCTTGACAATTAACGCTATAGCGTGTATAATGCAGATAATCCAAACGTGATTACGTGAATTTAAGGGAATTGAGGTGAGATGATGAGAAATCTTAGCGCGGAAATGGCGCGGTTTGGGGTATCCAATGCCATGTTGCAAAATGCCATTGGTTGCTCTTCCATGAAAACAGTAATAAACAAGCTGAATGAGAGCACGGAGTTCACGATTGATGAGGCGTTCCGCATTCGGGATAAACTTTTCCCCGGTTTGCGCCTTGAATATCTATTCCAGCGTGATTCCGTTCAGACGCCCGCCCCGCATGACTATCAGGAGGCCGAAACATGAACCCGCAAGACTACTTTATGCTTGAAATCTGGCCTTTGCTGGATGACGAGCAAAAACAGCGGATTGTGTTTCTGGCGGAGATGATGAATCTCTACCCGTCGCCGGAATCTGAAAAGGCCTAAGAGGTGAGCGTATGAAAGAACTGATTGCGCGTGACGAATACGGCGTGTTTGCCGACGAGAACGCGACAACGCGAGTAGACAGTTTGTTTGTGGCGCAGATGTTTGGCAAGGCGCACAAAAAAGTCTTGCGAGACATTGAGAGAATCACTGACCCCGAATCTGGATTGAGCGCGGAATTTGTTCGGGCCAATTTTGGCCCGATGTCCTACCGGGATAGCTACGGGCGCAAACAAAAGGCATATCTCCTGACCCGTGACGGTTTTACAATTCTTGTTATGGGATATACAGGGAAGAAAGCTATGCACTATAAGGAATTGTATATCCGCCGATTTGACGAGATGGAAGCGCAAATTGAAACGCGCCTCTCTCAAAAGCGTGAATATCCACGCCTGACAGCAAATATCGCGCTGATTCATGAGCCGCCAAAGCCGCACCACTTTATAAATGAGTGCGATATGCTAAACCGCATTGTTACCGGAATGAGCGCAAAGGATTTCCGGGAAAAGCACGGGATTGAAAAGGGCGCGAGTATACGACCCTATCTGACGCCGGAACAGGCGAAAATGATGGATGAACTGCAAAGCGTCGATGTCGGCTTTTTGATAGCGTATCCTGACTTCCAGACGCGCAAGGCCGCGCTTATCGCATACCGTGACCGCCGCGCCGCTCATGGACGGCGCATAAATGAGAGGAGAGCGCACTATGTACAAGACCCGCTTTGAATTGCCGCTGAAAGACTTTATCGAGGCGCAGAAAATCCCGTCCGGCGACGAAATTCGCGTTATCCGTCCCACGTGCGACGATGACGGGGAGCCGATAAAGGCTGACGCCGTTTACACGGGCAAGGCCGGAGACGTGCCGCCGGAAATCGGCGCGACGCTGATTGACGCCGTAAACTCCGATTGCTGGCGCAATCAAAGCGGCTACTGGCACATAGAAACGCCGCCTTTGTACGCGTCGGAGCAAGCCGCCGCCTGAATCCGCAACCAAGCAACGCGACCCGGCGCGTAATCCGGGCTATATATAGGGGAGCGCGGCGCGTGAGCCGCAATCCCCGCACATGGGGAGCCGTATCCGATAAGCGGCGGGGTTCGCCCCTTAGCGCGACGCACCTTGAAAACTGAATCATGTTACATAGCTGTCCTGTGGCAATGCCGCAAGATAGCGAAAACCCGGCGCGTAAGCGTCGGGAAAGGGAGGATGTGAGACAATGCGCGAGCGTCGGAGGAATCTGACGCGGAGACAAAAAGAGGCCGCGACTAAGGCGGGCTTAGAAGCGTCGGAGTTTTACTTTTGCGCGGAAAATAACCTTTACTGGTTTTTGATAAGCAAAACCGACGCGGAAAAGCGCGTAAGCGTCCCGAAACAGACAAAGAGAAATGGAGGATAAAAAAATGAACGACGCGTTGAAAGGAATTGTAAACGCGCTCAACGAAGAGGCGCGGATACTGAACGTTTGCGACTATGGCAATGGCAAGAACTGCCTACAACTCAATGACGCGAAATGGGTTGATGAGCTTGCCAAAGCTCACAACGCACACGTAACGGCAGAGTGGAAACGCATGAACGGCGAGAATCACGGGCCGCTTTACGCCTCCCATAAGACAGAAATTGACGGCGTGACGCTTTTCGGCATTGAAAGCAAATCCGACGCTGAGGGCGGCATATCCAAAAGCGAAATGCTGGCTATTGTGACGTTGCTTGATAAATGCGGCGCCTATCCGTATGTATCGGGCATGTACGATGGAAACGTCATAATGGCCGATAAGTTGCGCGATATTGCGCGTACCTTTGGCGCGGAGCTCAAAAGCAAAACCAGCGTATGGGAGGAAAACGGGGCCAAACGCGAACGCCTCTATTACTATGCCGTGATTGATGGCATACGTTTTGAGGAGGCGGCATAATGGGCGGCGCATTGGTAGGACTTGCCGCAGGAGCTATTAGCGCCGTAATTGTCGGCGCGGCGGCGTGGAATCTGCACTCAGAAGCGCAGACTGCACAAGAACGCGAGCAGAAACAAGCCGCAATCGAAGCGATGGAGCGCGAGCGGTGGGGCGACCCGGAAACGTGGACTATCCCGGAACTGTACGTAATCGAGCCATATGACCCGGAAAACGCAAACGCGCCGTCATGACGGCGTAACGCCGGACTT
>JAZRAA010000003.1:0-41985 GCA_045634325.1 Acutalibacteraceae bacterium | reverse complement strand
GGAATATCCAATACCCAATATTCAAAAGGATATGGAAAATATTTTAGAGCCAGCAATCCCAACAGCAACAACCGCTATTACACCGCAAAATGCAGAGGATAATGCAGTGCGCAATGAAGCGCAAGGCTCCTCTTCGATAAGAGCGCAAACGCCGCCCGCACAACCTGAACAAGGCATCTCCGCGTTTCCGCTCTCGGAAGAAAATATTGATATTTTACCGCCTAGCTCTCCCCCGCCAATGGAAATGTCATTAGGATATTTACGGGCATTTGTGACCACCGGAAAAGGCGCGTTACCGATACCAAATGCACAAGTTATTATTACTCGCACCGTCAACGGTGAAGAACTATTAGAACAGGCTGCTCGCACGGATAACAGCGGGTATACGCCTATATTCATATTACCAGCTGTAAGCGGTATCTATTCGCAAACTCCCGACGCACAAAATCCTTATACTTTTTACACTGTTTATGTTCGTGCGGACGGTTTTTATCCCACCAGATTACGTGAAGTACCCCTATATGGCGGTATCACTGCCATGCAACCGATAGATTTAATCCCCGTTGCAGAAGGTGACGACCCCAACCGTGAGCGCACTATCACCGAAGGTGTTCCCGATAATTTAAAGTGAGGTGAACAATATATGAATGGTGAACCCTACATACCCGAAACTATCGTGGTCCATCTCGGTAGACCCAATGCCAATGCAGAAAACGTGACGGTTTCCTTTCCAGAATATATTAAAAACGTGGCATCTAGCGAGATATATCCCACATGGCCAGAAAACGCCTTGCGTGCTAATATCTATGCACAGATTTCCTTTGCTCTTAATCGGTTTTATACGGAATGGTATCGCAGTCAAGGATATGATTTCGACATTACCAATTCAACTGCATTCGATCAAGCGTATGTACCAAACAGAAACATTTTCGAAAATATCAGCCGTATCGTTGACGAAATATTCAACAGTTACGTTGTGCGAGAAAACGGCATCGAACCGTATTTTACGCAATATTGTAATGGCACAACCGTCACCTGTGAAGGACTTTCTCAGTGGGGTACGGTACCGCTGGCTGAACAAGGATTGACACCTTTGCAAATTTTGCAAAATTATTATGGAGATGTGCGTATTGTCAGCGATGCGCCGGTGCGAGGCGCAGGGCGATCCTATCCCGGTCAACCATTGCGATTGGGAGAGGCGGGTAACGAAGTACGATATAAACAAGTACAATTAAACCGCATTTCCCGCAACTACCCCGCCATTCCGAAAATTTATCCCGTTGACGGCATTTTCGGACAGGAAACCGAAGCGGCAGTCAAAGAATTTCAGCGCATTTTCGGCCTAACACCCGATGGTATTATCGGTCCTGCTACGTGGTATCGTATCAATTATCTGTTCAGCGGCGTTAAACGACTATCGGAATTGGATTCGGAAGGCATTTCTGCAGAAGATATATCCAAAGAATTCCCAGGCGTGTTGACTGTGGGAGATACGGGACAAAACGTGCGTAATTTACAATATTTCCTCGCAGTAGTAGGCGAGTTTTATGACACTGTCCCGGAAATTGAAATCACGGGTGTATATGATGAACCCACCCGCCAAGCGGTACTGGCTTTTCAGCAGACTTTCGGCTTAACACAAGACGGTATCGTGGGCATCAACACATGGCAGGATTTATATCGTGCATATCGCGGCATTCTGGCTTCCACAGATAGTTTAGAAGGTGGCGTCGCATTATACCCGGGCGTTGTATTGCGACAAGGAACACAAGGGGAAGCCGTAGAACAATTGCAAGAATTTTTAAGCTATCTATCCGGTACGTATACCGAAATTCCGGAAGTTCCTGTTACCGGTGTGTTTGGCAACCAAACGCAAGCCGCCGTCGAAGCTTTTCAACGCACGTTTGGTTTGCCTGTCACGGGTGTGGTAGGTCCTGACGTATGGAACAGCATCAGCGAGGCGTATGCCGATTTGAAAAACGGATATAACAAGCGTGCCGACCAACACAGCGGCACCGACCATCAGGAGGTTCCCGTATGATTTTCAAACCATTTCCGGATAACGACATTACACAGGAAGATAAACTTTACATTGCAGAAATACAAGAAAAATTGCGTGCCTTAGAGCTCGCTGCAAACGGCAGTTCCGCTGTACCGGTAGATGGTATCTACGGACCTATGACAACCGAAGCAGTCAAACGCTTTCAGACACGATACGGTTTGCCATCTACAGGGGTGATGGACCGTGATACCTACTATCGTTTGGTAGAGGTATACAACTCCCTGCTCGCCAATCAACAAAACACCATTGCTATCGACGGTTTTATTCCTATAAACGGCACGGCAATACGTCTCGGAGATACAGGTGACACCGCATATTTTTTAAACGTCATGTTGCGTTCTGTTGCGGCTGTTTTTAAAAATATCCCCGCCCCTGCCGTGACCGATACGTACTCCCCTCAAACCGAAGCTGCGGTACGTGCACTGCAAACCACTTTTGGTTTACCTGCCACCGGCGTTACCAACCGTAACACCTGGAACCGCATTACAAATTTATATAACGATTTGGTACAGGATTTATATTTGCAAACACTCCAACAGACATAACGGATGTGAGTAGATGAAACAACAGCAATTTATTCAAAATGCCGCTACCATGACCGCTACTTCTTTGATATTGCGGGCGATCGGCATTGTGTTTCGTATCTACCTTTCAGCGCAAATAGGTGCGGAAGGCATGGGATTGTATCAATTGATTTTTTCTATTTATGTATTGGCATCCACTTTTGCATCCTGCGGCATCAGTACCGCTGTAACACGGTTAATTACCGACGAGTTGGTATGTGGAACCAAAAGAAATATCCAAAAAATTGTGTATCGCGCAGCCCTTATATGTGTATGTATCGGCGTAATGACAGCAGCAGTGTTATATGGCGGTGCTAATCCTATTTGCAGTTTGTTTATAAAGGATATGCGTGCCGTATCATCCTTGCGCATACTGGGTATAAGTTTACCATTTATGGGTATTTCCTCTTGTATGCGCGGTTATTTTGTGGCAAGAAGAAAATCGCTATTACCGTCGGTGACACAAATTATCGAACAAATTACCCGTATTGTGTGCATTATGGGCGCGTTACATTTGGTATCTTCCGAAAATGTTTCTAATGCTTGTTTTGCAGTTATCTTGGGCGACAGTATTGCAGAAGTTGTTTCTTGTATGATACTGTGGGTCGGTTATTTGGCGGACCGTAGCGCCATCGTAGATATACCTCCTATACAAAAATCGGTTATTGTACTTAAGGGGGGTATTTTACGCCGCCTTTTAGCCATTTCTACTCCTATAACAGCGGGACGATATTTAAATTCCGTTTTGCGAACTGTAGAGAATATGTTGGTACCGCAAAAGCTTGCCTTATTCGGCGGTTCCACGGCGGCGGCACTGTCGCAATTCGGTATGCTTAAAGGCATGGCAATGCCGCTTTTGTTCTTCCCCGCCTCCTTCTTGTCATCGCTCTCTACCCTGCTCATACCGGAGATTTCAGAAGCACATACGCTTGGACAAAAGAAAAAGGTCAACACTGCAGTGACCGTCACTTTACAATTAACCTTAAGCATATCTGTGTTGCTTGGCGGACTCTTCACCGTTTTTGCCTATACTTTAGGAGATGTGCTGTATGACAGTAAAGAAGTCGGCTTTTTGTTGCGGGTATTGGCACCGCTGATGCCGGTTATGTATTTGGAAAGTATTGTGGATGGTATGCTCAAGGGACTAAATCAACAAGTGTCTTCACTGTGGTACAGTATCATTGATTCGCTGAGCCGTATTTTACTGATTTTATTGTTAGTCCCGCGCAAAGGCATAGGCGGTTTTTTGCTGATTATGGTTTTCAGCAATCTGCTAACTTCTTTTTTGAATCTACATCGTCTTTTAAAAGTGACAGGTGTTCAAATGCAATGGGGAAAATGGATTATAAAACCTATATTTGCAGTAGGTATATCCGCACTTTCTGTTTTCGTATTGAAACCGTTAATAGCATTTGATACTTACCCACCTGTTTTACAGTTACTTTGCGGTGCTGCTTTGATGATAGCTGTATATATCGTGTTAGCATTCCTGTTAGGTATCGTAAAAGAGAAAGACCTTCGCAGTTTAAGACTGCGAAGGTCTTTTTTCTATGTAATCATCAACAGATATTATCTGTAAAGGATAACGACTTGTCACTTTATCGCGGTTGGTATATTCCACAACTATCGCTGTATTCTCACGGGATTGTAGGATGTATACGCCACGTTTGATACCTTTCAGTGCGCTATCTGTATTGAAAAGACGGATAATCTTTGATACCCTTGCATCTTTTCTAAACAGACAAGACGGTAACCGATTCAGCTGTTTACTACATAAGCTATCACACGCCAATGCATCTCGCAAAACTGCTGTATCTACTTGCGGTAATTTTGAAAAATACCGCAAAACGAAATCTGTATAGCAGTCTAAAGAAATGCATCCAGTACATACAGCGTTTTCTTTCAGAAAAGCGGAAAATCCGGCGAACAAATCAAACGGTGTGATGTCGACAACCTGCAAAACGTATTGTAAAGTGAAGGTAAAACGCCCGCTGTTATACAGCCGTTCTAAAACGTCTTCCACCTCGTGTAGCAGTTGAAAATCAGCCGCACTCATCCAATTGGAAGCATAGACTTCATACGGTGCTTTTGGTTGGAAACAATAGCCGTTTTCTTCTTTCTTTGCCCGTAAAGCTGAACCGTGCAATAGTTTTAGAAAGCCTAATTGCAGCATATGCGGCTTCAAAGCGTAAGCGGTGTTAAATGAATAACGGAATATTTCCAGCGTTTCTCTGGGCAATCCTGCAATTAAGTCAATATGTAAATGAATGTTTTCATTTTGTAAAATGCGTCGAACATTGTTGCATAGTGTATCCAAATTCGTTTTACGCGTAACCGCTTGTAAGGTTTCAGCATGAAAACTTTGTAAGCCTGCTTCCATTTGGATATACCCTTTTGGCACTGTTGACAATAACGAAAGCGTTTCCTCATCAAACAGGTCGGCGGCAACCTCGAAATGAAAACAAATATCTTTCGGAATTCTCTTGCCATATTCCGACAAAAGAAACGAAATAATCTCTCGGCAACGCACAAGATGACAATTAAACGTGCGGTCCACAAATTTAATGGTTTTCGTACCCGAAACCGCCAATCGCAATATGTCGTTTTTGACCCTTTCCAACGGGAATAAGCGCAAAGCATCCTCCCTGCCGGATAAACAAAACGCACACGAAAACGGACAACCACGCGAGCCTTCAATATAGGCAATTCTGCCGTTCAAATTTTCGAAATATTCGGGTAAAAACGGGTCAGGTGGTAGAAACTCCAACGGCTTTGGCGGGTTCAAAACAATTGTATCTCCTGATTTAGACGCAACACCCACAATATCATCAACAGATGTTTGCAAGGCCATCGCATCCAATAATTTAGGGAAACTTTCCTCACCTTCACCCATGAGAACATATGTAATCGGCAAAGTGTCCAGCAAAAGTTTTGCAGAAAAGGTTGCCTCGGGCCCGCCCAAAATCACCTGACAATTCGGCAGAGCTGTTTTTAATCGAGGGAGCAACAATTTCAAGGTTTCAATATTCCATATATAAGTACAAAACGCATATACATTTGCTGATTCGGTCACCAATACATTCAAAATATCATCTAACGGCTGGTTAATGGTAAATTCCCGCACAACCGCATCTATATTCTGCCGGCTGTAAGTACGTACACCCGACAATAAATACCAGGGCGCCAAAGAAGAATGAATATATTTGGAATTGATAGCGGCAATCACTGTTTTCAAGAGGTTTTTCCGTCTCCTTTTTTAATAGACTCCCAATACGCCGCAAAAGCTTGTTCGTTTTTGTTATCAGCGGGGACATAATACACTTTATCTTTTAAAGCATCCGGTAAATACTGTTGTTTAACCCAATGGTTGGGATAAGCGTGCGGATACAGATAAAATTGTCCTTTATTTTCTACCTCAGCGCCGTCATAATGTTTGTTTTGTAATTGTCGAGGAACGGCACCCGTATATCCCTTAGCAACATCGTCCATAGCGGCTCTAATGGCATCGTGCGCGGAATTGGATTTTGGAGCTTGACACACCATAATTACCGCATCCGCCAACGGTAACATTGCTTCGGGTAATCCGACTTGTAAAGCAATGTCTACAGCCGATTTCACAATCGGTATAATTTGCGGGTATGCCACGCCGACATCCTCGCACGCGCACACCATCAATCGACGGCACGCGGAAGGTAAATCTCCCGCTTCCAACAGTCGCGCTAAATAATGTATGGCAGCATCAGGGTCAGAACCACGCATTGATTTCTGGTATGCGGAAATGATGTCATAGTGCTCTTCCCCGTTTTTATCATATCGCACTGCGCTGCGACCGGTCATTTGCACGGCAGTATCCATTGTTACACGCAGGGCACCATCCATGTCGGGTATGGTAGCATTAACACAGTTTTCGGTGGTGTTTAAGGCGTTGCGTACATCACCGTTGCTAGTAAACGCAATATGACGCACCACCATATCATCAATCTCAATTTTGGTATCCGTTTCTTCTTGTAAGAATGCAACGCCGCGACGCACCGCTTCTTCCACATCCTGCGGCTCTACGGATTTAAATTCGAACACAGCACTACGACTAAGTACCGCACTATATACATAAAAAGCGGGATTTTCGGTGGTGGAAGCTATCAACGTAATACGGCCGTTTTCCAAATATTCCAACAAAATCTGCTGCTGCTTTTTGTTAAGATACTGTATTTCATCCAAATACAGTAAAATACCGTTTTGGCCAAGCAGTGTTTCCGTTTCTTCCATAATGGCACGAAAATCTGCGGCAGAAGCAGTGGTACCATTGAGTTTATGTAATTGCATATCCGAACGTTGCGCAATGATACGCGCGACAGTTGTCTTACCAACGCCGGCAGGTCCGTAAAAAATCAAATTGGGAATTTTGCCGGACATAATAATATTTTGCAAGGCTTTTCCCTCGCCTAAAATATGACGTTGTCCGATAACATCGTTTAACGTCTGCGGACGCATACGGTCTGCAAGCGGTACACGCATTTCAATATCCCCCTTTACTGATGGTTCCTTGTTATTTTATCAAAAAAACACCCTCTATGCAAGTTAATTTGACAACTTTCTGACCGATGTGTTAAAGTGATTAAAAAGGATGTGACACCATGACAAAACAACAACGCGCTGCTGCGGCGATTGATATTTTGAAGCAACAGTATCCACAAGCCGTATGCTCATTACACTATAAAACTCCCTTTCAACTGTTGGTTGCCACCCGCTTATCGGCACAATGCACGGATGCGCGTGTCAACATGGTAACCCCTGCTTTGTTTAAGCATTTCCCAACCGCTACCGATATGGCAAACGCCACGGTTGAAGAAGTAGAGAATCATATTCGTTCTTGTGGCTTATTCAAAACAAAAGCAAGAGATATTGTCGCTATGAGCAAAATGTTGTGCGAGGAATTTAACGGTGAAGTACCGGACACGTTAGAACAGTTATTGCGCCTACCCGGCATTGGCAGGAAAACCGCCAATCTCATTTGCGGTGATATCTACGGTAAACCCGCCGTGGTGACAGATACGCACTGCATCCGTATTACAGGCAAATTAAAACTGGTTGACTCAAAAGATCCTTTCAAAATTGAACAACAACTAAAAAAGATATTACCGCCTGACGAAAGCAACGACTTTTGTCACCGCTTAGTCTTATTCGGCAGAGACATCTGTATAGCGCGCGCTCCACGGTGTTCCATCTGCCCGCTACAAGACATTTGTCCTTCTAAAACTTAAAGCTTTCTCAAGAAAAGCATGAAAATAATTAGCGGGTATGCTGAGAATGCCCCAAAACGCAGTGTAAAGTAAACATACTTGCCCCATAATATTCAGTGGTAAATGGCTATAATCCCACACTCGCATCTTAAAATACAAATTACAAATACAACCGCTGACAAATTCAATGGCCGTTATCGCCACTGCAGAAATCGCACAGCGTGTCAATAACCCACAACGCGCAAAAAAGCGATAAATCTTAGCGATTACACGAAAGCATGTCCCGCCCACCCAAAACATGGTCCAATGACTGCGGCCACGCCATAATAATTCTATGAGGATATACACAAACCCGCCGATACAGAATAAACCTATCTCTGTTAACACTCTATTTTTCCGCATACTACCATCTCTCCTTGATAGAAGTATGCACTCTTATAAAGATATATAAACAAAAACAGCCGCTTACAGCGGCTGTTTTTGTTTATTCGGTGTAATATTCGATGCAATAAACAGCATTATCTTTTAAACGGAAATTGAGTTTCCCACCGCTTTTATTCAAAAGATAAGAAATGCCGTTTGGCAGTTGTTCATGCTCTGTACCGTAAATTTCTTCAATTTGCGACACTGTCATTCCTACTTTTGCACCCTCCGGTGTCGACATCGTCGAATCGGTAATCTCAATGCAATATAATACCTTTTGTTCTTTCAGTTGATAGGTATACAATTGAAAGCCATCATACGTATAGATGGTATCATACCCGTCATAATGGCAACTGACAGCTTCTTGCGTGTCCATGGGCTCGCCCAAAGCAGTGGCAAGAACATCGTTATATATCCCACCCAATGCAACTTTTGTTTCTGAAATCATCACGTGAGACTGTATGGCCTCTTTACTACTGCAACCAATCAACACCAACAAGAGCGTGACTATAGATAACAGCAAAACAAATATTTTTTTCATACGAATTATTCCTCCTCAATGAAAACAGCTACGGTATAGTCTTTAAATTCTGCGGGAACATATGCGGAAAAACCATTTTCCTGTATATTTTCCAATCCAAGCAAAGCTGTTTCCGCAATCGGAAAAGCTTCAAAAATATGTGCATCGGCATCCTTTGATACTTGCAAATACACCCGCTTTGCAGTTTTGGGTAAAGTGCCGTACAGATGCAAAAGATCGTCTTTTTCACGTGTTTTTAGCACAGTAGGTGTAACAGGCTCCCCTTTTGTTTGCTGGCGTACAGGAGCGGATACAATCGGCGCCGCACGCAAAAGATTGGCAAGATTCCTCTCCACAATTTCTAAAATAACCGTATCATATTGCGTGATGTCGGTAAAATCATATGGCGTTACACGACTGAAAACCGCCTTTTGATACGTTTGTGCCATAAACGGTAATAGCGCATTGCCGAAAGAATCACGGTACATCAGCAAACTGCCGTTTCCGTTTTCATTTTCGGTAGTAATCAATAAATCCTCATCGTTTCGATAGTTGGAAGTAAACGCATACGTCCATGCAGTGTCATATACGGCTTGGGCATCTTTGATATCCAAAGCAGGAAAAATCATATCGTCTAAATCACCGCGCCAAGTATTTTTCCACGTGAAAGTCGAGTCGTCAAACAAATTCGTTTGCTTATTTGCGGCGCTCATAAGGGCACGATATCCTTGCGAAGCCCCATAGGCATTCCAGTGGGTATCCCGCTTGTGATAGGTTTGTTCATCTGTATCACGTAAAGCCGCGCTCAAATCCGCGAAATATCCCGCATCTTTCAGTAGATCTGTCAAACGCTCCAGATTAGATGTATTTTCCGCCTTAGGATACCGTTTAGGCATATAAGCGGGATATATGGTGTTTTTATTGGGGGCTACCGTAAACACAAAATCCGCACCGGCGGCACGCACTGTTTCCTCTATCAAAAAAACGATAGTTTGCAATTGTTGCAACGCAGTATCAGACAAATCATTCGTTCCTTGATAGTCGGGTAAGGTCTCCGAAAAATACAGCCAACCATCGTCCCCCACGATCACCTGTTGTTCATCCGAAGTGGCAAACATGGCAGATTTCCAGTAATTGTTTGCGGAAATAATTTGCGAGCGAAATGGAAAGTGTTCGCAAAGCCAAGTGTCCAGTTGTGCAGTAAACTCCACATTCCATCCATTCTCATCTATTAATGATGGGAAAGCGGACAAAACACGTTTTTCAGCTGAAATTTCCTTGGAAAATGGCAATAAAACAGATGGTGCCGCTAAAATAATACACAACACGACGACATACAGTCTTTTCCAAATTTTCACAGCGACACCCCCTCTTTTAGAATCTGAAATAGATAAACGGATTATAAGTATCCGCCGCCAAAGCGCCCATACACAACAATAGTAAAACTATGGAAAAGCCATAGCTGACAACCGTACATATACGTGTACCATTTACCGTCTTACACATCTTTTGCCGTAATTTCGGTAAAATGGGGAAAGAAAACAGTACGGAAAGTATCAATACAACTATAAACCAAGGCGTGATTTCGCCCAATACAGACACGTTAATAGCCTGTTTGTTTCCCATAAACATTGTTTTAAAATAGGACAACGCATAGGACACACTGTCTGCTCGGAACATGGTAAAACCGATGAGTACCAAGAACCACGTATACAAAATAACCAACGCCCTGCCAATCGGACATTTGGATAATTTAGAGACCGGCAACACTTCACTGCTTTCCAAAATAAGCAACAAACCGTGGAATATACCCCACAGTAAAAAGGTGAAATTAGCACCGTGCCACAATCCCGTCGCCAAAAATACCACGCATTGATTAAAAAGTGCACGGCCTTTCCCTTTTCGATTGCCGCCAAGCGGTATATACAAATACTCCTTAAACCAGGTGGATAAGGATATATGCCAACGGCGCCAAAAGAGCTTGATACCTTGTGCCGCATACGGATAATTAAAGTTCTCTTTAAAAGTAAATCCGAATACACGGCCCAAACCAATCGCCATGTCACTGTAGCCGCTGAAATCATAGTAGATTTGTAACATATATGCCAGTGCCGCAAGCCACGCAAGTGGCGATGACAAAGAATCAGCCGACTGTGCAAAAGCGGCATCAACAACAATCGCCAATGTGTTAGACAACAACACCTTTTTACCAAGTCCGTATAAAAAGCGTTTCATGCCGCCAACGAAGCCATCAACGTCGAAACTACGCTGCGCCAGTTGCATACTGATATCATGATATTTTACAATGGGTCCCGCGATTAACTGCGGGAAAAAGGATACGTACAATAACAAATTGAAAAAGTTTTTTTGTACGATGGTACGGTCCCTATATACATCAATTACATATGACAATGCTTGAAAAGTGAAAAAAGAAATACCAATAGGCAAGCGTATTTGCGGGACAGGCAGTTGCACAGATAACAGGCTATTTACTGTTTCCACTAAAAAGCCGCTGTATTTATATACTACCAGAAGTCCGATATTGAATATTACCGCTACCGCCAGTAATCCTTTTGCGTAGTTTCCTTTCGCCGCCATTAAACGTGCTAAAAACCAATTAAACAACACCGAAAAAACAAGCAACAAAATATATACCGGTTCACCCCATGCATAAAACAGCAAACTGGCTACTAAAAGTATGATGTTACGTGCTGTATGGTTGCGCAATATCCAATATAAGAACAATATACCCGCAAACAAAAAAAACAAAAACGGGACAGAACTGAAAACCATATACTGTACTTCCTTTAATTCGGTAATTGGCTCAAACAAGTATCCAAATAAAATGTATCGGTGACATATCGGTCTTTGATGTTTTCCTTCACGTCAAGATCATTAAAGTGCCACCATTCAGACGCAAGCGGTGACAAACCCGCATCCACACAAAATTGCCGCAATAACAGCGCATGCTGCGTCATACTGCTTGCAGGATTAATCGTTTTCCAGGCTGTTTTTGACATGGAATTGACAGGTTTTTCGAGCGATACCGCCGCTACACTTAACTCATGTATCGGACTGGGCATTTCGCACGACGAATACGCCGTAACAACCTCATAAAGATATTCACCACATACTTTTCGTGTCATTGTTTCTACTTTGGCAAGCGAAACATCCATTGCGCATCCCATTTGATGCGTAGAAGGACGGTTTGCAATAAACCAGCCTATCCCCCAAGGACTTTTATCGATATTTTCTCGCACGGTTGGGTTGCTTTCTCGCAGTTTTGCGAGTTGTGCGGAAATGTTCAATTGTACATCCATCGGACGGAATGTTTCGTTGATAACCAGTGTATATCCTTTAGCAAGTGCCGCTTTTTGTGCAGCATAAATCTTTTTGACCATCGCATAATTGGCCGCCACAATATGCTTGTCCTCTTCAAACCGTGGGTTATAGTAACAAGATTCATACAGCTTTTCCCCGGTGATGGTAGGAATATGCACACCGGATGAAGCAAATACGGAAGCGGTGGAATTGGTATAAGCAATCACAGCGGACGGTATTACATCGGGGATGTTGAGATAACAAGTCTTATACTCAACAAATCCTTTTACACCATCCTCCAAAGCGACAAACCAGCGAGTGCCCTGCTCTTCTATTACCGTAAAGGCATCTCCTGCTTGCAATGTGCGTACTACGGTTGTACCGTCGTCGGTACTATACACCTCAATCGGATAGGATGCAAAACCGGTGGCACCATTTAAAGGCAATTCAAAATCGGTGGCAATTTTACCGACAAGATGCACATTCTCATGTAAAACACCCGCTGTATCGGTCGTTGAGGTAATAGGCGCAGTTGTGGAAACTGTAATTTGAACAGTAGTTGACGTGGGCATGTTTTTGTCAGGTGCACAAGCCGTTAACCCTAGCAGTAACAAAACAACGCATACTACTGAAAAAACACGTTTCATGCTATCCCCCATCTCAAGACGGATATGCGCTTTCATCCCATTCATATCCGATACGTTTCAAATCCGAGGCAGTCAATTTTGCGGAACGCACATACAGTGAATCGACAAAATACCAACCGCCATCAAAATTGGCCATGATCCAGCAATGATACGTATGGTTTTGCCAACCTAAACCTGTGACATAACGTGTTTCATAACCGGCGCGCTCAAATAACATATACGTTAACGATGCAAAATGATAACAACTACCGGTTCCGTTTTCTAACAGATAAAGTGCATTTTCCTCGATGCTACCTTCTTTAGCATGCTTATAGGTATAGTTATCATGGACATAATCGTAAATGTTACGCGGCGTACGTCCGTACTTATTGAGAATCGCATCCAATTTACTATTTAAAGCGGTCAAATCAACCGGATTACTGTTTGTGGTTTTAATAGTGGTTTGCGTATCAGTATTCGTATTAGCGGTAGTGGTGGTAGTGGTAATGATAGGTGCGTTTGCCACTAAACGCTGATACGCTTCTTCGTCGGCTGCGCCGGTGCTATCAACCCAAACTCCATCAGCCGTAGTATCTGTGTATAAGAAACCCGCCGCATCAAAGCAATAGTGTTTGCCGTCAATTTCATGCCAGCCTATAAACATATCACCGGTTTCAATGTCGTAATACATGCGGTATCCGTTTGCGGCATCGTACCAACCGACAAACATACTGCCATCAGAATTAAGATAACAAGTCTTGCCGTCAATTTCGGTAGTTCCTTTGGACATAACACCATCTTTAAAATGATAGCGCAAATTGCCGATTTGTATCCAACCATTTTGTAATTTTCCATCTTCAGAAAACACATATCCCTTTTCATCAATGGTCTGTTCGCCGGTGTAAATATTGCCGTCAGCGGTACCGTAATAGGCACATTGATTGTGTAAGAACCAACCCTCTGTCGCAGCAAAACCACTGGGTTTTATCGTTAATCCCACAGTGGATTGCACAATCATATCAGTTGCATTATCTGTTGGCGATGGCGCATCAGATGACTGCGATTTTTGAAAAACGGCACGCGCCAAAAAGAATATCCCTATTAACAAAGCGAGCACCAAAACAATGACCAAAATTTTCAAAAGACCATTATTGGAACGACGGCGTTTTCGCACATGACGACTTCTTTTAATAGGCATCATAAACACCTCAATTTCATAAAATTACATAATCACCCATATTATAAGAAAGTATACAACATTATCTACTTTTTTGTCAACGAAAAGCAACTTTTGAATGCCGTATATTTTCCATTGACGAATCTTTGCATTTAATGGTATACTCAACCTTGCATTATTAGTATTTTTACCAACAAAGGAAGAAAAAGCAGAAAATGAATGCCTATTTTTATACATTAGGTTGCAAAGTCAATCAATATGAAACCCAAGCCATGCGTGATATCCTATCCGCACGCGGTTTTCAAACAGACGAATGGGTGTGCGGTCAAAATGAAAATGTAGATATTCTCATTATTAATTCTTGTACCGTTACCGCGGAATCCGATCGTAAATTACGACAATTGCTCAATCGTGCACGTCGCGAACATCCTACCGCCGTGATTGCTGTAACAGGGTGCATGCCGCAAGCTTTTCCGAAAGAAGCCACAGCGCTTCAAAACGCAGATATTATATTGGGTAATGCCGCCAGAAGACAAATTTATAACTATATCGAACAATTTTTACGTTTGCGGCAACGCATTGTGGATATTCCCTCTCATGATAAGGTATACGAAGAATGTCCCATTTCATCGTTTGAGGAACATACACGCGCATTTGTGAAAATTGAAGATGGATGTAACCGCTTTTGCAGTTACTGCATCATCCCTTATGCACGTGGTCGTGTGCGTTCCCGTACACCGGCAGATATTGAAGCAGAAGTCACTGCTTTAGCACAAAAAGGATACAAAGAAATCGTACTCGTAGGTATCAATCTGACGGCATACGGTCAAGATTGCAATCTCAACATCGCAGATGCTGTGGAAACGGTGTGTCGCATAGACGGTATTGAGCGTGTACGGTTAGGCTCTATTGAACCCGACCATCTCACGCCGCCGATTTTAGACCGTTTAGCAGCACAGAAAAAACTCTGCCCGCAATTCCACCTCGCCTTACAAAGCGGCTGCAACGCCACTTTGAAACGTATGCGTCGTCAATATACAGTAGAAGAATACGCAACTATTTGTACCGATTTACGTGCGCGTTTCCCCCGCTGCGCCATCACCACAGATTTTATGGTAGGTTTTCCCGGCGAAACCGATGAAGAGTTTGCACAATCGCTCAACTTTGTAAAGAAATCCGAATTAACACGGGTACACATTTTCTCCTATTCCCGCCGCCCCGGAACACCTTCGGCTAAAGCGCCCGACCAAGTGCCAAATAAAGTTAAAACCGAGCGTAGCAAAGTAGCACAAGCTGTTTGCCAAGATTTGCAACAGCAGTTCGCACAAAGTCTTGTGAACACCACACAAGAGGTGCTACTGGAAACGGAACAATCGGACGGCACCGTGTTTGGATATACCCCTACATATATTGGTGTATACGTAAAAACAAACGCTACAATAGGCTCGATTATTTCCACACATATCATCTGTGCCGAAAACGGCGAATGTTACGCAGAAGAAATCAACTAAAAAAATGGCTGTTCCCGTTATGGGAACAGCCATTTTTTGTAAATTAATACATGCCATCCATACCGGCAGATGCAGGAGCAACAGGCGGCATCGGTTCTTTTTTGTCAGCAACCAAAGACTCTGTGGTAAGCACCATGGAAGCAACAGACGCAGCATTTTGCAAAGCAGAACGCGTCACCTTGGTGGGATCAACAATACCCGCGGCAAACATATCCACATACGTTTCATTGGCGAAGTCAAAACCATAGTTCACTTTACCGGAAGAACGGATTTTGTCGATAATAACACTGCCTTCCAAACCTGCGTTGACAGCAATCTGGCGCACCGGCTCTTCAATACCCTTGAGCACGATTTTGATACCGGTTTTTTCATCGCCCTCATACTGTTCGAGCAAGGACAACAGTGCATCGGAAGCGTTGACGAGTGCCACGCCGCCGCCGGCCACCAAGCCCTCTTCCACAGCCGCTTTCGTAGCTGCCAAAGCATCTTCGATGCGCAATTTCTTTTCTTTCATTTCCACTTCGGTAGCGGCACCGACTTTAATCACTGCAACACCACCGGCAAGTTTTGCCAAACGTTCTTGCAATTTCTCACGGTCAAAGTCGGAAGTGGTGGTTTCAATTTGGCTGCGAATTTGCGCCACACGTGTTTTGATGGCATCAACATCACCTGCGCCACCAACAATTACGGTGTTTTCCTTTTGCACCTTGATTTGACGGGCACGGCCCAACATATCAATAGTGGTTTCTTTCAAGTCAAGACCCACTTCTTCGGAAATCACCTGACCACCGGTCAAAATGGCGATATCTTGTAACATCTCTTTACGACGGTCGCCAAAGCCGGGCGCTTTTACGGCGACACAGGTAAAGGTGCCACGCAGTTTATTAACAATCAAAGTGGACAGAGCCTCGCCCTCGACGTCTTCTGCGACAATCACCAATTTCTTACCGGCTTGCAGAATCTGTTCCAACAGCGGCAAAATATCCTGAATATTGGAAATCTTTTTATCGGTGATAAGCAAATATGCATCGTCGATAACCGCTTCCATTTTATCGGTATCGGTCACCATATACGGCGTGATATAACCACGATCAAACTGCATACCTTCTACCACTTCGGTATAGGTTTCGGCGGTTTTGGATTCTTCAACGGTGATAACGCCGTCAGCAGACACTTTTTCCATAGCCTCGGCAATCAATTTGCCGATATATGCGTCGCCGGCAGAGATAGTAGCAGCACTTGCAATATCATCAGAACCGCTAACTTTTTTGGAATTGGCTTTGACGGCTTCCACAACAGCATTCACAGCAAGTTGAATACCATTTTTTACGCTCATGGGATTTGCACCGGCAGCGACATTTTTCATGCCCTCGCGAATGAGCGCTTGCGCCAACAAGGTAGCGGTAGTGGTACCGTCACCTGCAACATCATTGGTTTTGGTGGAAACCTCTTTCACCAGTTGCGCACCCATATTCTCAAATGCGTCATCCAGTTCGATTTCCTTCGCAATAGTTACACCGTCATTGGTAATCAACGGTGCACCAAATTTTTTGTCTAAAACCACATTACGGCCGCGCGGACCCAAAGTGATTTTAACAGTATTGGCAAGCTGGTCAACGCCCGCTTGTAAGGCTTTTCTGGCTTCTTCGCCGTATAAAATAACTTTTGCCATGCTTTATTCCTCCTGTTACAGTTGCATGCGTCTTATTCCACAATAGCGAGAATATCGCTCTGACGCACGATAGTGAATTCCTCACCGTCTAATTTGATTTCAGTGCCGGAATATTTGCTGGTGAGCACATGGTCGCCCACCTTTACATACATTTCAACATCCTTACCTTCCACATTGCCACCGGGACCGACAGCAATAACTTCTGCAACCTGCGGTTTTTCTTTAGCGTTGCCGGCGAGAATGATACCGCCTTTGGTAGTTTCCTCCGCCTCAACCATTTTAATGACCACACGGTCTGCTAAGGGTTTAATAGCCATCTATAAGTACCTCCTTGTATAATACGAGTTTTGGCACTCGTCTATAGAGAGTGCTAAAACCTATTGTACCCAATTTTTCTAAAAAATCAATAGGTAAACGGAAAATTTTTCCGAATTTCATATATTATTTACATTTCAGCGGAAATACATATATAACTGGCATTTTAGCATGCCGTTATACAACTTTCTACGTTTATCCGCTTTTCTTCCAAATAGCGTTTCAAACTCTTCATGCGGGCTAATGATAGCGTAACTCCATCCCGCTTTAGGGATAAACACCTTCCCCATTTGGCGATACAAATCCTCTGCCGCTTTCACATCCAAAAGACGCTCCCCATATGGAGGATTGCACAACACAACACCACTATCACCGTCGGGACGGAAATCCTGCAACGCCTTCTTAGACGCAGACACCACATCGGCAACTCCCGCCTTTGCGGCATTTTCCATTGTCAGACGCACGGCATCGGGGTCGATGTCCCCACCCAGTGCTTCAAAGACACGATCGTGTTTTTCAAAACTTTTTGCGCGCTCGCGCTCTGCTCTCCAAATTTCCTTGGGCATCTGTTCCCAATCCATAAAAGAAAAACGCCGTTTAATACCGGGAGAAATCCCCTTTGCCGCCAAAGCACCCTCTATGAGCATTGTGCCGGAACCACAACAAGGGTCTACAATACGGTCAGCTCTACGCACCCGCATGACATCTGCAATTGCTGCTGCTAAAGTTTCTTTTATCGGTGCACCGCCTGCATTTTGACGATATCCACGCTTGTGCAGTCCTGCACCGCTACTATCCAGCAAAATAGTGACTTCGTCTTTCATAATCGTGAATTGCAGTTGGTGCATCGCACCGGTTTCCTGTAACCAAGTCACACCATACACTTTGCCCAATCGTTCTGCGGCTGCTTTTTTGATAATCGACTGACAATCCGGTACGCTGTGCAAAGCCGAATTGAGCGACCACCCCTTAACGGGAAAAGCATCATTTTTACCAATATATCGTTCAAGCGGTAAAGATTTCACGCCTTGGAACAGTTGTTCAAAAGTACGCGCAGTAAACATACCAAGCACCACTTGAATACGCTCTGCATAGCGAGAGCCGATATTCGCGCGTGCCAATATATCCCAGCCGCCCTTGAACAAAACACGACCGTTTTCAGCGGTAACATCTTCTGCCCCCATACGACGCAATTCGTCCGATAAAATGCCCTCAATACCAAACAAGCAGGGCGCACAAAACACCATTTTTTCCATATCGTTTCCTCAAATAAAAACAGGGAACGCGGATACCGCCAGAGCGATAACATGGTTCCCTGCCGTTTTATCAATTTTTGACTTATCCTTGCCGATTGGGCTTTTTAGAAAAACCACCGTGCTTACTGTCCAAAGAACGTTTTAAATCAGAGATTTTCTCATCGCTTGTTTGTTTAAATCTGGACATCATATCCTCAAAGCTACCGCCGGAAATTCCGCCACGAGTGGGTTTCCATTCAAAGTCACCCGGTCTGCCGGGTGAAACCACCGGCTGGCGCGGTGCACGCGGTGCGGGAGGTGCCGCTTTTTTAATAGACAAACTAATTTTTCCGTCCTCGGCAATGGTCAACACTTTTACCTTCACCACTTGCCCCTCTTGGATGTGGTCACGAATCTCTTTTACGTAAGTAGATGCCACCTCAGAGATATGTACCATACCGGTTTGCCCATCGCCAAATTCCACAAAAGCACCAAATTTAGTAATACCGGTTACTTTTCCTTCAACAACTGCCCCAACTTCCACCTGCATATACGCCAAATTTCCTCCTACTTATTCTTCCGGAACAACTTTATATATCTGTTCACCCGGCAAGAAGTACCCTTGATCACGAGCTTCTTCTTCCAGATAAATCTCATAATTATCCAGTTTTTCTTTTAAAGATTCATTCAGCAATTCCTGCTGTGAAATCTTTGCATTCAGCAATTCTTCCTGAGCAGATTTATTGCGAATTTGAATTTGTAAGGAAACGACCTGCACCACAACATATACTGCAAATGCAGCACAAGCAATCCGCAAGAAAATATTCTTTTTCTTTTTTTGCTGTCTTGCCGTCTTTGTATTATACACAGCAGGCCCCTCCTTTCTAAAAACTGCATCTATACACAGAATACTATACTATATATGCCATCACTTTTTCAAGAGTTTTTTCTCTTTTTTTTGAATTTTTTTGGTTTTTTTACTTTTGTTAAACATAATTTACGATAGATACCATTATGAAGCTTCAAAACCTTTATCGTTGCCTTCCGATTTATCGGTTGTATCCACCTATGAAAAACGCAACATATGCGCATCATCTGCCGCACAGTTTTAGCTAAAAGGATATGCAAAAATCGTCCGAAAGTATAATAAAACGACAGAAATCCCACAGCCACACCCAATAATAAATAAGGGAAAATTTGACCGTCCGCGATTCCCAGAAATATAAAAAATACCATTATACTTCCGCTACCGAAAAACAAAACATCTTGAAAAAAACAACTGACGGCAGACGGCGGAAGCAACAACCGCACCATGCGAAACAACTCATAATATGCCCCTAGCCAGAAACCAAATCCGCATGCATATAAGAATTCCCACAGCTGTATATCACCCGTATTGCCCATTTTAACGGAAAAGTCTATGTAGAAAAGAACGCTGGTCGTGTACGCTATATGTCAAGCTATCTACTTGTCCATTTAGTCTCACGTCACCTGTTTCAGGCTGCAAAGCAACCAACTGCAAATTTTTACCACAAACAGTCAGCAAACCACAAGTTGTTATCAGGCGAATACTCTCTTCGTCAAAACTTTCCACATCTGTTACACCACTAATTTGCATGCTTTCTCGTTCTTTTATTGTACAATGATGTTGCAAATCATGTTGATTTCCATCCATGCCCTCCACTCCTTTTTAAAAGTTTATGAGAAGAAATGTACATATATGTCAAAAGCGCCGTCGGATTTCACCGACAGCGCTCAAATTATAATATTTCATACATACCGGCGGCATCGTTCTTTGCTACCGTTTCTTGTACTGTTACTACCTTCACACGAATTTCACGTGCACCTAACGTCACGGTCAGGATATCCCCTTCTTTCACATCATAGGAAGCACGTGCAACTTTATCATTGACGGTTACTTTTCCGGCATCACACGCTTCGTTTGCAACGGTGCGCCGTTTGATAATCCGTGATACTTTCAAGTATTTATCCAATCGCATAAAAAATCCTCCACGAAAAAAGCCGCCCGACGGGCGGCTTTCCTCATAACCAAAAACTTATTTCGCAACAGCGTCTTTGATCGCCTTGCCAGCCTTGAAAACAGGCTGCTTGGAAGCAGGGATGGGCATTTCAGCGCCGGTCTGCGGGTTGCGGCCCATACGAGCGGCACGCTCACGAACTTCGAAAGTGCCAAAGCCAACCAACTGGACTTTGTCGCCAGCAGCAACAGCTTCTTCAACCGCTGCCAAAACAGCAGCAACAGCCTTCTCGGCATCTTTCTTGGACAGTGCAGCTTTTTCAGCAACTGCCGCTACGAGTTCTACCTTGTTCATACAAAACATCCTCCTTTTTTGAAAACGATAACCAGACAGGTATCGTTCTTTA
This sequence comes from Acutalibacteraceae bacterium, assembly GCA_045634325.1. Lineage (GTDB taxonomy): Bacteria > Bacillota > Clostridia > Oscillospirales > Acutalibacteraceae > URNF01. The sequence continues at coordinate 20,935 of JAZRAA010000003.1, read as the reverse complement.
CAATATATCAAATGCGGGCGGTTGTATCCCACAGCATTTGCCACTCATCTGCCGATACATCGGCTACATCTTTGCCTTGGTCAGCAAGTTGTTTTTCCACTGCGGAAAAACGTTCAATAAACGCATGAATCTGTGTCGAAAGTGCTTCTTCGGGGTCAACATGTACTTTTTTTGCTAATGCAGTCATTGCAAACAAGGCTTTGCCCGTTTGTTCATCACATTGTTCGCCATTCAAAACAGCTGCTTTCAACGCTGCCACTTGTTGCTCCACTCGGTTTATTGCCGACAAAGCATCCGTTGCAGTTTCGAATCCAACTCGTTTTGCTCTTCCCAACACTTTTCCGGCTCTCATCAAAGCGGGCAATGAGCGCGGCACACTTTGAAGTAACTGGGTTTGCATTGCATTGTTTTTACTCTGCCTTTTGACAGCATCCCAGTTCTTCAGTGCCTGCCCCGCATCGGTAGCTTTTACATCTCCGAATACATGGGGATGACGCGTAACAAGCTTCTTACACAGTGTATCCACCACAGACTCAAAATCAAAACCTTGTGCTTCTTGTTCAATCTGTGCGTGAAAAACGACCTGCAACAACACATCGCCGAGTTCTTCTTGCAAGCCGTCGCTATCGCCCTGTTCAATCGCTTCCAGCGCTTCATGAGTTTCTTCTAAAAGATTGCTTTTCAAAGACTGATGCGTTTGTTCTCGATCCCACGGACATCCATCTTCAGAACGCAACAACCGCATAATTTCCAGCAAATCATATATATCATAATGGGTTTTCACCGTAAAACTAACCGCCATATAAGCACTCTCCATCGGTCAACTGCACGAAACAAACCTATTATGACATTAATCATACAGCATTAAATACCATATTGCAAGCGTTTTTTGTAAAATTAATCAAAATTAATTGTCCCAATGCACTTTTTTTATATAATTTTAAAGTTTTTTACCACATTTTTGGCAAAATGAAGCATTTTGCGGATTTGCGTTTCCACACTCGCCACACTTTTTCACGTGTCGCAGCTCTTCCATTTGCGATTGTGTGTGTGTTGCCTTTTCTTGTAGTGTTTGCACTTGTTCAAAAAGAACTGCGAGTGCTTCATCGACCGTTTCACCATTTTGATGTGCGTTGTATACCAATTTACCAATTTCGCGAAACTGCGCTTCTAAATCACGTTCAATTTCGGTGCTTTCCAATTTCAATTTACCAAGACTAACAAACTCGCCGGTCTTTTTACCAACGGTATCTGCCAACTCCCTGGCTTTGCAAACAACTTCCTCCATAACGGTCATGGCATTCCACCCCTTATCATCAACTTAAAATCTACAATTTCAGTATACACTATCATACGCAAAAATGCAAGTAAACCGTTCGATCGGTATTGTTTTCATCCTAAAAACTCATGCAAAATACTCTCGGATGGTAATAAATTAACATCCATGGATGGAAAAACGGAAAAATGTTCTTGCAAGTGTCGTGCCGTTACAATATGCGGGTCATCCGCCGGCACGGCCGCCAAACATTTCAATAACGGTTCTTTCAGCATGCATGGTTCATACGCAACAGTTGTATCAATCACGAAATCCGCCGTCTCAATATATGGAAAAACATACAGTTCTTCCCCACGTACCACCTGTGGCCACATATCCATTGTATTAGAAAAAGGGCTCGCACGAAACTGGTCATCTCGTAGAATACGACGAGCCAATCGTATGTCACGACGAGAAATCCACGGCGTGTCCTGTCGCGCAAAACGAGTAAGTGTATTGATGAAGAGCCGCACCGTACCCTCCTTTGGCACTGCTGTTTGCAAGCGAGGGTGAAACGCATGTATTCCCTCGAAAATCACCGCTGCATCTTCTTGTAATTCCAATGCAACCGTTTCTGCTTTTGGAGTATGATTTTGAAAGTCGAAAATTGGAAGCTGCGTTCTTCCCTGCTCTATAATTTCATGCATACAAGTAAATAATCGTTGCACATCCAGCGCCTCAATGGTTTCATAATCGAACTTTCCGGAAGGCAAAAGTGGCGCTTTTCCTCTTCCCAAATAAAAATCATCCAATGACACCACATGTGCGTTGGTACCACGCGCAGCTAACTCCCGTTGTAACAAAGTTGCTGTGGTGGTTTTTCCTGCGGAAGACGGACCGCACAACATTACAATACGACGCTTTTGCGGAATATCGTGAATGTTTTGTGCAACCAAAGAAATCGCTTGTCTATATCGCAATTCCTCTTTTGCAACAAGTTCCGACGGTGCGCTTCGCGCAAGCTTACAAATCGTTTCTACATCTAAACGTCTGGTTTCAAGTGAATTGTTCATAGAATGTAACCACTTGTTCCTTCCTGTCAAGCATTTGGTCAAAGCGCGCTATATACTCATACGGGAATTTATAGTTAAATATGCGGGAAAGTTGGTCACTGTCAGGTTCTTTTAACTTAGTAACCGCACCCGCTCCACAACCTAAAATCGTATGTGTCTCATCCATGATATAGACATTATACAATCCTTCTTTGCCGGGTTTTGCCCATCCGGTGTTTTCCTGATTACTGACAGCACGGCTCTGCCGATATAAATAATACGGCAAATAACCTCCCGCAGTTAATCGTTCATTACTGGTTGCTATCATCCGCGCCGCCGCCAAAGACGGCTCATACTCTGCACGATGTTGTAACACCAAATTACTAGCACGCTTTAAACACAGAGTATGTACGGTAACACTTTCCGGACACAAGGATATAATTCCATTTAAAGTTTCAGCAAAACCATCGGGCGTATCGCCCGGCAGACCTGCAATCAAATCCGTATTGACGTTATCAAACCCGCATTGTGTCGCCAGCGCATACGCATCATAAAAATCCTCAGCTGTATGTCGCCTGCCGATGTTTTGCAAAACAGTATTTTGCAATGTTTGCGGGTTGATGCTGATGCGGTCAACCCCTGCCGCTTTGATTGCGTTTAGTTTCTCGGCGGTTACCGTATCCGGTCGTCCGGCCTCAACGGTGTATTCACGTAATCCCGACAAATCAAAATGCTTTTCAATCACCGTAAACAAACGTGCCAGTTGCTCTGCAGAAAGAGTGGTTGGTGTGCCACCGCCAAAATATATGGTTTCCAAACGCAATCCTAATTTGCGTACCATATCACCGGTATACGCCAACTCCTGCTCTAATTTTTCCACGTATGCAGGTATCAATTTTGCCGCCTGTGTTACCGTTTGCGACACGAAAGAACAATAGTCGCAGCGTGTGGGACAAAACGGAATGGAAACATATAAACTGCAAGAATCGCGTCCGGAAATTGACAAAATTTTATTCTCTGTTTCTAAAACGCGGCTCATCAACTCAATTTTTGGCTCACTCACCAAAAACGCCTCACGAAAACGATTGAGAGCCGCCTCTTTTCCGTGTTGCGCTGTCAAACGGCGCAATAATTTCACGGGACGTACACCGGTCACCAATCCCCAATCTTGTGTCACACCCAGCATTTGGGACAACAAACCATATAAAAGACCGGTCATTTGCAATTCGCAGGTATCCCGATACGCCAAAGTGTCATTATCAACAACACCTACAGCTGTTTCATCTACGTCTTCAAAGCGCAAGCGAACTGTAATGACGGTTTCTTTAATACGCTTTTGCATCGTAGCAGTAACTACAATACCCTCCATACTACCATCGTCCATCACATCGTACAATGTCACGATTTTCTCTTGCGGTAAAAACAATCGGCAAATATTTTGCATTTCAAAATGAAAATCATTGCCGTTTAAAATCAGATACATACACGATTACTCCCAAAATAGATACGGATTTTGACGGCGTTCCGTTTCCAACGAAGTGGCACAACCATGTCCCGACAGAACGATGTGGTCACCGTCTAAATTCGCTAAACGACGTAACGAAGTTTGCATAATCGACGGATTTCCTGTCGGGAAATCCACTCGCCCCATAGACCCCGCAAACAACGTATCTCCGCTGAACAAATACTCTCCAATGAGATAACAACAACTACCCGCCGTGTGCCCCGGGGTGTGTAACACTTGCACCGTCTCACCAGCAAACGCAAACGTATCAAGATCATCATAGACAAAATCTGCCACCACGGTTATCGGTTTTCCCGTGAACAATAAACTCAAATTTTTCCTAGGATCATTTAACAAATCTTGCTCTACACGGCAAGCGACCACAGGGCAGTTGAACTGTTGTTTTAACACTTCTACGGCAGCAATGTGGTCATAATGTCCGTGTGTCAACCAAATCGCCTTTACAGATAGATTTTGCGTTTCGATATACTTGGCAATATAAGCGGCATCTGCTCCGGGGTCGATGATGACAGCATCACCATCATTTGACCGCAACACATAACAATTGGTTTGCAATTCTCCGACCGATAGTGCGTTTACTTGCATGCTGTACCGCCCTTTTTCCACATATCGGTATCCATTAAAATGGTTACCGGTCCGTCGTTTATTAAGGATACTTGCATATCTGCGCCAAATTCACCCGTTTGGACAGGCACCTGATATCCACGCAACGCTTCACAAAAATATTCAAACAACGGTTTTGCAACCGCATACGGCGCTGCGCCGAAAAAGTCAGGTCGTCTGCCACGGGAAATGTCGGCACAAAGGGTAAACTGAGATACAGCCAACACACTGCCGCCGATATCCAAAAGTGAACGATTCATTTTATCGTTTTCATCGCAAAAAACACGCATTTCCACCACTTTTTTAGCGAGCAAATCCGCTTCACTTTTCGTATCTTCAGGGGTAATACCGACCAACAGTAAGACACCATTGGCAATCTCCCCTACAGTTGTATCATCCACACGCACATCGGCGGCGGTAACACGTTGATATACAGCTTTCATTTCAAAACTCCTCTTAGGAAATTGCACGTTCAATACGTTCTACGCCGGAAATTTGTTTCAAGCGTCCGATAACATATTGTAAATGCTCTAAACTATTAACACCCAGCGTGACAAACACAACAGCTTCGTCCGCTTGCGGGTCACGTGCATTGAGTGCATGAATCATCACACGCATTTGTGACAACATGGTGGTAATATCTGCGAGTAAACCCTGTCTGTTAACAGCGTGAATTTGCAAGGATGCCTTAAAATCACCATCAATGGAAGTTTCCCAATGCGCCTGCACCCAACGTTCCGGCTCTCCCGCAGTTGAGGGGTCCTCCGGAACATTGGTACAATCACGTTTATGAATAGAAACGCCATATCCACGGGTAATAAAACCAATAATCAAATCGCCCGGCACAGGGTTACAGCATCTGGCAAATTTCACCAAACAGTTTTCCATACCTTCCACTGTTACACCGCCTACGCTCTTGCGACGGCGGGTGTTAGCCTTGGCAATGGCTGCCGCAGCCGCTTGCTCACCATCTATCGTTTTGACCATCTTCAAATAGTCATCACGCATACGCGGAATCAGGTTAGATAACTGCACGCCACCGTAACCAATGGCCGCCTCGAAATCTTCAACGGTGGTAAAGTGTTGTCTTTGCGCATAGGTCAACAAGAATTTTTCCAGTTCGGCATCTGCCAAATGAATCAAATTGCGGCTCAATTCCCGCATCAGCTCATTATGCCCTTGCTCAACATTCTCTTCACGACGCTCTTTTTTAAACCAACCGCGAATTTTATTACGTGCTTCGCTGGTTTTGACAATTTTCAGCCAATCACGACTGGGACCATGTCCTGCCGCCGAGGTGGTAAGTACTTCGACGATTTCACCGATTTTCACTTTATAATCCAGCGGCACAATTTTACCATCCACCTTTGCGCCAATCATACGATTGCCCACAGCCGAGTGTATGGCATATGCAAAGTCGATAACCGTAGAACCAAGCGGCAATGCTATTACATCGCCCTTAGGCGTAAACACAAAAACCTCTTCCAAAGCAAGATCGGATTTAATACTGCGAACAATATCCTCCGCATCGTCTACATCCTTTTGACTTTCAACGAATTGCCGCATCCAAGCCAGTTTTTCGTCCAACGTATCACGTTTTTTGAGTCCCAGCTTATATTTCCAGTGCGCTGCAACACCATATTCCGCCGTATAATGCATTTCCCAAGTACGAATTTGCACCTCAAACGGAATTTTCTCCTTGCTGATAACGGTGGTATGCAACGATTGATACATATTGGGTTTTGGAGTAGAAATATAATCCTTAAATCGATTGGGCAACGGTCGGAACATATCGTGAATAATACCCAACACGTTATAACAGTCATTGACGCTGTCCACAATAATGCGCACTGCATACACGTCATAAATCTGTTCTAAGTTTTTGCCCTGCATATACATTTTACGATAAATGCCGGGGATGCTTTTGATACGACCGGACACATGACTTTTAATGCCGTATTCCTCTAAATGCTGTATCATGCGTTGTTGAATATCTTTTAAGAAATCGTCCCGCTCGTTACGGCACAAAGACAATGCTTCTTCGATTTCATGGTAAGCCATTGGGTCGAGAATATGCAACGATAAATCCTCGAGCTCTTCCTTGGCGGCACGGATACCAAGCCTGTGAGCGAGCGGCGCGTAAATATCCATAGTTTCTCTGGCCTTATCGCGTTGCTTTTGCTCTTTCCAACCTTCGCTGGTGCGCATATTGTGCAGTCTGTCCGCTAATTTGATAATCATAACACGAATATCTTGCGACATGGCAAGCAACATCTTACGCACATTTTCCGCTTGTTGTTCTTCCTTGGTGGAGAAGCTCATTTTGGTGATTTTAGTAACGCCATCCACCAAAGCCGCAATATCCTCACCGAACTGTTTGCACAACTGCTCCATTTCCACGCCGGTATCTTCCACCACATCGTGCAACAAAGCCGCGGCAATGGTTTCACTATCCATGCCCATTTCCACCAAAATAGCGGCCACCGCCAACGGATGACATACATATTCTTCACCCGAAGCGCGTCTTTGTCCTTCGTGTGCGTTGATAGCTGTATCCATGGCGCGCTCAATCAATTCAATGTCATACGAACGCTCGCTTTGTGCCATCAATGTTCTTAAATTTTCAACCGCAGACTCTCGTGTGCGCGGGATATTCATAGGTCCTACCTCATTTCAAAAATTGCCACAAAGGCGTCAAAGTCAAATCGCTTTTCCCATCCGTGGGCAACACGGTAATCTGTAACACTTCGCCTGTGTCTTTTACAGAACACAGACCTGCCTCACGCCAGATTTCTATCAGAACACGCAAAGCGAGCATGGACATTTGCGGTTGCTCTAACAAATGATGCAACTGTTCCAACGTGCCAATAAACTCTTTGCGGCGCATCAAATATCGATATAGTGTACCCATTTCCTCTCGGGACAATAACAAGTTTTCCCCTTCATCCTTGGATTCCCGCCGCATAATCGCATCAAAACGGCGGGCAGTATCCAACAAAACCGCCTCATCCGTATCGGCGTGCCGCATGTCTTTTAGCAATACCGTAGTAGAAACAACGCCTTTATAAACATTGCGTTCCAGTGACACTGCCAAGTGAAAGAAATCGCCACATCTAAGCGGGCAATCCTTGTAAGAAGAGTGAAATTTCAACACACTCAAACGAGCATTCCCTTTAGAAAAAGACAACCGTAGATGTTTATCGCCGCCAAGCGGTGTGATATTGTCCAAACGCATATCAAACAAACCAAATATGGGAGCGGGATTGCCATTCCCCAGCGGTTCTAGTGCTGCCAATGCGCCCAGCATTTCCACACCGATAGAAGCAGGGCGTAATTTCAAACTGATTTCCAATGTCGGAAACGGCATTTGCGGGTATTTAGCAGTCGCATACGCATTTATTTTTTCACGAAATGCGGGGATATTAGCGGTGGATAAATGCACACCCGCTGCCAACTCATGGCCACCAAAACCACTCAGCGTATCAGACGAAGCAGCCAAGGCATCAAACAACGAGAATCCCGCGATACTACGGCCGGAACCATTGGCTATTTCACCATCTATTGATAATAGCACTGTAGGTTTACCATATCGCTCAGTCAAACGTGCCGCCAGTATACCAATAACGCCGATATGCCAATTTTCACCCGCCAAAACCAGTACTCTGTCTGCTGTTTTTTCAGGATGCAGTTGCAAATCGTTCTCAATTTCCTGTAAAATCTGTGCTTCAATCGTTTGACGTTGAGCGTTACATTCTTGTACCGCCTGTGCCAGCTGCACTGCGCGTTCATATTTATTTTCCAGCAATAATTCCACCGCCAAAGACGGGTCTTGCATGCGACCTGTCGCATTCAGACGCGGCGCCAAAGTGAAAACCACACGAGTAGCGGTTAAATCTTTGTCCAAGACTCCTGCCACTTCTGCCAATGCTCGAATGCCGGGTCTGCGCAAATGGTTGAGCACATCCAAACCACGCCGCACCAATCCCCGTACCGTACCTGTTAAAGGCATCACGTCTGCGAGCATACCCAGTGCCAATAAATCACCATATTGCTCTAAAATGGTGGCATCATCGCCCTCTAATGCACATACGAGCAAAAACACGATGCCCACGCCAGCATAATTCATACATCCGCTCGGGCAATCCGCACGGTGCGGGTCTACAACCGCAACCGCCTCAGGTAATACTTCCTGCGGATGATGATGGTCGGTAACCACCACGTCTATCCCCAACGAAGATGCATAAGCGATTTCCTCCACAGCTGTAATACCATTGTCCACAGTAATGAGCAAATCAATTTTCTTGTCTGCAAACTCGTCTATCAAACCTTTATGTAAGCCGTAGCCATCCTCGCCACGGGTAGGCAAACGATACTCAACTCTGGCGCCTTGTTGTTGCAAATACGAATACAACAGCACCGTAGATGTGATACCGTCCACGTCATAATCGCCGTATATCATTATACGCTCGCCGTTATCAAGAGCAGTTGCAACGCGTTCAACGGCAACGTCCATATCTATTAAGCTAAACGGGTCATCCAATTCATCGCCCGCAAAAAAAGACAATGCTTCTTCCGGCTCGGTGATGCCGCGTTCTACCAGCAACAGCGCCAAGAAGGGATTGATTTCGCAGGCTTCCGCCAACTGCGCCGCAGCATCTTTATCCACTTGTGACAAAACCCATTTACGGAGCGCCAAATCAATTCCTCCCCCATTGTATGTTTAATGATTCATTTTATCATTTTTATTTTAAATATTCAATATATATTTATTTATAAAGCAAAAAAAATCGACCATATACAACAAGATACGGTCGATTTTTTATATTTTATTCTGCGGAAAACGTAATGTCACAGCCAATCGCTTTTTGACAAGCGGTCAACCCTTGAGCCACAATAGCTTTGGTACGTTCATAAGACTTTTGCGCTTTTTGGGCCGCAGTACCTGTCAAACCATATTTTTCTGTGCCGTCATTGCTGTTTTCCAAGGGGTAAATGGTATATTGATACCCACTTCCTCCACTGTATCTATCCACCCAAGTGGGAATGATATCCACTGCAGATAAGACGATTTTTCCATCACTGTATTTATCAAAAGTACAGTAAAACAGCAACCCATCCTCCGTATGACCGCTCGGACAACTGACCATACGCTCTTGTCGTTGATTGGAAACGGCATTTCCGGCAGAATACAAGCACACCGTTTGATGTCCCCCATCTGCCGAAGTGAGCATCGTGATTGGTTGTATCACGTGCGGATGCCCGCCCACAATAATATCAATTCCTTTTTCGCACAATTGCTGTGCAATCTTTTCCTGCCAACTGTTTTGGGTGGTTTTATATTCATCACCCCAGTGCATATAAAAGATGATAACCTCAGCACCCGCTTGTTTCATGCCGACAATCACGTCATCCACCTGCGCATAAAAGTCATCCAAGTAATCATAGGAAAAAGAATGTAATAAGTTGAAATCTGCGGTTTTAACAGGCAAGCCGTTGATGGCTTTAACGCCGTTATTACGACTGGTTTCATAAGTAAAAGCCGCCATACCCACACGAATACCGTTTATGTCCTGAACCGCATACGCAGTATCCTCTTCGGTTTGTCTGGTGCCAATATACGGCACCCCTTTCTCTTTGAGCACCTGCTGTGTGCGAGCAAAACCCGCGCTACCGGTATCGTAACAATGATTGTTAGAGGTAAGCACCATACTAAGCCCCGATGTTTTAATGGTATCTATCAAACTATCCGGTGTGTTAAAAATCGGATAGCCAGAATAAGCACGTTTTTCATTACCCGCAAACGTAGTTTCTAAATTCGCGACTGCGAAATCTGCCGCTTTAAAATATGAAGCAGCTTCTTTAAAGAAAGCACTAAAATCCCACTCATCTTTTCCCGGCACCTTAGCACCGGTCAATTGCGGCTCATGGACCATTATATCGCCCGTGCTGAGAATAGTCGCAGAAGACATTTTATATACGGGCGGTTGCGTGGTGGTAACGGTGGTCGGCGTCGTGGGGGCTTTTGTACTTTGGATATCTCGATTGACACCAATGAAATACACGCCCAACGCGGCAATAACCAACACTACACAACAAATCAACACCGCTGCACGTATACTGTTTCCTGTGCTTTTTTTGGCGTGTCTCGATTTCACACTACCCCATCCTTTTGCTTGTAATTATCATTCTATAACAATATACCACATTATACAGTGCAACGCAACACCCTACTTACAGTCTGCATTTAAATCCAATGAAACGAAAAATCCCCGTTCCGAAGAACGAGGATTTTTTCTCTTGTGAACAATAAGGATTCTAACATTTCTTTGCTTATTTATTCTCCAAATGTTTGCTTGCTTCTTCTACCGAAATTTCTTTCATGGTTTCTCCACAACATTTAATGCCGCAGTTTTCACATGTACAATCGATTAACACCTTAACCATTGCACCGCACTTTTCACACATCACAATTTTATCCATATTTTCACCTCCTCATTGATTAAATCTTTTGAACAAACTGATCAGTTCATCAATCGTATCAAAATCACCATTTTCCAAATCTCTGGAAACGCACATATACAAATGATTTTCTAAAATGTGCGTTGATAAACTTTTGATAGAATTCTTAACAGCAGACAATTGAATTAACACATCATTACAATATGCGTCATTTTCGACCATTTTATGTATGCCGTTTATTTGTCCGCTTATTCTGTTCAGTCTATTGATGATGAGCTTTTTCTCTTCGGAGCTTCGTTTAGTTTTCTTGTTGCAACAATTAGTATCCATAACGCCACCTCCAAGTACATATTATACCCCCTCGGGGTATATTGTCAACAAGGGGGTATATTTAAAAATGCAAAGTGAAGAGAGAAAATAAAAATCCCGTCCACAACGTGAACGGGATTTTTTAGCTGCTAGCCAAAAAAGAACCGGTCTAAAACCTTGATGTTCTATGTTAGTTAAGAATTAAAACAATTAAGTTTTTCCAATAAGAATATGTTCCGTTTATTCTTTTGTCCGATTCAGGATATGCACATTTGAACTGATAACCGGGGGCGCTTTCTATCGTCAACACACCGTCAAAGTTAATCTCTTTCAAGACCTTTGCAATCGTCTCGATTTTTAATGTTCCGTCCTCAAGAAAATAATGCATATCTTCTTTGCCGTCATTATTATGAAGATGTATTTCAAAAACAGGGAAATCTTTCGATGTGAAGGCGGCTAAAAAATCTTCAAAACCGGGATTTTCATTGACAGCACATTCGTCAACTGCATTCGTGAAAAAAATAGAACCACTCTCATTTTTCCCACATATCCTGATATACATATGTCCTATATCCAACAAGTATCCAAAGCGGTTATTTCCCTTCAAGTACTCAATTTGTGATTTTTCCACGTCATTTAAACCGAAGTCCTCAACAGCTACTTTGCAATTAAGAGTTTTTTCTAAAACATAGTCAATGTAGGGTGTAATATTATCTCTAATGCGTTCCGAAACATCAAAAGATAAAACAGACAAGCATCCGTATTCATTCTGCCATTCCGCAATAGAATCAATATCCGTTTTAAATACACTCACCTTTTCTTCCGAATGGTTTGCGGGTAATCTATGATGTACTGTAAGAATTAAATTATTTGTTTTGATGAGCTCTGCTAACTTTTGAGCAGAATCTTTGTCTGAGCAAATTTCTAACATATGATATCCGAGAACGCTAACACTCTCAAAACCGCATTTCGCAAAATACGATACATTTTCCAAAACACTTCTATGGGGATAATGCCATATTGCTAAACCGTTTTTCATTCAATCACCCCTCTCTTGCATTGTAGCACAAAAGCGAGAACAAATCAATGCGGAACATTGTATATCATCAATTCCGTAGGAATTGCATATCATCAAAACTTTAGTTTTGTATATCATCAAGCCGACAGAAATACACGCTTCGCGTGATGATATACACCTTCGGCGATGATATACACGACTGCGTCGTGATGATATGCCAAGCCTGTCGGCTTGGATAAAAAAATTCCGAAAGCAAACGCTTTCGGAATTTTTTGGGAGTTTTGAACTTAATGACACGAATGATATGTACCTGAAAACTGAAGATTTTTCTTTAGTTATTATTTTTATCGTCAATTTATTCATCTATAATTTTATATACAAAATATAAATTTTCATCAGTGCCTATATCAAAGCTTTTAACTGTGCATCCTTCAATATTTGGAACAACCAATTCTTTTGTTATTAAATATTCAAAGTTGCACTTGAATAAACCATTTTCCTTGTACATACAGTTCTTAGAAAAAGGATACTCATTAGGCAAAAGTGATTCAAAAGAATAATCAGAAGACAAACTATAATCGCCAACAAAGAAATAGCCGTCATTTTTACACTTCATCTGAGCAGCAAGTATGCTTCCATCTTCGGTTTTAGCTAAATACATCACATTATGCGAATCAATTTTAGCTATTCCTATATCTTCCGAAATATCCATTGTCTCATTTTGTTCAAAAGCGATTTTCGGAGAATCATAATATTTCGAATTAAAACTGCAGACACCGTAAATAGAAAACTCAAACCCATTGACGAAAAAATTGACCGCAAGAAGAAATACAACAATACCAATAGCAACCAAAGCAATTCTTTTCTTTTTCATATAATCACCGCCTATGTGTATTATAGCATAAAAGTGGCAAAGGGGTAATACCTATTACCTCTTACCTATTACCTCTTACTTTCCAAAAATCCCGTTGCAAAGTTTTATTGAGTGAAAAGTGAAGAGTGAAGAGGTAATAAGTAAAAATCCCGCCCAACTTACGTTGAACGGGATTTTTGTCTCTCGTGTCCAAAAAAGAACTGGTGAGAAACCCTTAATTTTACCGGGTTTCACCCGGATTTTCTTTACGAATATATTATAACATAAAAAAGCACTCTCTGCAATACAAAAATGCAGAAAGTTCCCTTGAATTTTATAACGGCAATGCAAAGCAAACGCCTGCAAAACTGCAACCGCCATAAAACGATATATTCAATTCATATTACGCTGCTCTCCCTCGCTAATTCACAGTTCACCCTAAAACTGCGTTGTATAAGAAAAGCACTATTACAACATCAAATTCTGGCATTTAAGAGACTGTTTCCTGCGCACGGAAACAAGACTTCCCTATTTGCCACTGCTTACACTCTTCTCCACTTTCGTGGCCCCTATAGAAGAACAAAAACAGTTTACTTAAGAAAGCTACTCTTTTTTCACCCTTCGACTTGCCTTGTGCTTCAAGCCGTTCTGATGTTTTACCGTACTCATTATACCATTACAGAAATATAAGGTCAATGGGTTTGGCAGAAACATGGCCCCACAGATCATGCAAATTTTTATTTAAATAATTCTGCCACCGGAATCTTTAATGCGGCGGCTATATCGAACAAAACCTCAAAAGAAGGATCCTTTTTACCGTTAACAATACGATTAATGTATCCGTCATTCTTTTTAATCTTACTGCTCAAATACTGACAGGATAAATTCCTCTCATCCATTAACTTGCAGAGTTTTTTAACGAACAATTCTCTTCCATCTTCAAAACTCAGTTGCTTTTCCATAATAAAACCTCACTTATATAAAAACTAAAGAGCCGCTCAAGCGACTCTTCGTTTTTATTTATAAGAATTGTTTTATTTGAGTTTCAAGAAAACATTAATTTTCGCCGTAAAAACACGTTCAAAACTGAAAAAACACATTTTTTCAAGTATTTTAGAGTGCATTTTACACATTTTTTCAAAAAATATTGATTTTTATAAAATAACTCTCAAAATTGTGTTGCAAACTTTCATTTATATAGGACTTCTCCATATTTATGCGAAAGCGCTTTCTGATTATAGTATAAATCATAGCAGTTCAAATGTGTATAACATAACCATTTACTCGTATGCAACCTCAGGTTGAGTTAGTGCTTTTTATAAATTTTAACATTCCAAAAACTCTATGATTTTACTGTATAAGATTCTTTCATCCCTCGAAAGAATGTGACCCTTTATTAACGCATATTCACCATTCGGCGTGCTCTCAAAAAGATTATAAAATTCATTATAATCTCCAACATAGACAGGAATGTCATAGTTCATTAATATTGGATTATTCTTGAATTGATCGCCAGTAATATCAACAATTAAGCATTGGTTTACTTCCAACCATGTATGTGCCTGTTTATCAAAAGATGTATTACCATAATAATATGTTCTATTTATATATCTAGTGGTTATATCGTTTTCCATAAGATATTCGCCTAAAAAACAACTTGCTATACCACAACTTCCTCGTGGAAATCTTTGAAGTTCAATGTTATTGCTAAACTCACCGTTTGTATATGCCAAATCCATTGCCTTCCTGAATTTACACGCCAAATCATAGATATCAACTATAGTGATTTTTTTGCTTTTCACCTTTCTGTCACCCTTAAATATTATTACGTATATAAACTATTCAAATTGGTCAATGGCAATTAAATATTGGTCCCAACAAACTTTGAACATTTCCGTCCGGTAATGTATCAACAAGTAAGTTTATCAAATCAGTCTTTACTGTTTCTTCGTTATCTCCAGAAAAACTTACGCACTTACTGACAAACACTTCAAATCTTTTTTTGGCTAGTTTTCGGCAGTTTTCTGAAGAACAATTTCTATATTCGATACTATTAAGTATTGTTGGGATTTCACAGTGCATTCTACTTCTAAACGCCGATTTAAGATTTTCATCAGCAGCAGATAAAATTTCTATGAATTTCACCTCAGGAGTAACCGACAGATCTTTAATGATATTTCTGTATCGAGTTAATAGTAAGTTGAAATCAGGTTTCTGATCCAAATTATCAAATGCATCTGAGTCTACCAAAGCAAAAACTTTTGAATGCCCGAACAACTGGTTATTAGTCATTACTGCTAGATTTGCAGTTTGACAAAACCCTCCAACTGGAATTATGGAAGCTAGTGCTGTAGAATGACAAGGCGCTAACGTTCCATATCTATAAACCATTCTTTTCAAGAAGGCCCTTGCCATATCATCTTCAACGAAAAATACGTAGTCGAAAATTTTAGATTCCTCGAAGTCGATACCGCCCAATGCTCTAGCGGGATAACACGGCGTGCAAACTTCGATATTTCCACGAACATCCGATTCCAATAACATTATATTTTTTTCGCTAGTAGCTTTAATTAGCGTAGGAGAATGTGTTGATATAAAAATCGTCAAATTTTTTTCTTGAGCTTTTTCTCTTAAAAAATGTAACAAATTAACTTGGACACGCGGATGCAAGGCCATTTCTGCTTCATCTAATAAGACTAGTGAGCCATCACAGGCCAACTCTACATTTTCAATTAATCTTAAAATTGCAATTTCACCTGTGCTGAATCTTTTTTCAGTATAATAAAATCTTCCATCTTTAATTACGTTAAAATATGAAGAAGGTTTGCCTCTCCCGTGAGTCACTTTAAGTTTTTTTAAATTGTCATATTTGGATGTTTCAAAAATCCGATTTAATGTTTGAACAAGAATCGGATCCGCTGGTTGAGTGGTTCCACGTTCAATTTCTTCTACTGTTGCATCAATTCTTTTTGAATCTGCTTTTATAAAAACTGAACCATTATAACCAAATGCATCTAAAAGTTCTCCGTTTCCTTTCCACGGAGAAGGTGCCCATTTATATTGTTTTTTTCTAAATAAAACACAAACATCATTAACATCATATCGAATGGTTGCATTTTGGTATTCATCATATCCTGTAATATTCTTTGGATGAGAAAAACCACGAGCAAATGCATACGAATTGCAAATTCTATCCATACAAATCAATAAGGTCGTTTTTCCGGTTCCATTTGGGCCAACCAAAAGATAAACACCTTTTCGTTCAGGAAATGTAAAATTCAATTTTTTTATGCCTTTTGTATCGCGGATAGTAATAGTTTTTGACATATATGTTCTCCCGAAATTTGTCATTATTTGTTGAGAACATTATATCATACATTATCTTATATTACAATAATCTTAATAGTTGATTAAAAATATCGATGTGCAGAACTGATGGCAATATTATCTAATTGTTATGTAAAAAACAACCCACCGAAACATATTTTCGGTGGGTTGTTTTTTAATCATTTTGAATAAATCGTTTAACGATATCGATTTTTTCGGATTCTAACTCTTGAATATTATTATTAAATACAATTGCTTCCTGATTAATACTATCTATACAATTATCCGCCCATTCTATATCCTCAAAAGTGAGTCCATATCTTAACATCCAAATTTCTTTTTCGTTATCCGTTCCATACTTTACATATTTCGCGAGTTTTTCGGCTCTAGTATCCTGAGTGGTTTCGTAATATTTTTGAAATGCAGCATAAAAAATATCGCTCAAATAAAATCCTATCGTCTTATCCAAGTAATCGTATGTATCAAAAACGATCCTATCGTAATCTACATCTGCAGCTTTAATTTCTCTATTGCCAAACATACTATAATTTGAAAGATTTTTATTTGGCAGTTCTTTATATTCCGAAACAAAAGAAGCATAAAGATTGTTTAATTGCATTTGATATCTTATTTTTGCCATACCATTGGCTTTTTTTATTTTATCTTTAAGTTCTTTCCTTTCTTTCAAGCGACTTGCATACGCATATCTATAGAAACATATGTCTTTAAATGTTTTACAATGTATTTTCCAAATTAGAATCTTAATTGCAGTATCAAAAACACTCTTTTCACCATCGGCTAAACTGCGCTTTAGATATGAAGCATATAGTCGCTCAAACTGCAGATACAAATTAAGTTTACATTGTAAATCCTGATTAATAGTGCTTAAAGATACAAGTTTACCATCATCAAACATACTATCTAGCAATTGTTTTATTATGCTTTGAGTATCATCGTCTGTTAATTTGGTGAGTTGTTCTTCTGTTAAATTGTATTCGTCTGATAAAGTATTTGATAATATTGCCTCTTTAAAATCTTTATAATCATCATCGATATTATCATCTTCTAACAAGGAAATGCTCTTTAATGAATCATCAGAAGTCATTATATCTCTAAACTTTGACATATTATCTTTTCGCACGATGACGCTACCATAGTCAAATTTTCTTTGTGTACTAGAACGTCCTGCTCTACCTATTAGATTTTTTAAAGAAAGAGGCCTGCTGGCTTGAAATGTGTTTAAAAACACAACCTCAAAAGGCATATTAACGCCTTGCTCCAGTGTAGATGTAGCAAAGCAAATGCGGCAAAAACCTTTTTGGGTAAATTCTTCTAATATCAATCTTGCTTGCAATGGCAAAGAGCCATGATGCACTACAATACCCTTTTTTAACAAAAAAAGCATATGAGAATATTTATCCATATTATTGTCGTCAGTTGCCCCAAGATAGTTTTTTATTTGGTTTATCAAGGAGTCAGCATCTTTATTTCTTATGGGTTGGCAAAGACTAATATATTTTTCAAAATCGTTAAATACTGTTTTTTTATAAATACTTGCTTTTGTTGTGTAAATCAAGACACTTCCATTGTTTTCTATGGCTTTGCTAATAGGGTCAAAAGAACATTGAACTTTTTGCTTGCCCATTATATTCTTATCTATACCAAAGTGATAAAAATTTCCATTATCGTATGAATAAAAAATTTGTCCAACATTTTTTTGAATATATTGTTTAGAAAGCGATGTTTCCTGAGGAAAGTGATTCTTGATAATTTGTGCTTCTGGATTTGCTACAAAAGGGTGCGCAAAAACAAATTTAGAAAGTGGATAAGATTTTTGTATTCTCCTTACGATACTATCAAAGAATAAACCTCTATTAGATTCTTCGTTACTAAGTTGTGCTTCATCAAACAAAAAGTAATCGATGTTAAATTCATTTTTATGTTTGAAAAGTTCTTTGCATCGTTCTGGCGTAACAATAAAGATATTTCTTCGTGCATAACGAGTATTAATTCTGTCGATAAATGTAAGGATATTAACAGTTTTATCGGGAATGGCTTCGGTAATCCTGATATAATACTCATTAATTAGCGCTCTGGACGGAACAATAATCACAACATCATTTTTGCACGCATCGATGATATTTCTAAAAACGAAAGATTTGCCTGTACTAGTTGGAGCTGAGAAACTAAAACACTGATTGTTGTGAATGCCTTGAACAATGCTAGCTTGCACAGGTGTATAAGAATAATTGTATGTAGATTCAATATGTTTTTTATACATACCGAATACAGCTTCGGTGAGCGATGCTACGGGTACATCTTTGTAATTGACACCCATATATTTTAATATTTTATCGTTATGTTTTTCGAAACTTTCTTTTTCATAGATATACAAATATGATAAAATTTCTAGAACTGTTGTTGAAACTGGTCCTTCTGTATATAATTTGTTTAACACATAGTTAAAAATAGTTTCTATTTCTTTATGTTCTAGTATTTTTTGAATCACATTATTCATACATTCACCGCCACGAAAATCAATTCTTTATACTTTAATAAGTTTTGATATTGTTTGTGCCTCTTTATTCCGGATATTATTCTATCTGATGACGTTGATTTGGCCGAAAAAGCCACTGAATAAGCCTTTTCACCATTATTGGCCGCATTTAACGATTTTACATCAAAGAATTTATCAATATCATTCAAATCAGATATATCTTGTTTTGTGCGTATAAATTTTGCTACTTGGTTCATTCCAGAACCATATGCGTTTTGGTCAGATAAATATTTTGCTTCACCAAAAACTATGATATCTTCACTATTCGCAGAATAGTAATCGAAACCGGGATTTCCTACGACCTGCTCCTTGAATAGCTCTGCCAAAGGAATATCGAGGTAACCAAGTTTCTGTACAATAGCTTCTCGTGCTAATTCTGATACAACATATTCGCCTGTATTACTGGTTACGCCATCATCCTTATTTAACTTTAAATTGCGAGCTAAATACTCTGCGGTGTCTTTTGCTCGAACCTCAAAACTAGAACGCACATATTCGTTATCAAACTTAGAAATCCAAGAAAGATTTGAGAGAACAGTAATTATATCTTTTATCGTTACAGAAAGGTCTTCTGTTTCTACTCTTATAAAAGTGACATGCGTGTCTGGTGCAAAATCCACCGTTCTGTGCTCAAGTATTTTCATGATATTCTCCTCTAAAATTAGTTGCGTAGAATATTAAATTTAAAAATAATCATCTTTTCGATATTATACCATATTTTTCATTATTTATCTACATATTCCGAGCACAATCTTTATTCTCAAAAAGCACTAGTCGATTTTAAATCATCTAAATACGCCTTTTTCGCCAGAAAGTCATTAAAATAACGATTTTAAAGGGGCGAGTGACCTTTTGAAATGTTGTACAATAGTAGTGGGTAATAATTTTCCTCACCAAAACATCATTTCAAGGAGGTTAAAACATGAAAAAGGTTTACTCAGAAGAACAGAAAAAGAAAATAACCGAGATGTATTTTGCCGGTAAAACCATTACTGAAATTTCAAATGAAACCGGTGTTGCACGCAGCACATTAACTGCCTGGATCAAAGAATATGAACAAAAGCCCAAAAGCACAAAGCAAGTCAATATGAGAGATTACAATGACCTTAAGCAAAAATGCGAACAGCAAGAAAAAATGATACAAATTCTATGGGCCTCCCCGTGCACCGTAAGTGCTCCTTTGAGCGAACGGTATGATGCAGTTAAAAGTATGCTTGAGAAATTTGGATACAGCATAACTTTAACATGTAAAGCACTACAAGTGGATAAAGGAAGTTATTTCAACCACACGCTGCGAAACAAAAACGGAAACACTCTCGCCGCTCAGCGTAATGCGGAACTGCTACCTATTATCCAAAAGATATTTGAAGAAAGTAATCGCACTTATGGTGCTGATAAAATACATTACATACTCAAACAGCAGGGATATATAATAGGACGTAACACGGTGGCAAGAATCATGCATGAAAATGATTTGTTCTCATCCAGGGGCGGTGCAAAGAAACTATATGATCAGGCTCAAGACAGAAAATTAATCATTTCCAACCAAAAGTTCGAAGTATCACGTCCTAATCAAGTCTGGGCAGGAGATGTCACACAGTTCAACGTGAATGATAAAAAATTCTATATTTGCATAATTCTTGACCTATACTCGCGAAAAATCGTTGGATGCAAAGTGTCAACCTCTAACTCGACACACCTAACTAAATGCACATTTAAACAGGCATATGAGAATAGGAAACCAACCGATTTATTATTTCATAGTGATCAAGGGGCCAACTACACTTCAAAAACCTACATGAAATACTTAAAAGAGTTGGGCGTTCAACAATCATTTTCAAGAGCAAGTATGCCTTATGATAATTCGATTGTTGAAGCATTTTTTAAAACTTTAAAGGCAGAAAAATTATATCATATACAATTCCGTACAGAACTGGAATTCAGACAAGCCGTATGTGAATACACACTTCACTATAA
>JAZRAA010000002.1:0-9568 GCA_045634325.1 Acutalibacteraceae bacterium | reverse complement strand
GTATTCAGCTTTGAACTGAGTAGCCAGTTCTTTGAGGTCTTCAGCGGTCAGGTCAACGTCCTGGGTCACGCCTTTTTCTTCTTTCATCTTATCGATGAGTTCCTCAAAGTATTTTTTGCCGACTTCCATAACAACGTCGGAATACATCTGGATGAAACGACGATAGCAGTCGTATGCCCAACGAGCATTGCCGGATTTGGCAGCCATGGTTTCGACAACGTCTTCGTTCAAGCCGAGGTTCAGGATGGTATCCATCATGCCGGGCATGGAAGCACGAGCGCCGGAACGCACGGAAACGAGCAACGGATTTTCTTTGTCACCGAATTTTTTGCCGGTGATGCCTTCCATTTTGTCGATGTACTCCATGATCTGTGCCTGGATTTCATCGTTGATTTTGCGACCGTCTTCATAGTACTGGGTGCAAGCTTCAGTGGAAACGGTGAAGCCCTGGGGAACCGGCAGACCGATTTTGGTCATTTCGGCCAGGTTAGCACCTTTACCGCCGAGCAGCTCACGCATGGAAGCGTCGCCTTCGGAGAAGAGATAAACAAACTTGTGACTCATAAGTCAACCTCCTAAAAAATTTTTGACAACTTTGGTGCTCCGTTTGGAGCGTGAAATCGCTTGCCTGTCAATAGACGCACGATACCACCTAGTATTATAACAGACTTTTCTAGACATTTCCAGTTATTTATTAAAAATTATCATATTTTTTTTAAGACTGTGGATTTGCACAGTCTTTTTCGTTTTTCGTGCAGTTACTATGTGAAAAATATAGGAAAAACTCCTTGCAAAATATCTACTTTTCGGTATAATGATAATGAGGAAAAATTGTCTTTAAAGGTGATTATCATGTTTTTCAAGAAAAAGACGGGTGGGCCGATTGACTTTTTGGTGGTAGGACTCGGCAATCCCGGCATACAATATGAAAATACGCGACACAACGCGGGGTTTATTGTGTTGGACGCATTGGCGGACGACTGGGGCGTGCGGGTGGACCGTGTGCGCTTTCGCGCATATTGCGGAGAAGGCAAAATGGGAGATAAACGCATTTTGCTGATGAAACCGCAAACCTATATGAACAACAGCGGTGAAGCGGTGCGCGAAGCGATGAAATTCTACAAACTGGCACCTGAACAGGTATTGTTGATATTTGATGATATTTCATTACCGGTCGGCGGCCTGCGTGTACGCAGAAACGGTAGTGCCGGCGGTCAAAACGGTGTAAAAAGCATCCTGCAGTTGTGCGGTTCTACAGATTTTCCGCGCATCAAAATGGGTATTGGTGCCAAACCGCATCCCGATTATGACTTGGCGGATTGGGTGCTGTCCCGTTTTTCTAAAGACGAGTTGAAAACGATGGGTGAGACGGCACAAAAAGCAATTGGTGCTGCCAAATTGATTGTAGAAGGTAATATCGAGCAAGCGATGAATAGGTATTCCCATTGAGGATGAGGTGAAATATGAGTATGTATTATGCCGGCATGCAGAAAATGCCGGCCTTTTCCGCTGTTCAAAAAGATATTGCGGTGGGGCGATTGCCCCTTTCGATCACCGGATTGGGACATATCCATAAGGCGTTATGGATTCACACCACAATGGTGTCCACCCGCCGTCGTGCATTGGTACTCACAGCGGATGAAGCGGAGGCAACCCGCTTGCAAGAGGACTTGACCGCACTGGGTGAGCGGGTGTTGATGTTACCCGCTCGTGAACTCTCTTTGCGGCGCGTGGAGTCGACTTCTCGTGAATATGAACAGATGCGTCTTGCCACGCTCGCCACCATGGCCGAGGGTGGCTTTGATTGCGTGATTGCAGGGGTGGATGCGGCGGTGCAGTATACTTTACCGCCCGAAGTTTTGCTTGCTCGCACATTGGATATTGTAGCAGGCGCACCGTTGCCTGTGCAGGATTTGGCCGCGGCTTTTACTGCCGCCGGTTACGAGCGCACCGCACAGATTGAGGGTGCCGGACAATTCGCGGTACGAGGCGGTATTGTGGATATTTATCCTGCGGCGGCACCGTTCCCCGTGCGTATTGAACTGTGGGGAGATACGGTGGATACGGTTTCCTATTTTGATTTGCTGTCCCAACGCCGTACCGAACAGTTGGACGGTATTTCCATTCCGCCCGCCGCCGAAATTATGTATGACAATCCGTTGGAACTTGCTTTAAAAATAGAGGATATGGTGTCCCATTTGCGCGGCAAGGATGCGGCGGCGCAAAAAGAAAAATTCATGCGGGATATCGATCGCTTGCGTGGCGGCAGTTTGCCCGCTTCGCTGGATAAATATATCCCGCTCATATATGATGAGCCTGCTACGGTGTTTGATTATTGCGGGAATAGTTTGTTGTTTGTGTCCGAAGTCGGCAGAGTAAAAGAACGTGCCCGCACGTTCCATTGGCAATTGCAAGAGGATATCAAAGGGTTGATGCAAGAGGGTGAACTGTGCCGTGCGCTTACGGCGTTTGCATTACCGTCGGAAGCGTTGCAGTTAACCATTGAGCGACTCGGCGGCATCCTTATGAATACCTTTGCGGGTGGATTATGGGATATTGCTGTTAAAGCGATGTATACCGTCACTGCACGGCAGTTACCTGTTTGGTCGGGTGGCGTGGAATTGTTGGCAGAGGATATCAAAGATATTCTTGCAAGAGGACTGGGTTGTATTGTCTTGAGCGGCAGCGAAGAGAAAACAGCACAAGTCTTGGCGGAAGATTTACAAAAACATGACATTCCTGCCATGCACGCAGTGTCCCCCGAAAAGCCCATCAAAGGGAAAGTGTTGGTGCTGACGGGTGGGTTGTCTGCGGGTGCGGAGTTTCCCGATGCGCAGTTTGCCGTGCTGACTAGAGGACGTGTTTCGACGGCGCGTAAAAAGGTGCGACGTGTCCGCCGCGATAAAGGCGCTGAAATTCATAGTTTATCCGAGTTGCAGATCGGTGACTACATCGTCCACGCAGCTCACGGCATTGGTGTGTACGAAGGCGTGCATCGACTGGAATTGCAAGGTGTTATTAAGGATTATATCAAACTGCGTTATGCAAAAGGCGATATTCTGTACGTGCCGGTGACACAATTGGACTTGGTGTCCAAATATATCGGCACGAAAGACGACGTACAACTGAAATTACACCGATTGGGTGGGCAGGAATGGCAGAAAACCAAAACGCGCGTGCGTGCAGTGGTCAAGGATATTGCCAAACAACTCATTGCCCTTTATGGTAAACGCATGAGCACCAAGGGGTATGCATTTGAGCCGGACGGCGAGTGGCAGTATGATTTTGAACGCCATTTTGAATATGAAGAAACGGATGACCAGTTGCGGTGTATTGACGAAATTAAACAGGATATGGAGCGGGATGTACCGATGGACCGTTTGTTGTGCGGGGACGTCGGATTTGGTAAAACCGAGGTGGCATTGCGTGCAGCTTTCAAGTGTATCACAGAAGGAAAACTGTGCGTAATTTTGGTGCCGACCACCATTCTCGCTTTTCAACACTATAATACGATTGTTCGTCGTTTTGAGGGATTCCCGGTTGAAGTGGAAATGCTGTCCCGTTTCCGCACTGCCAAGCAACAGGCCGATATTTTAAAACGTGTGGCAGACGGCAGAGTGGATATATTGGTGGGTACCCACCGCATGCTTTCAAAAGACGTAAAATTGCCGAATTTAGGGTTGTTCATCATTGACGAGGAACAACGGTTCGGCGTGGCGCAGAAGGAACGCATTAAGGAACTTGCCCCCGCTGTTGATGTGCTGACGCTGTCTGCTACCCCCATTCCGCGCACGCTGAATATGGCGATGAGCGGGGTGCGGGATATGTCCATCATTGAGGAAGCACCGCAAGACCGCCGACCCGTGCAAACCTATGTGTTAGAGCACGATAATGGTGTGTTGATGGATGCCATTCGCCGTGAACTGCGCCGTGACGGACAGGTATATTGGTTGCACAATCGGGTAGAGAGCATTGAACAGTGCGCTGCGGGTTTGCAAAATCATCTGCCCGAGGCACGTATTGCGGTGGCACACGGTAAAATGACCGAGGAGCAGTTGTCGGATATTTGGCGGCAGGTGCTGGAACACGACATTGATATT
The DNA here is from genome assembly GCA_045634325.1 of Acutalibacteraceae bacterium. Taxonomy (GTDB): domain Bacteria; phylum Bacillota; class Clostridia; order Oscillospirales; family Acutalibacteraceae; genus URNF01. Next base: position 5,468 of record JAZRAA010000002.1, on the reverse strand, counting down.
TTGGTGTGTACCACTATTATCGAGACGGGTGTGGATATTCCCAACGTCAACACCTTGATTATTGAAAATGCTGACAGGTTCGGACTTTCGCAGTTGCACCAGTTGCGCGGACGTGTTGGGCGTTCTTCCCGCCGTGCGTATGCATTTTTAACCTTCAGACGTGGCAAGGAATTGACCGACATTGCCACCAAACGATTGGAGGCGATGCGGGACTTTACTGAGTTTGGCGCAGGTTTTAAAATCGCTATGCGGGATATGGAAATTCGTGGCGCGGGCAATATGCTGGGTGCACAACAGCACGGACACATGGAAGCGGTAGGATACGAAATGTATTTGCGGCTGTTATCTGAAGCTGTAGATATGGAAAAAGGTGTGCACCGTGAGCAAGAGGATGCAGAGTGCTTGATTGATTTGCAGATTTCGGCACATATCCCGGAAAGTTATATTGCGGACAATGCCATACGGCTGGGAATCTACCGTCGCATTGCGGATATTCGCAGCATGGAGGATTCATTGGACGTCTATGATGAGCTGATTGACCGTTTCGGTGAACCGCCTACGGCGGTGCAAGGGTTAATTGACGTCGCCTTGTTACGTAACATGGCGTCGGCGCTCGGCGTGTATGAGGTAAAACAACAGACAGATACGTTGCTCTTGTATCAAAAGACGCTCAATATGGAAATCGGTGCGCGTATGACCGCTGCACTCAAAGGCCGTGTGCTTATCAGTGCGGGCGCAAAGCCATATTTTGCGGTGAAAATTGCAAAAGGATTGACCGCTCTCGATACGTTGAGAGAAGCGCTTGAAGCGGCAACAAAAGAATAAAAAGCAGCAGGATTCCGACGGAATCCTGCTGCTTTTGTTTTATAAAGTCCATTTTCCGTTCACCCAATCGGTGTACCATGGCGTTGTGTCGTTGGGATGTGTTGCGGCAAAGTCGGCTGGGGAGATGCTTTCATAAATGAAAGCGTGCACCATATCTGCCGCATAGTCGAGATTATAGTATTTCACCGAGCCGACACTGCTTGGATAGTCTTTTGTGGGGATATACATATTGTAATCGTATGGGATACGTGCCTCGGCAAACGATGGTTTTTGCATTAAAATCGTAGACATTTCCAAAATTTCACTGTAAGACAAAGACGTTTCCATGTACGGTAACAATTGCTTTATGAAGGACGGATATTTCACCACATCCATCGTCAAAGCTTTGTTGAAAAGCTGTTCCAAAATATATCGTTGACGGTCGGTGCGGCCATAATCATCCCGCACACCATCTATGGTTTGTGTTTTGCGTATGCGTGCAAATGTGACCGCTTGCGCACCGTTTAAAGTGTGGGTGCCCGCTGTTTCAATGGGGGTAAAGGTAGTGCCGCTTGTGATAGCCAATGTATTCATACTGGCATTGACAGACTGAAGCTCCGCTTCTGTTAGCGTCACCTGCACACCGCCGACTGCATCAATGATGTCTGCCATGCCTGCAAAATTAACGGTGGCGTAGTCACGAATGTTTAGATTGAAAGCCAAATTAAGTGTTTTAATTGCGAGTTGCGGTCCGCCGTAGGAATAGGCGGCGTTAATTTTCTGCACGCCATATCCTTCAAGTGGCACCAGTGTATCACGCAAAATGGAGGTTAGTTTAAGTGCGCCGCTTTCGTGGTCGATGGACAGAATAATGATGGAATCGGAACGTCCTTTGAAACTGCTGAGGTTGCGCGTGTCGATGCCGAAAAGCGCAATGTTGGTTATGTCCTTTTGGGGTTCTTCGACAATGCCTAAGTCGATGTCTGTCAACCCGTCCAGTGTGTTGTTGCGGTTATATTGAAAATACCACAACAGGGTGGAAACACTGATACATAGCACACCAAGAACCGACAACAGCGTTGTGCCGCAGATAGCCCATCGTCTTGTACGGGGGGAACAATCGGACTTGCTTTTCGCCATGTATATCACCTCGTTTCCATTTCATTATACAGCATGTGAAGAAAAAAGAAAAGAGAAAACAAAAAATCTCCGAAAATTCGGAGATTTTTTATGGTTTATGATTTGTTTGCCATGTAAGTTGTATACCACGGGGTTAAATCGGGTTTGTTGGTGGTCACATAGGTATCGGGATGCACGCCGTCATAAATAAAAGCATGCAACATAGAGGTGGCGTAATCGAGGTTGTAATATACCAGCGAACCCAAACTGCTCGGATAGTCTTGAGTAGAAATATTCATGCTGTAGCCTTGTGAAATACGCGCTTGCTCAAACTTGATATCGCCGCCAAGCACACCTGCCATGCGGATAATATCACTGTAAGTCAGAGAAGTATCCATGTACGGCAAGAGGGACTTGATAACGCCGGGATATCTGGATTTTCCAAGGGTCAGTGCTTTGTTGAACAATTGCTCCATCACATAGCGCTGACGGTCGGTGCGGCCATAGTCGTCCCGCACGCCGTCTGCTGTGCTGACACCGCGTATACGTGCAAAAGCCACTGCTTGCGTGCCGTTGACCGTTTGCAGACCGGTAGTGGGGATGGGGTCATAGATGATACCGCTGGCAACCGCTAACGCTTGCATATGATAGTTGGCATTTTCACGTTCTGCTGCGGAAATGTTCAATTCAATGCCGCCCATTGCATCCACAATTTCCGCCATGCCGGCGAAATTCACGGTAGCGTAGTCGCGGATGTTCAGGTTGAACGTTTGGTTAAGCGTTTTGATGGCCAGTTCCGGACCACCAAGGCTGTAGGCAGCGTTGATTTTTCTGGGAGTATAACCATCAATCGGCACCAGAGAATCACGCATAATAGACGTGATTTTGATGGAATTGTGCACCTTGTCGATGCTCAAAATCATGATGGAATCGGAATTGCTTCTCTTGGCACTGAGATTGCGGGAGTCGATACCGAACAATGCAATGTTGGTGATGTCCTCCGACAATCCGTCGGTAGAAATACCCAATTCCGCATCGGTCAGCTTGTCCAAAGCAGAGTTGCGGTCATAGTTGAAATACAGCAAAACCGCTCCAATGCTGAAACAGAGCACGCTGATGATGGATAAAAACGTTATGCCTAATATGGCAAACCCGCGCGTGCATTTGTTTTGTTTTGCGGAAGTTTTGCGTGCGTGGGTAGCCGTTACTTTTTTATTTTGTGACATTAAAATCACCTCGCAGTTCTCTATTATATATTAGAATGTCTAAAAAGGAAAGAGAAAACGTAAAAAAAATAAAAAATGTTTTCATTTGTTGCGGGAATGTGGTATGATGATGAAAAATTATGGTTTGTGAGGTCGCTATGTCGGCAATATCGGTGCAAGGGTTAACTAAATATTTCGGTGAACGTCTTCTTTTTGAAGGCGTTACTTTTGATGTTGACCGACAAGACAGAGTGGGTTTTATCGGCGAAAACGGATGTGGCAAAACCACGCTTTTTCGCATGCTCATTGGACAAGAAAGCATAGATGATGGGGTGGCGGTACGCTCGAAGGAAACCCGCATCGGCTATATGGAGCAGCACACCTGCAGTGATTCCAACCGCACGTTGTACGCAGAGGTGGAAAGCATTTTTGCTTCTGTCATGGAAATCGAACGACAGCTGGCACAGGTCAATAAGCGGTTAGAAAACGGTGAAACGGACGACACTTTGCTTTCTGAACAACACGCTTTGCGGGAACAATTTGAAAATATGGGCGGGCTGTATTATAAAAATCGTGTCCGTGCTACACTGCTCGGCTTGGGGTTTAGCGAAACGGCACTTTCCCAACCTGTTGATTCTTTGAGCGGCGGACAGCGTTCTAAAGCGGCAATGGCAAAATTGTTGTTGTCGGATGCAAACGTACTACTGTTGGACGAGCCCACAAACCACCTTGATATCGCCGCTGTGGAATGGTTGGAGGAATTTTTACGTGGATATACCGGCGCGGCGATTATCATTTCGCACGACCGCTATTTTTTGGATAGGGTGACCACCCGCACGATAGAGTTGGCGGGCGGGAGATTGTATGTTTCCAACGGCAGTTATACGGCGCATAAGGCGTTGCGGGAAGGTGACCGTGAGATAGAGGAAAAACATTATAAAACGGCGATGCGGGAAATTGCACGCATCGAGGAAAACATCGCCTTGCTCAAACAGTGGAACCGTGAAAAGAGCATCCGTACCGCCGAAAGTAAGGAAAAGGCGGTGGAACGTTTGCGCGCACAGTTGGTCACACCCGAAAGCGAACAGGATGCTATTTCTTTCGATTTCACAGCGGCGCAGGTGGGCGGCAACGAAGTGCTCACGGTGGGTGAACTGCAAAAGGCATTTGGGGATACGGCACTGTTTCGTGACGTGCATTTTCAGTTGCGGCGCGGTGAACGTGCTTTTTTAGTGGGGCCCAACGGGTGCGGCAAAACGACGCTTTTGAAGATTTTAAACGACCAACTTGCCGCCGACAACGGATTTGTGCGTTTGGGCGCGAAAGTGTCGGTTGGATACTATGACCAGGTGCAAGCCAATTTGAACCAAAATAATACGGTGCTTTCGGAACTGTCGGATGCCTATCCGCTGATGAGCGGGACACAGTTGCGCAATGCTTTGGCGGCTTTTTTGTTCCGTGGGGACGATGTATTCAAACCCATTGCACAGTTGAGCGGTGGCGAAAAAGCGAGATTGTTACTGCTCAAATTGATGCTTGCCCGCCACAATTTATTGTTGTTGGATGAGCCTACCAACCACTTGGATATCCGCTCACGAGAGGCACTGGAAGCAGCTTTGGAAGGGTACACCGGTACGGTGTTGGCGGTGTCGCACGACCGTTATTTTATCAATCGTATGGCAGATAGGATTTTGCGGCTTAATACCGATGGCTGTGTTTCATACACGGGCAATTATGATACGTATTTAGAAAAACAAACAGTGTTCCAAACACCTAAAGAAACGGTGTGTGCGCCTATAAAAGTGAATACGTATCAGCAACAAAAGGAATTGGCTTCGCAAAAGCGCAAACTAACCACAAAACTCAATCGTACCGAGCAGGAGATAACCGCCTTGGAACAAGAGATAGCGGGTTTGGAGACTCAAATCAGTGCGCAAGCCATGGGAGATTATGCGCGGTTAATGGAAATGACGGAACAGCTGCAAGAAAAACAGGCGCAATTGGAAGAAAAAATGCTGGATTGGGCGCAAATCAGCGAGGAATTAGAAGGTTTGTCGTAAAAAAGATGTAGTTTTTCAAAAAAACATCTTGCTTTTTTAAGAGACATAGGCTATAATAAATAAGCGCTGAACGTCAGCGCTCATATCGCGGAGTGGAGCAGGGGTAGCTCGTCGGGCTCATAACCCGAAGGTCGAAGGTTCGAATCCGGCCTCCGCAACCAATCTATAACGGTAATTTTGATACCACGGTATCATGATTGCCGTTATTTTCTTTTTATTCCCTAAAACCGCTCTGCTATGCGGTTTTTGACACTTTCGCATATAAGAAAACAACCGATCA
>JAZRAA010000001.1:0-1058 GCA_045634325.1 Acutalibacteraceae bacterium | reverse complement strand
TGCTTGTCCCATCAAGCCGAAAATCTTTCCCTCGCTCATCTTACATATCCTCCATAATCGCACGCATCAGCGTTGTTTCAAAATTGTTGGTCTTGTCCTGCTTTATCGCCATGAGCGCATTCGCAAGCCGCACCGCTTTACTTGTTTTCTCGCCCTGCGCAAGCCGCACGGAAAGGTCGTAAATGGTGTCGTGCATAATCACTTCTGCCATGCGCCCATCGCCACAATCAGCAGAAAGAGTCAAACCTGCATAATTGTCATTCAGCACCTCGGTTTCAGTACCCGTTTCCGGGTCAACCTCGGTAATGTTTACACGGTAAATCTTGTCCATAATCACACCTCCACAACAAACTTCGCTTCACGCTCAACCACTTCAATGCCGGGTATTTCCTCCCCGTCTTCGCTAAACAGTTTCCCGCCGAGGGCGGCACTATTCGCCTTGAGGTCTGCCCACGCAAGTTCCTCTTTGGTTTTGATGTACTGTTCGCCGCCGTTGGCTTTCAGCCACGCAATAACGGTTGCGTCATCCCGCCTGTACTCCGGGTTTTGCAGTTTCATAACCAACTTGCCGCCGGGTAATGCGTACGATTCCTGCGTCTTCGTTTTCTTGTGCGGCACGCTTGCAAAATACTCGGCAAGCATACGTTCAAGGTTCATGGTATTGAAGTCGGTCTGCGCCTTGATTTCTGCAATCTTGTCTTCGTACCACTTTACCCACATATCCCGGTCGGCACGGGCTTCACGGATTTTATCCAAAGCCCAACCCGCTTTCGCATCGGTATCAATAACAAAGGTTTCAACAGCATTGGTTTCCATAATCGCTTCACTCATCTTTAAGTCCATACCTTTCTTTCAATATTTGTCTTGTGCCTTCCCATGCAATACACAACGGCATATTTGCCGCATAACCCGCCAAATACGAAAGCAACGTCGAGTATCCAACAAGGTAATCTTCGCTCCGTGTTTCGCCGTACCGCTGTTCAAGGAAGTTTTTTGCGCAACTAAAGGCTTGTCCGTATTCATCTTCCGTGATATAATGCAAATGGAAAGTGTCAATT